>CAKPHO010000005.1 GCA_934162195.1 uncultured Bacilli bacterium
AATACATGTAGTAAAAATGTAAATGTTTATTATGATAAAAAAGCACCAACAATTACAGCAATAAGTAATCCAACAAAAGGTAATTGGGTAAATTATAATTTTAAAGTAACACTTACAGTTACAGAAAATGGATCAGGAATAGGAAAAGAACAATATTCATACAAATCAAATACAGGATGGATAACAGATAATGCAACAATAAGTGGTAATACTGTTACAACAGATAATTTCTCAGCTGAAAGAAATCAATTAGCTTATATAAGGGTATGTGATAAAGTAGGAAACTGTTCAGCACAAAAATCAACATGGATTAGAATAGATAAGACGGCCCCAACAATCCCAACAATAACAGGGCAAAGATTATATAATGGAAGTAATGTTGGTACATATACAAGTAATACATGGACTAATAATGATGTTAGAATGAATTATTCATCAACAGATAGTGGTGTGGGAAGGGTATATTATCAATATTCACATGATAATTCTACTTGGATAAATAATAATTCAAATAATGGATTTACATCTAGTAGTACATCTTGGACAATATCATGGGAAAGTGTATACAATTATTATATAAGAGCATGTGATGGATTAAATAATTGTAGTTCTTCAAGTTTGATGACGATTAAAATTGATAGAACACCTCCAGTAATTACTTGTAATCCAAATAATGCTTCAGTTAAACAAGAGGGATCAAATTCAACAAAATATGCAACTTTAATTAGTACAGGTGATTGTTCAGCTTATTTTAAATTGGTTAATATGAATGCTTCGGCCGTTCTTGAAAGAAATAGCATATTTAATATTTCAGGTCATCAAGATTACTATACTTCGACAAAGTTTTGTGATGATAGTGGAAATTGTGAAGATGCAAATTGGAAGAAAACAGATGGTAAATGTGTAAATGGCTATTGTAATGCTACAGTAACAGCTACAGCTTGGGATGAAGCAGGTAATTATACTTATAAAAATTTTACATACTATGTAAAATATTAAAAAGAATGAAAAAAAGAACGCTAAAAAATAAGCGTTCCTTTTTTATAAATAGTATTCATCAACTTCTGGTTCAATATTTTTATTATTATCCTTTAATTCCCATATTGTTTTAATTGCTTCGACTGTTTTTTGTTCTTCTTTAGTTATAATATCAGAAAGAGATAAAATACCAACTAATTTCATATTGTTACTAACAAGAATTCTTTTTATTTTTTCTTTAGCCATAATATTTAAAGCATCAGTTATTTCTCTATTCCAGTCAATATGAATAATATTTTTGTTAATATATCCTTCTACGCTACTGTTATTGTTACAATTGTTACTTATACAGTTTATGACAATATCTCTATCAGTTATAACACCAATAATTTTTTTCTCATTTTTGATAGGTAGAAAACCAATATTATTTTTTTTCATGATATTAGCAATTTCTACAATAGAATTTTTTACATCACCAACAATAATATTTTTATTAACCAATTCTTTTATTCTCATAAAATCACCATTAATATATTTAACGTATTTATGAAAAATATTCATAATATTAAATAGGTGATTATATGAATAAAAGAATTCACTTAAGAAAGAAAATAATATTATTCAATAGAAAAAGGAAAACTAATATATTTGTTTTTACAGCTATATTTTTTGTTGTATGTTTGATCTTAGTATTTAACTTTATTAATAAAAAAGTTTCACCAGTTATTTTAAATTATGCGGAATTAGAAGCTAGAAAGTTAGCTACATTAGTAATTAATTCAGCAATTAGTAAAAATATTTCAAATAAAATAAAATCAGATGAGATATTTTTAATAACTAAAGATTCGAATAATCAAATTAGTACTATAGATTTTAATCCCGCTATAGTTAATAATATTTTAACTGAAACAACTACTGTAATTCAAAAAGAATTAAAAAAAATTGAAGATGGGGAAGTAGATGACATTAAGAATTTTGATTTAGATTATATAAGTAATAACAATAAATTAAAAAAAGGTATAATATTTGAAATTCCTAGTGGTTTAGTATTTGAAAATGCTTTTTTTTCTAATTTAGGACCAACAATTCCTATTAAATTAAATTTGGTTGGCGACATAATAAGTGAAGTAACTACTAAGGTTACTAATTATGGAATAAATAATGCACTTATAGAAGTTAGAATATGTATTAAATTAACAGAACAAGTTATTCTTCCTCTTGCTACAAATAGAATTGAAATAGAAAGTAGTGTTCCTGTAGCGCTTAAACTAATTCAAGGAACAGTTCCTAATTATTATTTAAATGGTATTAGTAATAGTTCTAATTCTCTTACAATTCCAACACAATAACTTGTAAATATAACAAAAATAAAATATAATAAATATGGATGGTGATAGTATGCGAATAAAAACTTATACATTCGAAGGGAATAACTATGAATTAGTAAAAAATTATAAAGAAGGTTTTGAAAAGGATACGGTAGAAAATCTTATAACTGATTATTTTAAAGAATATGACTATATAGTTGGTGATTGGTCGTATGGACATCTTCGTTTAAAAGGATTTTGTGACAAAAATAATAAATTATTTAAAATGATTAACAATATTGATAATTTGGATAATTACATAAAAGATAATTGTGCATATGACTGTCGTTATTTTGTTTTAAAACGTGTTTAAGCATTATTATTAATAAAAAATATTGAAAGATTAAAAATAATTATGTATAATTAATATAGTGAAGGTAGTGATAGTATGGTTAAAGAGATAAATAAAAATTTAACTCAAAACCCAACCTGGGGGGGGGTTATTTAATCATACTATAATAATAAATAAAAAAGAAAACACAAAGTTTCTAGACTTTTTAATAGTCTAGATTTCTTTGTGTTTTTTTGTTGTACCTTTACTAAGTAAAGTAAATCTAAATAAAAGGAGGAGAAAATATTATGAAAAAGGAAAAAGGTTTTACTTTAATAGAGTTATTAGCAGTAATAGTAGTACTAGCAATAATAGCGCTAATCGCAACACCAATAGTAACAAGAGTGATAAACTCTAGTAAGGATTCTGCTAATAAAATAAGTGCAAGTAATTTTGCTAGTGAGGCTAATAAGTATGTAATAGAAGAAAGACTAAGTGGGAATATAAAGAATGGAAATATTTTTAATGAAGTGTCTGAAAGAATGAGTGGTAAGAAACCTACTTCGGGAGTAGTTTATGCGGATGACAATGGGAATATCGCTTTAGCTTTAGTATTTGATGATAAATGTTATACAAAGGAATACGGTAGTGATGAAATAAAAACAACTGACATTAATGAATGTCATGCCCCAGTAGATTATTTAGCACTTGGAAATACAGAGAATGATACAGAAGCAACATTCTTTAATGGCCCAATTAAGAAAAGTAGTGTTGAAAAAATAGTATTTGTAAATAGTAATCTTGTTCCAACAGATGCAATAGGAAAATGGAATGCAAGTGCAAGTGGCGAAGGAGATGTAGTTGCTTGGTACAAAGATGAAGATAATAATAACTTATACGAAGTATATATAGGTGGAAAAGGCGGAGTAAAAACCAACCCTAATTCTACTAAATTATTTAATTATTTTACCAACCTAGTAAGTATAGATTTAAAATATCTTGATACATCAAGTGTTACAAGCATGCGAACGATGTTTAATTATTGTTCAAAATTGACTACACTTGATTTAAGTAATTTTGATACATCAAAT
Source organism: uncultured Bacilli bacterium (assembly GCA_934162195.1). GTDB lineage: Bacteria > Bacillota_I > Bacilli_A > RF39 > UBA660 > SIG204. Next base: position 3,708 of record CAKPHO010000005.1, read on the forward strand.
GTTACAACTATGGCAGGTATGTTTCAAAAATGCTCGAGTTTAGTAGAATTAGATTTAAGTAATTTTGATACATCAAAGGTTATTAGTATGCAAAATATGTTTTATTATGATTCAAATTTAGTTACAATAAACTTAAGCAATTTTAATACATCAAATGTTACTACTATGTATGCTATGTTTCAAAATTGCTCGAGTTTAGTAGAATTAAATTTAAGCAACTTTAATACGTCAAAAGTAACTGATATGTCATTTATGTTCAGTCACTGCCCTGGATTAATAAAATTGGATGTAAGTCATTTTGATACATCAAACGTTACAAGTATGAAAGCTATGTTTCAAACTTGTTCAAGTTTAACAACGCTTGATGTAAGTAACTTTGACACATCAAAAGTAACAGATATGTCCAGAATGTTCAGTTTATCAAGAAATATTAAATCATTAGATGTTTCTCATTTTGACACTTCAAAGGTAACCAATATGATATATATGTTTAATGAATGTAATAGTTTAGAATCTTTAGACTTAAAAAGTTTTAGTACAGGATTAGTAACAGATATGAGTTATATGTTTGAAAATTGTTATAAGTTGACTGATTTAGATTTGAGTAGTTTTGAAACTAGTAAGTTACAAAATACGGAGCACATGTTTAATGGCAATTCAAAATTAGCAACTATTAACTTCTCAAAAGCAACATTTAACACTATAACTAAATATGATAAAATGTTTAATGGTTGTGAATTAACTAGTATTACAGTAAAAGATGATGATGCAAAAACATTTATTGATGCTAGATTAAAAGATTCAAGTATTAATATTGAAGCAACAAAACAAAGTTAGAAAATAAGCACATAAGATTATATATTGTCTTATGTGTTTTTTGACCAATAAAAACCATTTTAAAAAAGTGATAAACGTGTTATAATATTGTCATAGTGGAGGATAGATATGGAATTAAATGAAATATATAGTATTTATAATAAATATCTAGAAAAAATCCAAGAATTATGGAGGTTACTTTGACTTTGAAGCTAAAACCAAAGAAATAGAATCACTTGAGTTAAAGATGAAAGCTCCTGATTTTTGGAATGATAAAAAAGAAAGTGAGAAAATAATATCTACTGCTAATTCATTAAAAGATATGATAGACAAAGTAAAGAATCTAAAAGAAAAAATTGAAAGTAACTTTGAGATGATTGAAGAGTTAAGAAAATCTTATGATGAAGAATTAGTTGAGATGATTTCTAATGATATAGAGGCTATAGGTAAGGAATTAGACGAAGTTGAAGTTTTAATGTTATTGTCTGGTCCATACGATAAAGATAATGCCATTGTAGAAATTCACTCTGGTGCAGGAGGAACAGAAGCTTGCGATTGGGCTAATATGTTATATCGTATGTATACAAGATGGTGTGAAAAGAAAAATTATAAAGTCGAGGTTATTGATAGTCAACCTGGAGAAGAAGTTGGAATTAAAAGTTTAACAATGTTTGTTAAAGGGATGAATGCTTTTGGATATTTAAAAAATGAAAAAGGAGTTCATCGTTTAGTTAGAATTTCTCCGTTTGATTCAAATGCTAGAAGACATACATCATTTGCTTCAATTGATGTAACCCCGCTTATAGAAAATAGTGATATTAAAATAGAAATAAATCCTAGTGATATTAGGGTTGATGTTTATAGAAGTAGTGGTTGTGGTGGACAAGGCGTTAATACAACTGATTCAGCAGTAAGAATTACTCACTTTCCAACTAAGATAGTTGTTACTTGTCAAAATGAACGTAGTCAAATACAAAATAAAGAAAAAGCTATGGAAGTATTAAAAAGTAAGCTTTATCAATTGGAAATGGAAAAAAGGAATAATGAATTAAAAGAACTAAAAGGAAATCAGAATGATATTAACTTTGGTTCTCAAATAAGAAGTTATGTTATGTGTCCATATTCTATGGTAAAAGATCATAGGACTAATGTTGAAACAAGTAGTGTTGACAAAGTTTTAGATGGGGATATAGATCTATTTATTAATGCTAGTTTGAAGGAAGTGAAGAAGTAATGTTTTTTAAAAGAAAAAATAAGATAGATGATAATTATATTATGAAAACTATTTATAAAAAAGGAAGAATACTTAGATATGCGCAATTTCTTTTAGGAATTATGCTTGTTGCTTCTGCATTTAACGTTTTTCTTCTTCCTAATGATGTTGTATATGGCGTAGGTGGTATTGGTGTTATTTTAAATAAGACTAAAGGTATTAATCCTTCAATAGTTGTTTTGATAGGTTCATTAATTTTATTAGTATTAAGTTTCTTTTTACTTGGTAAGGAAGAAACAAAAAATTCAGTTATTGGATCACTTTTATATCCTTTATTTATAGAATTAACAGCCCCTTTAGTTCAATATGTAAATTTAGGTCATACAGAAATAATAGTTCAAATTGTTTTTGGAGCAGTTATATCTGGATTAGGACTTGGTTTAATTTTTAAGTCAGGATTTACAACAGGTGGAACAGACATACTAAATCAAATATTTGCTAAATATTTTAAAACTTCGATGGGTAAAGCAATGATTTTTACAGATGGTTTAATTATTGCTGTTAGTTTATTTGTTTTTGGATTTGAAAAATTTATTTATTCATTAATAAATATGTATATTATAAGTATTATGGCTGATAAAGTAATGCTTGGAATATCTAAATCAAAAGCATTTTATATAATAACGGATAATGAAACTAGTGTTAAGAAGTTTATTTTGAATCATTTATCACATGGTGTTACAGTATTAGAAGGTAGAGGTGGATATACGGGAAATAATCAAAAGGTTATTATGTGTATAGTTCCAACTAAAGAATATTTTATTGCTAAAGAAGGGATACATGCTATAGATCCTAATGCATTTTTTTTGGTAACAGATGCATACGAGGTATATGGTGGAGAATAGAAGAGGTGTTATATGGATTTAATTAGAATGAGAAATGTAAATAGGACATATAAAACAGGGGTAACTGCTATATATGATTTAAACCTAGATATAAAAAAAGGTGAGTTTGTTTTTATTATTGGTTCTACAGGTTGTGGAAAAAGTACTTTAATAAAAATGCTTTACCGTGAAGAAAAAGCCAATAGTGGAAAAATCATTGTTGGTGGTATTGATGTAAATAAATTAAGAAATAGTAAGGTATATAAATTAAGAAGAAAACTTGGTGTTGTTTTCCAAGATTATAAATTATTACCAAAATTAACTGTATATGAAAATGTGGCTTTTGCTTTAGAGGTATTTGGAAACTCAAAAAGTGAGATTCATCCTAAGGTAATAAAAGCTTTAGAGTTAGTTGGATTAAAAGGTAAAGCAAAAAATTTTCCAACACAGTTATCAGGAGGAGAGCAACAACGTGTTGCTATAGCTCGTGCCATTGTTAATGAACCTAAGTTATTGATTTGCGATGAACCAACGGGAAACCTAGATGAAGTAACTAGTATGGAAATAATGAAAGTACTAGAAGAAATTAATAAACTAGGAACCACAATTATTATGGTTACTCATGATACAACAATTGTTAATGCAATGAAGAAAAGAGTAATTGTATTAGATTCAGGTCGTATTTTAAAAGATTATAAGGAAGGAGAATATAAACATGAAGGTATTTAGAATTCTTTTTAGAGATATAAGAGATGCATTTAAAAGTGTCTTCAGGAACTTTTCTCTTTCAGTAGCGTCAATTTCTTGTATAACAATAACTTTATTAGTAGTTGCTATTGCTTTCATTCTTTCTGAAAATGTTAATAATTTTGCAAACATTGTAGAAAAAGATGTTACAATTGTTGCTTTTATTGATAACAGTGCTAAACAAGAAGATTTAGAACAAATAAAAAATAAAATAAAAGAGTTGGATAATATAGAAGAAGTAAATTTTGAATCAAGAACACAAATAATGGATGATATGAAAGCTTCTTCAGAAGTATTTAATAATATTATGGAAAACTATACAGAAGATGATACTCCTGTTCAAGATACATACTTAATAAAAGTAAAAGATATTGATAAAATTGGTGATACTGCTAATCAAATTAAAGAAATAGAATTAGTAAGTAGTGTTAAGTATGGAGAAGGAATGGTTGATCAACTAATATCTGTATTTGAGGTTGTTAGAAAAATAAGTATTATTGTAGTAGCCGCATTAATTTTGGTAACAGCGTTCCTAATTGCTAATACAATTAAAATTACTATTTTTTCAAGAAAAAGAGAAATTTCAATTATGCGTCTAGTAGGAGCTTCTAATATAAATATTAAAATACCATTTATTTTTGAGGGATTGTTCTTAGGATTGTTAGGTTCAATAATTCCAGTACTTGCAACAACTTTTGGATATGTTAGCTTATACAAACATTTTGGTGGACAATTATTCTCACCATTTATACGTTTAATAACTCCAGAACCATTTATTTATGAAGTGTCAATATTGCTAGTAATAATTGGTATGGTTGTTGGTATGTTTGGTAGTGTTAGGGCAGTAAAGAAACATTTAAAGATATAATTAATTATTAGTGTAAAGGTACAATTATTTGTGCCTTTCTTTTTTGTGAAATATGGGGGTATATTTAATCATACTATAATATTAAATGAAAAAATAAACACAAAGAAGCTAGGCTTTTAAATAACCTAGATTTCTTTGCGTTTTTTTGCTGTGCCTTTATAGGAAGGGAGTTGTTGTATAAATACATAAAACACAAAAAATATATATTATGACTGGATGTTTATAATAAATAAAAAAGGGTATAATTAGAATGTATAATAGAGAGAGGAGTAAGAAATATATGAAAAAGAAAGGATTTACTTTAATAGAATTACTAGCGGTAATAGTAGTATTAGCAATAATAGCGTTAATTGCAACCCCAATAGTAACAAGAGTAATAAGTTCTAGTAAGGATTCTGCTAATAAAATAAGTGCAAGTAATTTTGCGTCTAAAGCAAATGAATATGTAATAGAAGAAAGAATGAATGGAAATATAAAAAGTGGCAATATTTTTGATGAAGTATCAGAAAGAATGAATGGTAAGAAACCTACTTCGGGAGTAGTTTATTCTGATGATAATGGAAACATTGCTTTAGCTTTAGTATTTGATAATAGATGTTATACAAAAGAGTATAATAGTGATGAAATAAAAACAGCTGACATTAATGAATGTCATGCTCCAGTAGACTATTTAGCTCTTGGAAATACAAATAATGATACAGAATTAACATTCTTTAATGGACCAATTAAAAAAGGTAGCGTTGAAAAAATAATATTTGTAAATAACACTAATGTACCTACAGATGCAATAGGAAGTTGGAATGCGAGTGCAAGTGGAGATGGAAAAGTAATTGCTTGGTATAAAGATGAAGATAATAATAGTTTATATGAAGTATATATAGGTGAAAATGGTGGAGTAAAAGCTAATCCTGATTCATCTAGATTATTTAGTTATTTTTCAAATTTAGTTAGTTTGGATTTAAAATATCTTGATACATCAAGTGTGACAGATATGTCTTTAATGTTTAATAACTGTTCAAAATTAACTACGCTTGATTTAAGTAGTTTTGATACGTCACAAGTGACAAGTATGCGAGGAATGTTTCAATTGTGCACTAATTTAACAGCATTAGATTTAGGAAACTTTAATACTTCCAATGTTACAAGCATGAGGAATATGTTTAATGAATGTTCAAGTTTAACTACTTTAGATTTAAGTAATTTTGACACGTCAAATGTTACGACTATGTATGCTATGTTCCAAAAAACTTCAAATTTAACGATGTTGAATGTAAGTAGTTTTGATACATCGAAAGTAACCGATATGGCTTTTATGTTTAGTAAATGTCTTAATTTGCCAGAATTAGATTTAAGTAATTTTGATACTTCAAATGTAACAAATATGAGCGCTATGTTTCAAAGAGATTCTAGTCTTACATCACTAGATGTAAGTAAGTTTAATACATCAAAAGTAACAGATATGTCTAGAATGTTCAGCTTAGTAAGAAATGTTAAATCATTAGACGTTTCTCACTTTGATACCTCAAAAGTAACTAATATGACTTGGATGTTTAATGAATGCAATAATTTAGAATCTTTAAATTTAAAAAGTTTTAATACAAAATTAGTAACAGATATGAGTTATATGTTTGAAAACTGTTATAATTTGACTGATTTAGATTTGAGCAGTTTTGAAACTAGCAAGTTACAAAATATGGAGCACATGTTTGGTGGTAATTCTAAATTGACAAATATTAATTTATCAAAGGCAACATTTACTGCAGTAACTCAATATTCTGAGATGTTTAATGGTTGTGGATTAACTAGTATTGCAGTAAAAGATGATGATGCAAAAACATTTATTGATGCTAGATTAAAAGAGGCAAATATTAATATTGAAGCAACAAAAGCAAACTAAAAATTATTTAAGAAAACAATAATTTAATACAAAAAATGGAAAGTTTAAAAATGTATGGACTTTTCATTTTTTTTGCTATATAATAAAAATCAATTTTATGGAGGTGATCTTTTTGATAAAAACAAACTTGCCAGTTATTTTGTTAAGAGGTCTTATATTGCTTCCAAATAACGAAATTAGATTAGAATTTGATAATGATTTAAGCAAAAATATAATTGATGTGTCGGAATTGTTTCATGATAATATGTTACTAGTTGTAAGTTCTTTAAATCCTCTTGAAGAAATACCTACGGAAAAAGATTTACCTAGTATAGGTGTTGTTTCTAAAATAGTAAATAAGATTGAACTTCCAAATGGCAAAACACGTGTTATTATAAAAGGTATTAATAGAGCTTATGTAAATGAATATTTAAATTTAAAACATCCTAGTGAAGTTTTAGAATCTATTATAACTAATATTGATGATAAAGAGATAGATTCTAAAATGGAAAAAATTATGATAAATAAGATAAAAAGAGAACTTGAAATATATATTAAGAAAGTTTCTTATACTAGTAATAGTATTCTTTCTCTAGTTCCTAATATAAGTAGTTTATCAAAATTAACTGATATAGTTGTTCCTAATATTTTAATTGACAACAATCGCTTGCTTGTTTATTTAAATGAATCTGATCCTATGAAAAGAGGGGAGATGATTTTAGAAGATATATATTCTGAAAAAGAATCTTTTGAAATAGAAAAGCAAATCGATTTAAAAGTTAAGAAAAATATGGAAGACAGTCAAAAAGAATATCTATTACGTGAAAAGTTAAAGTTAATTAAAGAAGAACTGGGTGATGTTAGTTCCAAAGACGATGAAGTAGAATCTATTAGAAAAAAAATAACAAAATTAAAAGCTAATGATAAAGTAAAAGAAAAATTAAATAGTGAATTAAAAAAATATGAATCTTTAAGTCAAGTTTCCCCAGAAGTAGGTATTACAAAAAATTATATTGATTGGTTATTAGAATTACCTTGGGGTGAGTATACAGCGGATAACTCTGATTTAGACAAAGTGTTAGAATCATTGAATAGAAGTCATTTTGGGTTAGAAAAAGTAAAGAATAGAATTATAGAATATCTTGCAGTCAAGATTAACGCAGATATGTTAAAAAGTCCAATTATATGTTTAGTTGGTCCCCCAGGAGTTGGTAAGACAACTTTAGCCCGTAGTATTGCAGAGAGTATAAATCGTAAATTTGTAAAAATTAGTGTTGGTGGGGTTAATGATGAAGCTGAAATAAAGGGACATCGTAGGACTTATCTTGGAGCAATGCCAGGAAAGATTATTCAAGCTATGAAAAAAGCAAAATCAAATAATCCCGTATTTCTAATTGATGAAATAGATAAAATGACTAACAATATAAAAGGAGATCCAGCTAGCGCTTTACTTGAAGTGTTGGATCCAGAACAAAATGAATATTTTGTTGATAATTTTATTGAAGAAGAGTATGATTTATCAAAGGTTATGTTTATAACTACCGCTAATTCTTTAGATTCGATACCTGGACCACTAAGAGATAGATTAGAAATTATTGAGCTTAATAGTTATACTGAATATGAGAAAATAGATATAGCTAAGAAACATTTAATTCCTAGTTTGTTGGATAGTCACAACGCTAAAGATATAAAGATTTTAGATAGTTCTGTATTAGAAATAATTAGATATTATACTATGGAAGCAGGAGTTAGAAATCTTGAACGTAAATTAGAAGAAGTAATCAGAAAGATTATTACAGATAGGTTAAAAAATAAAAAAGAAGATGTGGTTATTGTTGATGATGTTTCTAAGTATCTTGGTAATAGAAAATACAGTTTTGGAAAACTAGAAAAGAATGAAGTAGGAGTAGTAAATGGTCTTGCTTATACACCTTTTGGTGGGGATATTATTAAAATAGAAGTAAATTATTATAAAGGACATGGTAATTTAATTTTAACTGGTTCTTTAGGTGATGTTATTAAAGAGAGTGCTCAAATAGCGCTTAGTTATGTAAGATCAAACGCTAGTACTTTTGGTATAGATAGTGAAAAATTTATTAAAAATGATATACATATTCATATTCCTGATGGTTCTGTTCCTAAAGATGGGCCAAGTGCTGGAATAGCTATTACAACGGCAATTATTTCTTCTTTATCAAATCGTATAGTAGATTCAAGTTTAGCTTATACTGGAGAAATAACTTTACGAGGTAATATACTTGCAATAGGTGGACTAAAAGAAAAAAGTATTGGAGCTTTGAGAAGCGGAATTAAAACGATTTATATACCAGAAGATAATACTAAAGATTTAGAAGAAATTCCTAATGAAATAAAAGAAAGAATAAATTATGTAAGTTTTAATAATTATATGGAATTGTTTAAAAATTTAATTAAGAGGTAAATATGGAAAAATATTATAATAAAAAGTTATTACAAGCTATTTGCTTTGCGGATGATGTAAGAATATATTTAGATAAAAATGTATTAACCCCCGCCTTTTTAGAGATGGTTGATCATTTTTTAGCAGATTGTAATTTGGGTGGATTTGTTAGTGAAAAAATGAGGAAAAATTTGATAGAATTAGCTGATTATCTTAGGTATCATGGACAATCAGATTTAGCAAATGATTTTATTAGATTAACTAATGTGGCAGAAGTGCGTTACTTTTGTTGGCATGAATTTTTGTATAAAGAATTTGAAAAACGAAGAACTTCATTTAAAGACAAATATGATATTTTTGATGCCGGTAGTATGAAAGTATTATTTACATCATTAGAGATGGATTATTTAGTTTTGCAATCGTTATTGTGTGATGATGAGACTTTTCTAAATGACTTTGTTCCGGGACTAATACTAGATGAATTTTATTTTATTAGTTGCAAAAGAATTATTGAAGAAGTTCCTCAGTTATTCGAAGATGAGAAAACACGTGAAAGAATAATTGCCATTCATATGTGTAATAAGAAAATGCAAAAAGAAATAGATGCAGATCAAAAAAGTGATTATAGATCAATAATAAAAACAGGAAAGAAATTAGTAAAAAAAGTGATTAAGTAACATAATTGCTTTTTTTTGTCATATAAATTTAATGAACAGGAGGAAGTTATGAAAAAAATAATACCTTTTAATAAAGAAATGTTATTTAATGATAATGTATTTGAAATAACAAGTATATCTTTAGAACACGATCTTAAAGTAAGTGATAATAACCTTATAAGTGGTAAATTTTATATAAATGGTGAATATAAAATATCTGATGTAAGTACTAATACGGAGGTGTTTAAATTTGAATTACCGTGTGACATTAATATAGATTCCAGATATATTTTAGATAATGTAAAGATTGATATAGATGATTTTTATTATGAAGTTATTAATTCAAATATATTAAAAATTAGTATTGATGTTTTAATAGACCGTTTAGAGGAAAAAAAAGAAATAGAACCAGATTTAGAAGAAATAAAAATAGATGATAATCCTGCAGACAGAGTAGATTCTATTGAAATTAAAACAAATTCAATTGAAGAATTAGAAAAAGATTTAGAAAGAGAAAGTGATGATATGGAAACTTTAGAAAAAGAAAGATGTATTGAAGATGAAGATATAAGTAGTGTTAAATCAATTTTTGGTAATTTTACTGATACTACTGAAACATATAAAACATATAAAGTATATATTGTTCGTGAAGGAGATAATTTAGAAAACATTATTCAAAAATATTCAGTATCTAAAGAAATATTAGAAAAATATAATAATGTTAATGAAATTAATATTGGAGATAAAATAATAATTCCTAGTTTATCAAATGAAAAAAATTAATGATTTATTAAGGGAGTATTCAATAAAACCTCTTAGGTACACAAAAGAAGGTAGAACGGTTATTATTGATACTGATGACAAAAAATTTGTTATAAAAGAAAAGCTTAATAAAGATTTAAAAATTTATAATTATCTAGCTTCTAGAAATTTTAATTATTACCCGCGTACTATTAATAGTAGTAGTGATGATTATCAAATAATGGAATATATAGAGCAGTATGATATACCTGATGAACAAAAAATAATTGATTTAATTGACTTGGTTGCGTTATTACATAATAAGACTACACATTTTAAAGAAATAACAGAAGATGATTATAAAGAAATATATGAAGATATTTCTAATAACATAATTTATTTAAATAGTTATTATAACGATTTAATAAATATTATTGATACAAAGGTTTATCCTAGTCCAAGTGAGTATTTACTAGCTAGAAATATAAGTAAAATATTTGCTTCGTTAAAGTACGCTGAACATGAATTAAAAGAGTGGTATGAAATAGTAAAAAAAACTAATAAAAAAAGATTGGTTGTTCTTCACAACAATCTTGATTTAAGTCATTTTTTAAGAAATAATAATTCTTATTTAATTAGTTGGGAAAAAGCTAAAGTGGATATGCCAATATTTGATCTTTATAAACTGTATAAAAAAGTGGGTCTTGATTTTGAATTTACTGAAATACTAAAAAGATATGAAAAAAATTATCCTCTTTTGAGAGAAGAGCAAAAACTATTATTTATTTTAATGGCATTACCTGATAAGGTTGAATTAGATAATAATGAATATGAAAATACTAAAAAGGTGGGAAAGATGGTAGATTTGGTATACAAAACAGAAATGATTATTTCACCATATTATTCTGAAGAAGGAAAAACAAAATAAAACAAGGAAGATAAGAATTAGGAGAATATTAAATCGTGTTAAAATGAAAAAAGTAATAATTATTTGATAGATTAAAATAATTGCTAGTATACAAGAACAAAGACACCATTTACCACGATTTCTAAACCAATTATTATTATACATAAAATCACCTATAATAGTTTATGTAAATAATAAAAATATGTATGTACAAAAGAATTCGTTTAAATTCTTTTTTTTTTTATTAAAATATTATATAATGGTTATAGTAATGATAATAGAGGTGACTTATGAAGAATAATAAGGGTTTTGCAATAAGTAGTGTTGTTTATGCAATGCTAATCCTTTTTTTAGGACTTATCTTATTAATTTTAGGAAATTTAGCTAGCAGAAAAGCTATGTTCGATAAAGAAAAAAATGAGATACTTATGAGATTTAATAATTACGGATCTAGTAAAAAATTTGAAAATGGTGAAGTGGTATACTTTAATGTGACGTCAGGAGAATTATGTTCGTCATCAGAATATACAGAAACCCAAAGTAATACAGGGGTAAAAGAAGGGTGTATGAAGTTTTATGCTTTCAATGATGATGGAAAAAATAAAGTAAATTTAATATTAGACCATAATACCACACAATATGCGGCATGGAATTCAAGTGGAAGTAATTCAAGTGGTCCAAAAGATTTGTTAGACCAATTAAAAGCAGATACAAGATTATGGAAAGGAACAGAACCCCCATCAAACTATACGATGGATCAAACAATACAGAAAAGTAATGCAAATTATAAAATTAATTATAGTACATATAAAGCAAGATTAATAACGGCTCAAGAAATAGCTAAAATAACTGGTTATAAAGAATGGGATGAAAAAAGTAGTACTAATGTATATTATTTTGATACCAAAACATCATCACCAAGTCCTACCTGCAAAAGTGGAAACACAACTGGATGCAAATATGGATGGTTATATGACAGAACATACACAAGTTGTATAGATTATGGATGCTTGAATAATTCAAATGTATATATGATTGGTTATTGGACCGCATCATCATATAGTAATTCATCTAGTAGTGCATGGTATGTAAATTATGGTGGCTTTGTGGTTAGTGGTGGTGTTAGTACAACAAATTATTTTGGTGTTCGTCCGGTTATAGAAGTATTAAAATCAAAATTAGTAAAAACATATGCCAATGGAGAAGTAGTATATTTTAATGTAGATAATGGAACAAAATGTACATCCAGTGAAGCAGTAAGTACAACAGGAACAAAGAGTGGATGTATGAAATTCTATGCCTTTAATGATGTTGGAAAAGATACAGTAAATTTAATCTTAGATCATAATACAACAGCAACAGTAGCATGGAATAATACATATAAAAATGATAGTGGTAGCATAGCCAATGCTAAAGGTCCAAAAGAATTATTAGACAAATTAAAAAGTGATACATCATCATGGAAAGGAACAATAACGCCAGCAAATTATACAATGGATCAATCAAATCAACCAAGCAATGCAAAATATACAATAGATTATAGTAGTTATAAAGCAAGATTAATAACAGCACATGAAATAGCTCAAATAACAGGAAATACGACATGGGATGAAAAGACTGCAAATAATATTTATTATTTAGACAGCAAAACAACTACTGCAAGTGCCACATGTAAAAGTGGGAATACAAGTGGATGTAGTTATGGTTGGCTATATGATAGAACATCTACTTCATGTACAACATATGGATGTTTAAATAATTCAGATAAAGAAACACACGGTTATTGGACTGCCTCTTCTCGTGCCGGCTACTATAGCCTCGCTTGGCGCGTGGGCAACGATGCTTACGTGAGCAGCGACGGCGTTTTCAATTCAAGCAGCGAAGGTGTGCGCCCAGTTATAACTGTCTTGAAATCTAGCCTTATATAAAATAAAAAGATTGACATTACAAAATAAAATGATATATAATAGTCACATAAAAACTTTGAGCTTGAGGAGTAAACTAAAGCGTTTTAAAGAGAGTCTATGGTTGGTGGAAATAGATAAATTAATTAGTTGAAGGTAGCAAGCTAGTTGAATATCTAAGTAAATAGGATATTACGTATATTATGCGTTAAATAATTAAGGTGTAGAAATACATAAATTAAGGTGGTACCACGTAAACTCACGTCCTTATCTGGGATGTGAGTTTTTTATATTTTAATAGGAGGAATATTATGTTAGAAAGTAAATATAATCATTTAAGCGTTGAAGATGGAAAATATGAAAATTGGAAAGAAAAGGGATATTTTGAGTCTGGTGATTTAAGTAAGAAACCATACTGTATTGTAATTCCCCCACCAAATGTAACAGGTAAATTACATTTAGGACATGCTTGGGATACAACCCTTCAAGATATTATTATTCGTTATAAAAGAATGGATGGATATGATGCTCTTTGGGTTCCTGGTATGGACCATGCTGGAATAGCAACACAAGCTAAAGTTGATAAAAAATTAAAAGAGCAAGGCATAAAACCACGTGAAATGGATCGTGAAGAGTGGTTAGAACATGCATGGGCTTGGAAGAGACAATACGCAGATAATATTCATGCACAATGGGCTAAAATGGGATTAAGTTTAGATTATACCAAAGAAAGATTTACTTTAGATGAAGGACTTAGTAATGCTGTTAAGAATGTTTTTGTAACTTTATATAATGAAGGATTAATATATAGAGGAGAAAGAATTATTAACTGGGATCCTGAAGCTATGACAGCACTTTCCAATGAAGAAGTAATATATAAAGATGTAGAAGGAGCATTCTATCACATTAAGTATTTTATAGAAGGAACTAATGACTATCTAGAAGTTGCAACAACTCGTCCTGAAACATTATTTGGAGATACTGGTGTTGCTGTTAATCCTAGTGATGATCGTTATAAACATTTAATAGGAAAAAAAGTCGTTCTTCCTATTGTTAATAAGTTAATACCTATAGTAGGAGATGAACATGCTGATCCAGAATTTGGTACTGGTGTTGTTAAAATAACCCCAGCTCACGATCCTAATGACTTTGAGGTAGGAAATAGACATGATCTTGAAAGAATTATTGTTATGAATCCTAATGGTACAATGAATAAGAATGCTGGTATTTACGAAGGAATGGATCGCTTTGCTTGTCGTGAGAAACTTGTAAATGATTTAAAAGCACAAGACTTACTTATATCTATTGAACCAATTGTTCATAGTGTAGGTCATAGTGAAAGAACAGATGTAATGGTTGAACCATATCTTTCTAAACAATGGTTTGTTAAGATGAGACCACTTGCAGATAGAGTATTAGAAAATCAAAAGAATAAAGACACAAAGGTTAATTTTGTTCCAGAAAGATTTGAAAAAACTATGAATCACTGGATGGAGATTACTTATGACTGGTGTATTTCTCGTCAACTTTGGTGGGGACACAGGATACCTGCTTGGTACAAAGGTGAAGAAGTGTATGTTGGAATAAATCCACCTGAAGGTGATGGTTGGATACAAGATTCGGATGTGTTAGATACTTGGTTTTCTAGTGCTTTATGGCCATTTTCAACACTTGGTTGGCCAGAAAAAACAGATTTGTTAGCTCGTTATTATCCTAATAATGTTTTAGTAACAGGATATGATATAATTCCTTTCTGGGTAAACAGAATGACTTTCCAAGGACTTCATTTTACAGAACAAAGACCATTTAAAGATTGTTTAATCCATGGACTTATTCGTGATAAACAAGGTCGTAAAATGAGTAAATCATTAGGTAACGGTGTAGATCCTATGGATGTTATAGAAAAATATGGCTGTGATTCATTGAGATTTTTCTTAACTACATCAACTGCGCCAGGTATGGATTTGAGATATGATGAAGAAAAAGTGGCATCAACTTGGAATTTTATCAATAAACTTTGGAATGCATCACGTTTTGTTTTAATGAATATTGAAGACTTAACTAAAGATACTTATACATTAGATAATTTATCAATTAGTGATAAATGGATTTTAACAAAACTAGAAAATCTAATTAAAACGGTTAGAAAACATATGGATAATTATGAATTTAATGTTGTTGGTACAGAACTTTATAGTTTCATCTGGAATGATTTCTGTGATTGGTATATAGAACTTGCTAAAGGAAATTTGAATAATACAACAAAGAGTGTACTTCTTACTGTACTAACAGATGTATTAAAGATGTTGCATCCATTTATGCCATATGTAACAGAAGAAATATATTTAATGTTACCAGTACATGATAAATCAATTATGATAAGTTCTTATCCAGTATATAATAAAGATTTAGTATTTGAAGATTCTAAAGAATTAGATAATATTATTGATTTTATTGTTAAAGTAAGAACTGCTAAATTAGAACATAAAATACCAAAAAATTCAAAAGTATATTTTGAAGGTAATTATAAAGATTTAATTTTAAAATCTCTTCGTGTTGCTTCTGAATGTTTAATAGATAATAGTGATATGGATGGAGTGGAAGTAATTAGTTCAAATAAAAACTATAGAATTAAGTATATGTTTGATACTTCTATTGATAAAGAAAAAGAGTTAGAATCACTTCAAAAAGAAAAAGAAAACTTAGAAAATTCTATTGCTAGAAGAAAGAAACTTTTAAGTAATGAAAACTATGTAAGTAAAGCTCCAGAAAATATTGTTAATAAAGAAAGAGAAGATTTACTAAAAGAGGAGAATGAATTAAAATTAATTTTAGAAAAAATGGGCAACTAATAAGCCTGTTTTTTTGTTAACAAATGCCTAGGTATTTCATATATTACTGTAGGGAGGTGACTTATGAATGAACTAAATAATACTGCAAGTGCGAATGGAACATATAATAATATTCCAACATCTGTTACGTCTAATACCTCAGTGGTAAATATGATAGAAGGACTTACACTAACTAAAGAAGCAGACAAACAAAATTGGAGTAGTGGAGATTTAACATACACAATAACTTTAAAAAATGAAACAGATAAGGTATATTCAAATTTGGTCATTAAAGATGTTATTAATACAACTTTAGTAGAGTTTGTAAAAGGTAGTGTGACTATTAACGGAAATAATGCATTAGAATCACAATATTCTTACGACGAAGGAACTAGTACATTAACAATCAATTTAAATGATGCAGGACCCTCATCAACAAATACTCTCACGTTTCGCGTTACAAAAAAAAGTTAATCGTTATTTTGTTTTAAATACATGTTCATTACTTTATTATAATAATGGTAGAGAGTTAAAAAGTAACTATGTTTTAGTCATAAGTCCAATAAATAGATACTATAAAGAAAATTATACTTGCTCAACACCTTATTGGCATAAATAAGAATCACTTAATGTGATTTTTTTTAATTACTATGAAAAACGTCCATATTTTGACAAAAAACTTAAAAAGTATTGACTATTAATTTAATTTTGTGCTATTATAAGAATGTAAATAAGGTAAGGTGGTGAGAATAAATGAAAATGAATAAGAAAGGTTTTACTTTAATTGAATTATTAGCAGTTATCGTAGTATTAGCTATTATCGCTTTAATCGCTACTCCAATTGTTATGAGTACAATTAATAAAGCTCAAGAAGGTGCAAATAAGAGATCTGTAGAAGGTTACATGAAAGCTTATGAAGCAGCATACTATGAATATATGCTTGAAAATGGTGGTGCTGAACCAGCAACTAAATTAACTTCAGGTATTGATTATAATGGTGCTACAGTTGAATGTGCAACAATTACAGTAACAGCTGATAAAAAATTCAGTGCTACTTGTACAGTAAATGGTAAGACTTACTCATATGCAAATGGGAAAGCTGATAATAAATAATATTATCTAGTATTAAAAAGATAGTTAATTGCTATCTTTTTTTGTGCTTTTATGCTATACTTTAAAAGGTAGGATGATGGTATGAGTAAAATAATAAGCAAATTAAATTTTGTGTTAATTATCTTTGTGTTAGTATTAAATCCATTATGGTTGTTAACATGTGCCAACCTAAAATCATTTGGTTTAACAATACCTTTTTATTATTATCAAATATTATATTTTCTAATTCCGGTAGAAGTAATTATTTATGCATATAAAATTATAAAAAAAGAAGTTAAATTTAATTATTATGATATGATTGTATTTATATTGTTAATATTACTTGGGATTGTTACTAGTAATTCGATTGATGTATCCACATCAATTTGGGGAGCTTATAAAAGAAATGAAGGTCTTTTGACGATGATAAGTTATTACTTGTTGTTTTTAAATTGCAGAAGTTTAAATGAGAAACAAATACGTTTTGGTGTAAAAGTTCTATTTGAAATAGGAATTGTGCAATTTGTTTATTGTTTATTGCAAGTTTTTTTGAGATTCCCAGGATTAGAATTATTTTCTTTAAATGATGTAAATTATATGGCAATGGGTTTTGTAGGAAATCCTAATTTTTTAGGAAGTTATTGTATAATGTTATTAGGATTAGCTCTTATGTTATATTTTATTAAAAGTGAAAGAAAATATTTTTGGTTAAGCATTATATTTTTTATTAATTTAATTTTGTCTCAATCCACTGGTCCTTTCTTTTCTTTTATAATATTATTTATCTTTATGATTATCTTTATGAAAATTAAAAACATAATTAATTGGGAAAAAGTAGGTATTGTATTTGTCAGCTTTGTATTAACCTTTATTGTTGTCAGTAATGGTGTAGAATTATATTGTAAAAAGGTATTTAATGATAAGATTGTTTCTAGTTATACAATAAAAGGTGATATGCTAAATACTTTAAATTTATTTGGATTCTCTAAAGAAAATGGTGATAAAGATATAACAATTGAAGATTATGGTTCTGGTAGAATTACTATTTGGAAAAATACTTTAAAAATAGTACCTAAGTATTTTTGGTTAGGTTCTGGCATAGATACATTTGGATATGTTTACCCTGATAATAATAAGGGACTATATTATGATAAAGCACATAATGAATATCTTCAAATTCTTATTACAGAAGGAATTTTTTCATTAATATTATACCTTAGTTTATTATTAACCTTGTTTGTTGATGGCATAAAAAGTAATAATAAACTTGTTTGGATATTAATGATGGCTTTTGTAGGGTATGCTTTGCAAGCATTTTTAAATATAAGAGTTAATACAGTCGCACCAACATTTTATATAATAACGGGAATGCTTGCTGGACTTATTAGTCAAGAAAAAGTAAAAGAAAAAATTAAGAAAGTTGCTTAAACTTTCTTTTTTTTTAATCTTGTTATATAATATACGTACAGATGGAGGTTGTTTATGGAAAAAATTTCAATTATTGTACCTTGTTATAATGAAGAAGAAGCAATGCCTATATTTTATGAAGAAATATGTAAAGTTGCTAAAAAAATGAAAAAAGTAGATTTTGAGTTCATTTTTGTAAATGATGGTTCTAAAGATCATACTTTAGATGTTGCTCGTGAATTACACAAAAAAGATGAAAGAGTAAGATATGTTTCATTTTCTCGTAATTTTGGAAAAGAAGCTGGAATGTATGCTGGATTAGAAGCCGCTCGTGGAGATTATGTTGCTATTATGGATGTTGACTTACAAGATCCACCTGCTTTAATAGAAGAAATGTATGAAACATTAAAAAATGAAGATTATGATTGTGTAGCATCTCGCCGTGTTTCAAGAAAAGGTGAGCCACCAATAAGAAGTTTTTTTGCTAGATGTTATTATAAGTTAATTAATAAAATATCTAAAACAGAAATAGTTGATGGTGCACGTGATTTTAGATTAATGACTCGTCAAATGGTTGATTCTATTCTAGAATTAAAAGAATACAATCGTTATTCTAAAGGAATATTTAGTTGGGTAGGATATAAAACTAAGTGGTTAGAATATGAAAATATCGAAAGAGTAGCAGGAACTACGAAATGGTCTTTCTGGAAATTATTTTTATATTCTTTAGAAAGTATAGTAGCGTTTTCTACGGTACCATTATCAATAGCTGCTGTAATGGGATTGTTATTTTGTTTAATTGCATTTATTTTAATTATTGTTATTATTGTAAAAACATTAACTGTTGGAGATCCAGTAGCGGGATGGCCTAGTATGGTATGTATTATTTTCTTTGTCAGTGGTATTCAATTATTCTGCTTGGGAATTATCGGTCAATATCTAGCTAAAACATATTTAGAAGTTAAGAATAGACCAATTTATATAGTTAAAGAAACTGAGGAATCTGAATGCAAAAAATAGTAGATTTATTTAATAAATATAAAGAAGTAATTATGTATTTAATATTTGGAGTTTTAACAACTGTAGTAAGTTTAGTTACTTACTATGTTTTAACACTTACGATATTAAATCCTAATAGTGCTTTGCAATTACAATTAGCAAATATTATATCTTGGATTGTAAGTGTAGCGTTTGCTTATGTTACTAATCGTAAATTTGTATTTGAAAGCAAGAGTGAAAATATTGTTAAAGAATTAAGTTCATTTGTTGGTGGTAGAGTATTAACTTTACTAATGGATATGGCTATTATGTTTATATTTGTGACATTATTACATTTTAATGACAAAATATTTAAAATAGTTTCACAAGTTGTAGTAATAGTAGCAAACTATGTAATAAGCAAATTATTTGTCTTTAAAGAAAACAAATAGTTTGCTTTTTTTGTTTTGCAATGTTATAATAGGCGCTATTGAGGGGGAGTTTTATGAAAATAGATCCATATGAATACTATTTTTTGGAACCTAGAATAGATGGATTAAAAGATTATTATAAAAAAAATCACGAACTAACAATTATCGGATTAAATGATTCTCAAGGTGTTAATACAACTAATTTGTTAAAAAAAGGATTACTTGAATTTATTTCTGATAAATTAAAAGATGAAGAGACTAAAACAACTGTAATTGATGCATTTTCATTAATGTTTAATAAGACAGAACATATTAATTATTTATTAAGATCTAATCCAAATTTAGAAGAAATAAAAGATTTACAAGTTTATGGCATGGTTTCTGCATTAGAAAAAGCTATGAGTGATTTTCATTTACCTAGAGATTTAGGTAAAATAGGTTATGTAAGTAGAAAGTTGCATAAAACTTGTAAGGAAGATAAAGATATAAGATTAACAGATACCTTAAGAGGTTCTAAAGAACCTATAGTTATTTATTCAAGTGGTGCTAATGACATTATGAGAGAAGGATGGAATAATCCATTTAATATTGGTAAAGATTATAAAAAACAAAATGCGGCTTATAAATACACTTTAGATAAATTAAGTGATGTATCAACAGTAAAAAGAATTATTGATAAAGTAGATGAAAATTTTAATAATATTTTATCTTTAAATGATAAAGCTGATGTTTTTGCACTAGGATTATATATTCCAAAATCAATGAGAAAAGAAGAAATGAAAGTCTTTAATAGTACTATTAAAATATATAATGAGTTTTTAAAAGAGCTATGTAAAAAATATAATATTGAATATGTTGACACTGAAAGTATCGGTAATGAAAATAATAAAAATAAATTAAATTTTCATACTACGGTAGAAAGATATAATGCTTTGGCAAACAAAATAATAGAAATTTTATATGGCAGAAAATTATATAAACATGAAGACTTTGTTCTTCCAGAACTTACTGGTTTTAAATCTGGTAAAAATGGTTTGTATGAATTTTTAGTTGATTTAAAAAGAGATTTTAAAAAAGTTGTAAAAGAAGGTGTTCTTGCTATGGATACTGATGAAGTGACATATGAAGTTGCTGTTCAAAAAAGAAGAGAAATAGAAAGACAAATTGGTGTTGTTGAAAAAACATTGATGAAGAGAATGTAAAAGTTGCAATATTTTGTTGCAATTTTTTTATTGGATTTGTATAAATAAAATTATTGACACAGAAAATTAGCTGTTATAAAATTAATACAGTAATAGTAGTAGTAAAGTATAGGAGGTAAAGATTATGAAGAAAAAAGGCTTTACTTTAATAGAATTACTAGCGGTAATAGTAGTATTAGCTATCATTGCTCTAATAGCAACACCAATAGTAATGAGTGCAATTGAAAAATCAAAGAAAGGAGCAGCTGAGAGAAGTGCGGATAGCTACATCAAACAAGTAGAAACAGCAGTAGCAACAGAACGACTAGATGGAAATGAAGTCCAAAATGGAACATACGAAATAGATGGTGAAGGGAATTTAACAGGAAAAGGATTGCCAAACAATAAATTAGTTATTGACATGAAAGGAAATAAACCAATATCTGGAACAATAACAATAAAAGATGGACAAGTAACAAATGATTCTAAGATGACAATTGGTGATTATGATGTTAAATATAATGAAGATAAAAAGAAATATGAAGCAACAAAAAGTGGTGGGACAAATCCAGATACACCATCAGTAAAAACATTATGTACTAAAAAAGAAGGAGTAGATTTAAATAATTTAGCTTCTGGAAATGAATTTACTTGTGAATTAGGAGATAATGATGCAAAAACATTTTATGTCTTAGAAACAAATGAGGATAATGTATCATTAATAATGAATGCTAATATTGATTCAAATGGAAAAGCTATAACGCCAGATAACATTCCAGATGATAAAGGATTAGTTGCATGGTCGGAAGACGGAAGCAATCATAAGGATGATGATGAATCAGCACAAGCAGTAACAGCAAAGGCATACTTATCATCAAGTACAACAAATTGGACTAAACTAAATCAATCACAAATTAAATTACCAACGGCAAGTCAGATTGCAGCAACGGCAGGGACAACATTTGATGGTGTTAGTATGATAATGGGTTTACCAGCATGGATATATGATAACATGGATGGTACAGCAAATGCTGTATCTGGAATACCTGCTTATTGGACATCAACACCTTATAAATCTAATGATACTAATGCTTGGGGTGGTGGTGCTTACTCCAATCTAAGTAATTATAGTAGCGCAAGTACTTACGGTATACGTCCAGTAATAACTGTCTTAAAATCTGATCTTTCGTAATAAGATGATGGATAATATAAAATAAAAAATAGTTAAAATATGATCAATTGATTGTGATTTTAACTATTTTTTAATTGATTATTTGCACTTAAATCTGTATAATAATCATAGGTGAAATTATGAAGCAGGAAAATATAAGAAATTTTTCTATTATTGCTCATATCGATCATGGCAAGAGTACTTTAGCTGATCGTATTTTGGAACTTACTGGGGCAATAGATGAAAGGGAAAAACAAGAACAATTATTAGATAATATGGAACTTGAAAGAGAACGAGGTATTACAATTAAGTTAAATGCGGTAAGACTTAAATATCATTATAAAGATGAAGATTATATGTTAAACTTAATTGATACTCCAGGTCATGTTGATTTTACGTATGAAGTATCACGTAGTTTGGCAGCATGTGAAGGAGCTATTCTTGTTGTTGATGCAGCACAAGGGATTGAAGCTCAGACTTTAGCAAATCTTTATCTAGCTTTGGATAATGATTTAACAATTATTCCTGTTATAAATAAAATAGATTTACCTAATGCTGATCCTGAAAAAGTAAAGAAAGAACTAATGGATACATTAGGATTTAATGAAGATGAAATAATTTTAACGAGTGCAAAAAATGGAATTGGTATTAAAGAATTGGTAGAAACAATTATAGAAAGAGTACCTAGTCCTAAAGGTAATAAAAAGAATAAGTTACAGGCTTTAATATTTGACAGTATATATGATCCTTATCGTGGTATTATCACATTATCTAGAGTGATGGATGGTAGTGTTAAAGTTGGGGATAAAATAAAAATGATGGCAACTGGTGCTACTTATGATATTACAGAGATTTTGGTTCATAACCCTAAAGAAGTTAAAGTTGATAAATTGGGTCCTGGAGAAGTAGGATGTATATGTGCTAGTATTAAAAGTATTAATGATGTAAAAGTGGGGGATACCATTACTAATGATGATGATCCTGCAAGTAAACCTTTACCGGGGTATAAACCTATGAAACCAATGGTATTTTGTGGACTTTATCCAATTGAGTCGTCACGTTATCCAGAACTTCGTGAAGCGTTAGAAAAACTAAAATTGAATGATGCTTCTTTAGAGTTCGAACCTGAAACATCAAAAGCTTTAGGTTTTGGATTTAGATGTGGGTTCCTAGGACTTTTACATATGGATATTATTGAAGAGAGAATTGAAAGAGAATTTAAAATAGATTTAATTGCAACTTCTCCTTCTGTTGTTTACGAAGTAACACTAACTGATCATTCTACCGTAATTATTGATAGTCCAGTTAAAATGCCTGATAAACAAAAAATATTGGATATTAAAGAACCGTATATCAGAACTAATATCTTTGTGCCTAGTGAATATATAGGTCCAATAATGGAATTATGTCAAGATAAGCGTGGTAATTATATTTCTATGGAATATTTAGACCCTACACGTGTTAATATTCATTATGAAATTCCACTATCGGAAATTGTATATGATTTTTTTGATAAGTTAAAATCTACAACTAAGGGTTATGCTTCTTTTGACTATGAATTGATTGGGTATAAAAGTAGTGATTTGGTTAAAATGGATATTTTACTTAATGGTGAAGTTGTCGATGCTTTAAGTGTTATTGTTCATAAGGATTTTGCATATAAGCGTGGTAGAAGTTTTGTTGAGCAATTGCGAAAATTAATTCCTCGCCAACAGTTTGAGGTTCCAATTCAAGCATGCCTTGGAAATAAAGCTATTGCTCGTGAAACTGTTAAAGCAGTACGTAAGGATGTTTTAGCTAAATGTTATGGTGGAGATGTTTCACGTAAAAGAAAGTTACTTGAAAAACAAAAGGAAGGTAAAAAAAGAATGAAAATGGTAGGTAGTGTTGAAATACCACAAGAAGCATTCTTGGCTGTTTTAAGCATGGAGGATGAAAAATGACAATAGGTGAATTAACAAATATAGCTAATGAGTATTTAAATGAAAATATTTCATTAAGGGAGTTATCGTCCCGTCATGGAATATCTAAATCATCTTTGGTTAGGTATTTTAATAGGCAACAATTGATTGTTTTACCATATAACTTACAGATGAAAGTAGATGCTAAAAAAGAAAAAAATTGGATTGATGGTAAATCGACTAGTGGTAATTTAGGATATAAAACAGCAACTAAAGAAGAAATACAAGCGATGGCTAATATGGCGATAGAAAACAACTTGTCACTAAGGGAACTTTCTAATGTTGTTAATGTAAGTTATACTACACTGTATTCATTCTTCACTGTAGAAAATCTGGGAGTTGAATTATATCAACAGGTTTTAAATTTATATAGTGAAAATAAAAATAAAAGAAAATAATCATTTCTGAAGATTATTTTCTTTTTCTTTTTGAACTATAGCTTTCATAAATTCCATTTCTAACATGCTAGGATATATGTATCTTTGTACTGTTCCCATTAAAAGATTTTTACTATCCATTTTAGTATAATCAATATCTAGTGGACCACAAGGAAGGTTTTTGCTTTTCTCTAAAACAAATTCTCTCATAAATATTCTTATTGTTCTTCCATTTCCTTCTCTAAAGGGATGAACCATAATTAAATCGTGATAAAAAGGAGCAATATAAAAGGCTAATTCTGGAATTGAAGAAATATTTCCAATCTTATTTAAATCATTAAGAATTTCATCTAAAGATTTAGTGATATTTTGTGGATTGCAGAAACTAGTCCTATCTTTTCCTAAAGTGCATAATCTTATTTCTCCTGCAAAAGGATATATTTTTCCAAAAACAAATTTATGAATTTTTTTTAAATCTTCAATATCAAAATTTTTACATATTGGTTTTAAATATAGCGTAGCCATTGTTTTTCTAGTAATAGCTCTTTCTGTTTCTTTTAATTTTTCTAAGCTTGTAATATTTAAATTATTTTTTAAAACATCTGTTCCTTCAATTAAATAATCATCCCAATGATCTATTTCCATTATAACCATCCTTAATTTTAGTCTTTTTTTTGTTATTGTCTTCGGTTTTTGTTTTAATGTCAACACTTACTTCTTCAAAGCTAATATTTGCATCTGCCTGTCTAAGCGCTTCTTTAAGTTTTTTAAGCCTTGCAATCTTATCCATACATAACACTTCCTTATTTCATTTTATCATATTTTTTTAATATGTACTATTATATTTGCTTATGAATAATCATTTTGTTATAATATTTGTAGAAAAGAGAATGTTTATGAAGTCGTGTTATATCCATATTCCATTTTGTAAAACAATTTGTTCTTATTGTGATTTCTGCAAATTTTATTATCAAAAAAAATGGATTTTAAAATATTTAGAACAATTACGAAAAGAAATAAATCTAAATTATAAAGGTGAAAAATTAAACACTATATATATAGGTGGTGGAACACCAACGTCACTTGATTATGATGAATTAAAAATTTTATTGAATATAATAAAAGAGTTAAGATTAAATGATAATTATGAATATACGATTGAAGCTAATGTAGAAACTTTAGATTTAGATAAGATAAAATTATTAAAAGAATATGGTATAAATAGAGTAAGTATCGGTGTAGAAAGCATTGTTGAAAAAAATATTAAATTTTTAGATCGTCACCACTCTAAAGATGATGTAGCTAGGGTTATTAATTTATTAAAACAGGAAGGTATTAGTAACATTAACATTGATTTGATCTATGCTTTACCCCATCAAAGTATAGATGATTTAAAACTTGACTTAGAATTCTTTTTAAGTTTAAATATTCCTCACATATCAACATACTCTCTTATAATAGAACCACATACAAAATTATATATAAATAATGAAAAAAATATTGATGAAAAACTTGATTTAGATATGTATAAATACATTTGCAGGGTATTAAAAGATAATGGATATGATCACTATGAGATAAGTAATTTTGCTAAACCTAATTTTGAATCAAAACATAATTTAACTTATTGGAATAATGAAAAATATTATGGTTTTGGAGTAGGTGCTAGTGGATATATAGATAATATTCGATATGACAATACAAGAAGTATAAACAAATATTTTGATGGTAATTATCGTTTTAGTGAGGAAGAAGTGGACTTTAATACAAAGGTTGAAAATGAATTTATTTTAGGATTTAGAAAACTTAAAGGAATTAATAAAAAAGACTTTTATAATAAATATAAAATAGATATTGATAGTTTAGATGTTATAAACAGATTAAAATTAGAAGAAAAGTTGTTTGAAGATAAAGATAATATATTTATAAATTCAAAGTATATTTATACGTCTAATCAAATATTGGTAGAGTTTTTAGGAGGTAATTATGAACAAAGAAGAAATATTTAAAGTAGAAATAGATTATGTATTTAATACAAAGTTAAAAGAAAATTTGAAGCAGCTAGTGAATTTATTACCGGATTATTTTTTTGAAATACCAGCATCATCAACAGGAAAGTATCATCCTTCTTTTGCTTTGGGAGAAGGTGGACTTGTAAGGCACACTAAAGCTGCGGTGAGAATTGGTTATGAGCTTTTAAATGATAATTGTATTGGTAATATTTTTAGTGATAATGAAAAAGATTTAATTATTATGGCACTTCTTATGCATGATGGTTGTAAATCAGGACTTACTCATGGGCAATATACTGTGGTAAATCATCCCCTTATTGTTTCAAAATTAATCCAAGATAACAAAGATAAGTTAACTTTAACAGATGAGGAGCTAAAATTATTATGTTCAATGATAGAAACTCATATGGGGGAGTTTAACAAAGATTTTAAAGGTAATGTGGTTTTACCTTTACCTCAAAATAAATATCAAAAATTTGTTCATATGTGTGACTATTTAGCTAGTAAGAAATTTTTGGATATTAAATTTGAAAATAATAATATAGTTGGGTAAAAGTATGAATGACTTTGATTTAGAAGCAATAGAAAAAAGTTTTGAAGAATATAAAAAAATTGTTAATGAAAAACATTGGGCGGATTTAACTATTGTAGATATAGAATATGTCACAGATATGGAGAAGAAAAAACAGTTTAAAAACTCACTTAGATATATTATTAATCCTCTTTTATATCATATGAAGGCAATGAGAAATTTTAAATTTTCTCATAGTGATAATGAATTAACTTGTAGAAATATGTTAAAAGATATTTTTGATTATTATCAAAAATTAGGATTTAATAGAAAAGATATAGCTCATATTGCATGTGATAGAAGTAACAAAAAATATTGACACGAACAAACGTTTATGATAATATTGTAATGGAGGTAAGATATATGGAAAATGTACATGCTAAAGTTAGCTTAGTAGGATATACTAAAACTATTAATGGTGGTGGTCCAGAAGAGATTGTGGCTGCTGCAGGAAAGCTTTGTTATTCTAAAGTTGGAGCTAAAGAAATATTAGAAAAAATGACTGAAGAAGATATTGAAAGATTTTTAAACACTTTAAGTAATTTAGGACATTATAGTCCATTCGAACATGCTAATTTTACTTTTGTTATAGAAGGTATTAGTAGGGCTTGTTCTCATCAAATAGTAAGGCATAGAATCGCTAGTTATTCACAGCAAAGTCAAAGATATGTTGATCTTAAAGATACTATTAAGGTAATAGTACCTCCAGAAATAGAACAAGATGAAGAAATAAAACAAAAATATATAGATTCAATTGTAAATGATTATGATGCTTATGTTGATATTACTACATGTCTTGTCAGTAAATATATAAAAGAAGGTATGAATGAAAAAACAGCTACAAAAAAAGCTTTAGAAGATGCTAGATTTGCTTTACCTAATGCTTGTGAAACTAAGATAGTGATGACAATGAATGCTAGAAGTTTAATTAATTTCTTTGAAAAAAGATGCTGTAATAGAGCGCAGTGGGAAATTAAAGAAGTTGCAGATCAAATGTTAGATTTGGTTTTAGAAGTAGCTCCACATCTGTTTGCAAAAGCAGGAGCTAAATGTGCCTTTGGCATCTGTCCGGAAGGAAAAATGAGCTGTGGAAAAAAGCAAGAACCTAGAGAACCTCAAAAGGTGAAGAAATATGAGAGGTAAATTAATTGTTGTTGAAGGAACTGATTGTTCCGGAAAAGAAACACAGACTAATCTTTTATTAACTAATTTACATAATGATAATATAAAGGTTGAAAAATTTAGTTTTCCTAATTATCAATCTCCAACAGGAAAAATAATAGGGGGTCCTTATTTAGGAAAAAGTTATATTTGTGATGGTTGGTTTCCAGAAGGAGCTCCAAAAGTAAATCCTAAAGTAGCTGCTTTATACTATGCGGCTGATAGAAAATATAATATTTATAAAATAAAATTTTTACTTGAAAATGGTGTAAATGTTATTTTAGATAGATATGTATATTCTAATATGGCTCACCAAGGTGGAAAAATAAAAGACAGTAATGAAAGATTTGCTATGTATGATTGGCTTGATAAATTAGAATTTAGTTTATTAGAACTTCCTGAAGCAGATATTAAAGTGTTCTTACATTTACCTGTAGAGCAAGCAACAAAACTTCGCATGGGAAGGGAAGAAGCTTTAGATGAAAACGAAAAAGATATTAATCATTTAAAAGATGCTGAAAGAGCTTATATAGAAATTGCAAATAAATATAATTTTAAAACGATAGAATGTAATATAGAAAACAATATAAGAACTATAGAAGATATTCAAGATGAATTATACAATTTTATAAAAGAAGAGATTAATATCAGAGAGTAGTTGTTGTTGTATACTAAATATTATAAAGGTAATGATAGTATGGTTAAACAGAAAGTATAAAATTAACTTAATAACTCAAATTTGAACTGTGAAGTGGGTGGTATATTTAATCATATTATAAAATTAAATAAAAAAAGCACAAAGAAACTAGAACTATAAAAGGTCTAAGTATCTTTGTTTTTTTTGCTAAACTTTTATAAAGAAAATGTTGTATAAGTACATAAAGCATCAAAAATATGTATTATGACTAGATGTTTATTTTAAATAAAAAAGGGTATAATTAAAATGTAAATCGTATAAGGAGGTAAGAAAAAATGAAAAATAAAAAAGGATTTACACTTATCGAATTACTAGCGGTAATAGTTGTGTTAGCAATAATAGCACTAATAGCAACACCAATAGTAATGAATACAATAAAAAATGCGAAGAAAGGGGCAGCTGAAAGAAGTGCCGATAGCTACATAAAACAAGTAGAAACAACAGTAGCAGAAGCAAGGTTAGATAATAAAACAGTACCAGATGGAACATATCAAATAGATGAAGAAGGAAATTTAACAGGAGCAGGCTTACCAGATGGTAAATTAAAAATAGAAATGAATGGAAATAAGCCAACTTCTGGGATAATAGCAATATCAAATGGAGAAGTTTCACAAACAGGAACAACGATGACAATAGGAGAATATAATTTACGTTATAATGAAACATCAAAAAGCTATACTGCTGAAGTAGCAATTAAATTATGTAAAAAAGCATCAAGTGTAAATTTAAGTGATTTAAAATTAGGTGACGAATTTACATGTGATTTAGGTGATGAAGAAACAACTAAAAACTTAGTATTCTATGTGTTAGAAAAAAATGGTTCACAAGTATCTTTGATTATGAATAAAGTATTTACAACTCCAGCTGGAGATAAAGTTCCATATTCAATGAAAGCTAATGTATTTAAACTTTTCAAATATACTAAACTAGATGAATCACAAATTACTTTACCAAGTGGAGAGCAAATTGCCGCAGCAAGTAATAATACAACTTGGACACCAAGCGGTTCTAATACAGCTTTAGTTACAAATCAAATGCCAGATTGGTTAAAAACAAATTTAGATGTTACTGGTACATTCTGTTATTGGACATCAACAGCTTATGATTCTAGTAAACAATGGGGCGCTGGATTAAAGGGGTTATATGCTGAAACAGCAGGTAATGCAACTTGTGGATTCCGTCCGGTTATAACAGTTTCAATATCTGCTTTAGGATAGTATAAAAAGAGTGTCTTTGACATTCTTTTTTCTTGACTTGCAAAAAAGAAATAAAACATATATAATTAAACAAGGTGATATGATGAAGCAAGATGTTATTTATAATAAATTGTTAAGGGAGGAAAATTTATCTGTTTATGCATGCAAAGATAAAGATGCGATAAGATTTGATGATTTTGTTCCTGATAACAGGCCTAATTATTTTAGAGATATTGACAGAATAATTCATTCTATGTCATATGCAAGATATATGGATAAGACTCAAGTTTTTACTAAACAAAAAAATAATCATATCACAAAAAGAATGCTTCATGTTCAATTTGTTAGTAAGATTGCTCGTCATATTGGCCGCGCATTATCACTTAACGAAGATTTGATAGAAGCTATTGCTTTAGGTCATGATGTTGGGCATGTTCCATATGGTCATGTTGGAGAAAAAATATTAGATAAAATTAGTCATGAATATAATGAGGGTAATTTTATGCACAATGTTCAAAGTGTAAGAACACTTATGAATATTGAAAGAGAAGGTGAAGGTTTAAATCTATGTGTTCAAGTTTTAGATGGAATACTTTGTCATAATGGCGAAGAGTTTTTACCTAAATATGAATATAAAGAAAAAACTCCAGAAGAATTCTTAACTGATTATAAAAAGTGTTATAGTGATAAAAAGTTTGGAAATACATTACTGCCAATGACATTAGAAGGATGTGTTGTAAGGGTTAGTGATGGTATAGCTTATATAGGTCGTGACTTTGAAGATGCAATGCGCTTAGGTATTATAAATAGAAGTGACTTTCCTAAAGATGTATCAAAGATTATAGGGGATAATAATGATTCTATAATAAACATTATTATAAAAGATATAATAGCTAATAGTATTGATAAAAATTATATAGCAATGTCAAAAGAAATATACGAAGCTATGAATAAATTAAAAAGTTTTAATTATGAAGCTGTTTATAGTAAAGCTAATACTGAAATTGATATAAAATATGTTGAAGAAAAGTTTAGAGTAGTGTTTGATGCGATGCTTAAAGAAGTAAAAGAAAAAGAGAAGAACAGTGATATATATAAAATTTTCTTGAAAGATAAAAATGAAAAATATCTAAATGAAACAAATGATGTTAGAATTGTTATAGATTATATAGCTGGTATGACTGATGAGTTTTTTGAATATCAGTACGATAAAATAGGTAGGAGGAAATCATGGTAGAAAGCATAGTAAATTTTTTTGTAACAACATTTGGGGGATTAACTAGTTTAAAGTTTGGACGTGAAATATTAGTATTTATTATTTCAATGATGCCAATATTAGAGTTACGTGGAGGATTAATAGCCGCATCACTTTTGGGACTATCGGGTGTTAAAAGTTTTATCATTTGTTTGATTGGTAATATTATACCTATACCTTTAATTCTTTGGTTTATTACACCACTTTTTGATAAATTAAAGAAAACAAAAAAGCTAAGTAAATTAGTAAATAAACTAGAAACAAAAGCAATGAATAAAAAGGATCAAATAGAGAGACTAAAGTATTGGGGGCTTCTTTTATTTGTTGGAATCCCACTTCCAGGGACAGGAGCATGGACTGGATGCTTAATAGCTGCCTTGCTTGGTATGGATAAGAAAAAATCAATGCTTGCATCCATTGGTGGAGTTGTTATGGCAGGAATAATAATGATGATTGTATCATTTGGTTTACTTAAAGGAATTATTGGTTAATAATTCTTTTTTCTTTATTGATAAAAAAGGTAATTCATGGTACAATAAAAATGTATTCATAGAGTGGGTGATAAGATGGATGAAACAAAGATTTATGACAGTGAAGAGTTTGTTGATGCTAATATAATAAAGACTTTAAAAGAAGTTATTGAAGTATTAGAAGAAAGAGGATATAATCCTATCAATCAGATAGTTGGGTATTTAATGAGTGGAGATCCTGGGTATATATCTAGTCATAAAGAAGCACGTAATAAAATAACTAAATTTGATCGTAATAAAATACTTGAAGTATTGGTAAAATATTTTATAAATCAGTAATGAGATATTTAGGTTTAGATTTAGGTACTAAAACAATAGGTGTTGCTTTAAGTGATGTAACACATACAATTTCGTCTCCTCTAAAGATTATTAGATTTGAAGAAGGAGAGTTTAATAGTGTGTTACCTAAAATAAAGAATTTAGTTACAGAGTTTAAAGTGGAAAAAATCATCTTAGGATTTCCTAAAAATATGAATAATACTATTGGTGAAAGTGGAGAAAGAGCATTATTATTTAAAAGTTTTTTAGAAGATAACTTGAATATTGAGGTTATAATGCAGGATGAGAGACTTTCAACAGTTGAAGCTAATAATTATATGTTAAAAGCTGATATGTCAAGAAAAAAAAGAAAAGATAAAATAGATGGATTAGCAGCTAATATTATTTTACAAACATATTTAGATAAAGAGAAAGGAAGATAATATGGAAAATAATAAAATGACTTTTAAAATATTAGGAGACGATGGAAAAGAAATAGAATGCGAAGTTTTATTTACTTTTGAATCAGATGAAACAAAGAAAAATTATATTGTATATACAGATAATACTTTAGATGAACAAGGAAATACTAAAGTGTATGCTTCAATATATAATCCAGACGAAGAAAATACTAATTTAATTCCTATTGAAACTGATAAAGAGTGGAAAATTATTGAAACTATTTTAGATGAATTACAACAACAAGCTAAAGAAAGTATAAATGGAAACGAGCAACAATAGCTCGTTTTGTATATGCGTAGATTAAAACCAAAAGTTAAAATAGCGTTAATTATAGTTTCTGCTATTTTGTTGTTTGTAATATTATGTGGTTTTGTATATAGAATAGGAATAGGAAGAGTTAGTAAAGATGAAACTTTAAAAGAAATAGAGGTAACGTCAGGAAATACTTATATGTCTGTTTCTAAAACTTTGAAAGATAATCATTTAATAAAATCAGAATTTTTCTTTAAAGTTTATGTTAAGTTACATAAACCTACTTCACTTCAAGCAGGCAAATATGAATTGAGTGAAAATATGAGTGTTAAAGAAATAATTAGCGTTTTATCAAATGGTAGTACATATAATCCTAATGTTGTTTCACTTACTTTTAAAGAAGGTATTAATATGCGTAATGTTGCTAAAATAATCGCAGAGAATACTGAAAATACAGAAGAAGATGTTTTTGTAACACTTTCAGATACTAATTATCTAGATGAATTAATAAAAAAATACTGGTTTGTTACAGAAGCGGTAAAAAATAAAAATATTTATTATTCACTAGAAGGTTATTTATTTCCAAACACATACAGTGTTAATAAAACGGATAGCGTAAAAAAAATATTTGAGATGATGCTTGATAATATGTCATTAAAGTTATCACCTTATAAGGAACAAATTCAAAGTAGTACGCATAATGTTCATGAAATACTAACACTTGCATCTATTATTGAATTAGAGGCTGGAAATAGTAATGATCGTAGTGGTGTAGCTGGAGTTTTTTATAACAGATTAAAATCTGGATGGTCATTAGGTAGTGATGTTACTACTTATTATGGTGCAAAAATAGAACTACACGAAAGAGATTTATATCAAAGAGAAATAGATGAATATAATGCTTATAATACAAGAAGTAGTCAGATGGCAGGGCGTTTACCAGTTGGGCCAATCTGTCTTCCTAGTTTAGATTCTATTTCTGCAGCTGTTAATCCAACCATTTCTGAATATTATTATTTTGTAGCTGATAAAAATAAAAAAACATATTTTTCTAAAACATATGAAGAACATGCACAGACTGTTGCTTCATTAAAGAGTCAAGGTTTATGGTACGAATATTAGACTTAGAAGATTATGCTCATAAAAATAATATTCCTATTATGATGAAAGATGGAATTGAGTTTTTATTAGACTATATTAAAAATAACAATATAAAAAATATTCTAGAAATTGGTTCAGCAATTGGTTATTCGGCAATCAAAATGGCTTTAGTAGATGATAGTATTAAAGTTACAACAATAGAAAGAGATGAAGAAAGGTATAAGGAAGCTTTAAAAAATATTAAAGATTTTAATTTAAATAGTAGAATAAATATTATTTTAAGTGATGCTTTTGAAGTAGAATTTAATGATAAATATGATTTAATATTTATTGATGCAGCTAAGAGTCAGTACATCAAGTTCTTTGAGAAGTTTAAAGAAAATTTAAATGATAATGGAGTTATTGTTTCTGATAACTTAAATTTTCATGGACTTGTTCATGCGGATGAGAAAAATCTTAGTAGAAATGTCAGAGGCCTTGTTCGAAAATTAAATAATTATGTTGATTATTTAAAAAGTAATAAAGAATTTAAAACTTTATTTTATGATATTGGTGATGGAATTAGTATCAGTAAAAAGGTAGGTGTTAAAGATGAATAAAAAAGGATTTACTTTAGTTGAACTTATTGGAGTAGTGGTTATATTAGGGCTTATTGCTCTAGTGGCTTTTCCAGCTTTATTAAATCAAATTAAAGATAGTAAGAAACAAGTTAGTGATAGTCAAAAAGAAATCATTATTTCTGCCGCAAAAAGCTATGTTTCTGAAAACAAAAATAATTATGCAGATATGTCATCTTTCGAAATTCCTGTTAGTGACTTAATAAATGGTAGTTATCTTGATAAAAACATTATTAATTCACTTTCTAATAATAATAATATAGTAGTTACTTTTAATAACGGAACTTATGATGTAGTAATAAAAACAGGTTAGTTAAAAATAAAAGTAGAAATATCTACTTTTTTTTGTTATAATGTCTTCGAGGTGATTGTTATGTCTAAAAAACTAATTATTCCATCTAATATGAAGATGATTAAACGTTTAAAAAATAAAGTAGACGGCTATATTTTATCTATTGATGGTTTAAGTGTGAATATGCCATATTATTTTAAACTTGATGAAGTGTTAGATATTATTAAAAAGAACCCTGATAAAGAAATTTTTGTAAGTTTAAATAAAAATATGCATGATAGTGACTTGGAAAATTTAAAAGAAGTTTTGTTAAAGTTAGATAAAACCAATATTAAGGGTGTAGTTTACTATGATATTAGTATAGTAAACCTAAAAGAAGAGTTAGGTTTAGAATTAGATTTGGTTTGGAATCAAGAACACATGACTAATAATTATTTTACAATTAATTATTGGAAAGAACACGGGGTAAATTATACTTGGTTATCAAATGACATAACATTAAAAGAGATAAAAGAAATAGAAAAAAATGTCAGTAGCAGACTTATGATAGAGTTGTTTGGTTATGTTTCGATATTTACATCTTATCGTCATTTGGTTAACAATTATTTAAAGACATTCAATTTGGAAGAAAAGTCAGAATATTATATTGAAAAAGAAGGTAAATCGTATTCAATTATTGATGATAGAAACGGAACTACTGTTTATTCTAGCAATATTTTAAATGGTCTTTATGAAAGTGTAGAATTAAATAATTTAGATTATATTATCTTAAATAGTTACAATATAGATGAAGATTGCTTTGAGATAGTAGTAGAGTTATTTAATAATGCAAATGATAAAAATAAAGTGGAATATAAGAAAATAATAGAGAATATGTTTAAAAATACAGATTCGGGATTTTTATATAAAGAAACGGTTTATAAGGTGAAGTAAGATGAAAGAAAAAATAAAAAAACCAGAGCTTTTAGCGCCTGCTGGTGATTTGGAAAGATTAAAGATAGCAGTAATATATGGTGCAGATGCGGTATATTTGGGTGGTGTTGATTTTGGACTTAGAGCTAATACCGGGAATTTTGATTTAGATGATTTAAAAAAAGGTTTAGATTTTGCACATTCTCATAGATGTAAAGTTTATGTTACTGTAAATATAGTTTTACACAATGAAGAAGGTAAAAATTTAATTCCGTATTTAAAACAATTAGATAAAATTGGGGTAGATGCGATAATTGTTAGTGATCCAGCTATTATTAAATTGGCTAAAGAAAATACTAATTTAGAAATACATTTATCAACGCAACAATCTACAATTAATAAAGAGGCTATAAAATTTTTTAAAAAAGAAGGAGTTACAAGAATTGTCTTAGCTCGTGAAACTTCAAAAGATGAAATAAAAAAAATAAAAGATGAGATAGATATAGAGTTGGAGTATTTTATTCATGGCGCAATCTGTGCATCTTATAGTGGAAGATGTGTTTTATCAAATTATTTAACAGCAAGAGATTCTAATCGTGGTGGCTGTAGTCAAATTTGTAGATGGGATTTTGATTTGGTTAATGATGAAGAAAAAATAGAAGGAGAGAAACCATTCACCTTTTGTTCTAAGGATTTATCGATGGCTGAATGTTTACCTGAACTAATTGATTTAGGTGTTGAATCATTTAAAATAGAAGGTAGAATGCGTTCAATTTATTATATAGCTACAGTGGTTAATATTTATCGTAAGCTTATTGATAAATATTGTAATGATAAAGAACATTATGAATATAATAGTGAATATAAAAAGATATTAGATAATTGTTCTAATCGTGATTCAATAGTTCAATTTTTTAACGGTAAAAACGATTATACTTTTGGATATTACAATGGTAGACAAGAAATATCTAATCAGGATTTTTTAGGTATTGTGCTTGATTATAATAGAGATACACATGAAGTTTTATTAGAACAAAGAAATTATTTTAAAAAAGGGGATGTTGTAGAATTTTTTGGACCAAATATAGAATCATTTAAATATCAAATAGGGGAAATAATTGATGAAGATGGTGAAAATATAGAGATTGTAAGACATCCTAAACAACGTGTAAAATTGATTGTTGATAAAACTTTAACTAAAGATTGTATGATGAGAATAAAAAGATAAAAAAGAAGTTGACAAACGTGTTAAAGTGTAGTATCATTTTGTCAGTTTGATAGAAAAAGACACAGAGGTGATTAATATGTCAAAGGAAGTATATTTAACTCAAGAAGGGTTAGACGAACTAAAAAAGGAATTAGAGCATTTAAAATTTGAAAAAAGACCAGAAGTAATTAATGCATTAAAAGACGCCCGTGCTTTAGGTGATTTAAGTGAAAATGCTGAATATGATGCTGCTCGTCAAGAACAAGCTATTGTTGAAGGGCGCATTGTTGAACTTGAAGCAATGATTGAAAATGCTATTGTTATAGAAAAGACAGCTACAGATGCTGTTAGTATAGGAACTAAAGTTAAAATAGAATATGTTGATGATAAAGAAACAGATGAATATTCTATTGTTGGGTCTAAGGAAGCAGATCCCTTCTTAAATAAGATTTCTAATGAATCTCCAATTGCTCAAGCAATTATGGGATTAAAAGTAGGAGATATTGCTCATGTTGTTAGTCCTAATGGACAATACGATGTTAAAATATTAGAAATAATTTAAGCACAATTGTGCTTTTTTTCTTTATTGTGGTATAATTTTTGTAGAGGTGATGGTATGAGCATTAATAATTTAGATGAATTTATTAGTGAAGAATTATCACAACGTCTTGGAGAGGAAATTAAAGGAAATTATTTTACTGATAAAATGTTATCTTGGTTGGAAACTTTAACTATAAATTCAGTAACTTCTCCTAAAAATATCTCAAAATTAACAAATTTAAAAAAATTAAATATTTTAGGTCAAACTCAAGGGGAATATGGAGATAACATAGTCATAGATTATGATGAACTAAATGAATTAAAAAATCTAGAACAATTAGTTATTGTAAATAATTATCATATTAAAAATTTAGATTTAAGTAATTTAAAAAATTTGGAGTGCTTAATATTAGTTGCTAATCAAAACTTAGAAGTAATTAAGGGATTAAATTTACTTAAACATTTAAAACATGTTGTTATTGTAGGAAGTAATATTAAAAATAAAGAGTGGTTGGAAAGTTATATTTCAAATACAAAAAAGACAAAAATAAATATTTTAGATTATCGTTTATTTAATTACATTGCTAAAGATAAGAATCTTCAGAATAAACTATTTGAAACAATCGGTAGTTGTCAAACCAACTTATTATTTGCAGAAAAAATAGGTATTGGTGAGATATTCTGTTATACATACTCTATGATCGATGAAATATATACTCGAGCTAATCAAATAATTAAGGAGAATATTTCTGATAGTATGTCAGAAGAAGAAAAAGTAAGAGTATTATATAATTATGTTATTAATCATTTAGATTATGATACAGAAGAACTAGAAAAAAGGGATAATTTAATTTTAAATGATGAAAAAATTATAAAAGTTTATAAGAACAAGTATAAATATATAAATAGTAGTTATAGAGCTTTTACTGTTGGTAAAGTTGTGTGTGAGGGGTATGTTAGTATGCTTATATATCTTCTTTCACAGATCGGAATAGAAGCAAGAAATGTGTATTGTATAGTGAAAGCTTTTGGTAAAAGTATAGAGGGATATTACAATCATTCCGCAATTAAAATTAAAATAAATGGTGAATGGTATTATTTTGATCCACAAATAGAAGAAAAAAATCAGGCTAATAAATATTTTATGCAAACGAAAGAAGAATTTAGTGTAACTCATGATATTTTGGTTACAACTGAATTACAAGGAAAACAGAAAACAAAAAGATAGGAGAATTTATGGATGATATTTTACAACAATTGATTATAAATAAAGATAGTGTATATCCAGAATTGAATGAGTTTTTAAAAAAAACAAATTGTGATGAATTATTAACTGTTTTAAATGGAGTAAAAAAGAATAAATTATTTGAATCATATTTTCATGGTCTTCATCATTCCCAAAAAGTATGCTTTTTTGCGTATTTAATTGCAAAAAATTTGAATATTGATGATATTGATTTAAAAATATTGTTAGATGGGGCTTTATATCATGATATTGGTAGAATAAATGATAGTGAAGATAATATTCACGGATATAGTGCTGCCTATAGAATGGGAAAAGAACGTAAAGATTTTGGTTCGTTTTACGAAGATAGTTTAAAGTTTACTTATTTAAAAGCAATTTGTGACATGCATAGTGTAGAAGATGAACGATTTAAACAAATTTTTGATGATTATGAACTTGAAAATAGTGATATGGAATTTGAAAAATTTAAGTTGCTAGCTAGTATTCTTAAAGACGCTGATGCATTAGATCGTCAAAGGTTTAGAAAAACTACTCAGGTGGCTTTAAAAGAAAAATTTTTGCGTTTTGATATATCAAAAGAATTGATTTATATAGCTAAACTTATTAATGATCATTATAGCTATAAAATAGATGAAATATTGTATGATAAGTATAAAGAAAAGTATGAAGGTGAAGCAAATTTAGGTTGTTTTCATGGAATAGGATTTGATTTTTTCAGATTAGAAAGTATTTTAAATTATGGAATTCTTTCACAATATGAAAAAATAAAACAGGGTGTTCATTCTACAAGAAATTTTAATGGGAATAATGGTAATATTTGGGTATCAGTAGTTGATTCTAATGATTTAAAAAAAGATGGTAAAGCATACAATATTTTTATTAAAAATGGAATAAGTTTTTACTGTTTAGTGCCACATTTGATTGAAGGTAAAAAAGGGAAAAACAATAATGGGGAATTCGAACCTATTGATTCTTGGGAATATGAAGATGAACATTTTGTTTTTGATAAAATAGATTATAATAATATTCATTCTCTAGTTATAAAAAAGGAGGTTTTAAATAAAAGAATAGATGAAATAAATTATCTATGTGGTTCTTGTAATTATGATCTTGTTAGTCAGAAAATATCAAATTTTATTGATGAAATAAAAAAGAGAAGTGGTATTAGTGTTGATGTTGAAGAAGCTAATATAATATTAAACAAGTTTAAAAAAGAAGTTATTGAATATGAGAAAAAAGATGATGATAAGCAAAAACAAACAAACAAAAAATTTATGCAAACTATAGATGGTTATATTTTAGCGTTGAATGAAGTTGTTAGAAAATGGATGATGCAATTTTATTCAAGAATTTTGAATAAAGATGAAAACATTAGAGTTGGTGATGTTATTGCTGACATATTAAGTAGACATAGTGATAAAGTAAAAGATATTTATGATAACGATGAAGTTGTTATAGTGTTAAATAATTTAGAAAAGAAACATAGTAAGGTATATGTTTAATAGTTGAGGTGAAAAAATGAAAAAAGGATTTACTTTGATAGAATTATTAGCTGTTTTAGTTGTTTTAGGGTTACTTGGGCTAATAGTTATTCCTACTGTGGACAAAATATTAAAAGATAGTAGAAATGATTTATATGATTTACAAATAAAAAATATAGAAGATGGGGCTAGAAATTGGGCAGCTAAAAATCCATTAATACTCCCTGAAAATGGTAATTCAATAACCAAAACAATAGCTGAATTAGAAGAAGAGGGATTTATTGAAATGGATGTAAAAAATCCTAAGACAGGGGACACTTTTTGTGATGATTCTTATGTAACAATAACTAATACAGGTAGTGGGTTTACTTATAGTTACGCTGTTGATTCAGGAAGTTGTTAATAGGTGATATATGATAAAAATAAAGACAGATTCAAGAAAAATAGTATCTGGTGATACTTTTGTAGCGCTTCCAGGAATTAGTAGTGATGGACATGATTACATTGATTTAGCTATAAAAAATGGAGCAACTAAGGTAGTTGCCCAACATGGCTCTTATAGTGTGCAAACAGTTATTGTTCCAGATACAAGAGTTTATTTAAATCAACAATTAGAAAAAGAATATGGCTATATTATTGATGAGATGAAAATTGTAGGAATTACTGGAACTAATGGTAAGACAACTAGTTGTTATTTAACTTACCAAATATTAAATAACTTAGGTATAAAATGTGCTTATATAGGAACAATCGGTTTTTATCTAAAAGATAAAGTAAGAAATTTACCTAACACTTCCGTTGATATTGCTGATTTATATGGACTTTTAGTAGAAGCCTATGAAAATGGGTATAAATATGTATGCTTAGAAGTTAGTAGTCAGGGATTATCGATGAACAGATTTCAAACTATAAAATTTGATGTGGCTGTATTTACTAATTTAACGCAAGATCATTTGGATTATCATAAAACAATGGATAATTATTGCATAGCTAAACAACAACTATTTAAACAAATTAAAAAAGGTGGTAAAGCTATTATTAATAGTGATGATAGATATAAAGATTACTATTTATTAAAGAATAATGATAATGTGACTTTTGGTAAAAATGGAGATTATAAAATATTATCTATGAAATTTTCCAGTAAAATATCATTACTAGAATATTCATATAATGATAAAAAATATGCAGTGAAAACACATCTTTTAGGAGAATATAATCTTTATAACCTAATAACTTCTATTTCTATTTGCCATGAGCTTGGAATTGATTTAGATAAAATAAATAACATTATATATAAATTAAAAATGCCAAGTGGACGTATGGAAAAAATAGAATATAATAATAATGTTATAATTGTTGATTATGCTCATACACCTGATGCGATTGAGAATATTTTAAAAACAATAAAACCAATATGTGAGGGAAATTTATATATAGTTTTTGGCTGTACTGGTAGTCGTGATAGATCAAAAAGGCCTGTCATGACTGGTATGGTTTTAAATAATGTTACTAAAGCTATTATAACAATAGATGATCCTCACGATGAAGATCCTAAAGAAATAGTAAGTGACATGTTAAAAGGAATAAAACAAACTAATTATGAAATTTGTTTAGATCGTAAGCAAGCTATACATCTTGGTATGGATTTATTAAAAAAAGATGATTTTTTACTAATATTAGGTAAAGGGCATGAAGAATTTATAATTTTGAAAGATAAAAGAATTCCTTTTAATGATAAAAATGAAGTATTAAATTATATCGATTATAAAAAACAAAATGTCTAGAATAACACCTCGTGATGTTTGTCATAAAATATCATAGGAGGTGTTTTTTTGTGAATATAAAAAGTGATTCACGTAAAATTAAAAAGGGAGATACTTTTATCGCTTTAAAATATTCTAATGATGGTCATCAGTATATTGAAGATGCAATTAAAAAAGGTGCCACTAGTGTAGTTGCGGAACATGGTTTATATAGTGTTGATACACTAATTGTTAAAGATACTCATGAATATTTGGTAAATTATTTAAAAACTAATTATTGGGATAAGATAAAAGATTTAAAAATTATTGGAATGACAGGAACTAATGGTAAGACTACAACATGTTATCTTTTGCATAAAGCATTAAATATACTTGGAGAGAAATGTGCTTATATAGGAACGATTGGTTTTTATATTGATGAAAAAATAAAAGATTTAGAGAATACAACTCCAGATATTTTGGAAATATATGAGATGTTATTAAAAGCTAAGGAAGAGGAATGTAAATATGTGGTTATGGAAGTAAGCAGTCATGCTTTAAGTTTAAATAGGGTAAAAGGATTAGAATTTGATATGGTATTATTTTCTAATTTGACGCAAGATCATCTAGATTATCATCACACAATTGATAACTATTTGAATGCTAAAAAAAAATTATTTACAATGCTAAAAAATGATAAATTGGCTATTATAAATATAGATGATAAATATTATAAGGATTTTATTATGAAAGAAAACAATAATAAAACATATGGTTTTAAAGATTCTAATTATCAAATAACAAAATATAATTATAATCTTAATGAAAGTAATTTTGTTATTAACGATTGTGATATTTATAAAACTAAATTAATAGGAAAGTATAATATTTATAATCTAACTTTGGTTATAGCAGCTTTAAATAATTTAGGTTTTGATTATGAACAAATATCTAAGGTTATAGAAAATTTAGATAGTCCTAGTGGTAGAATTGATAAAATAATGTATGGTAGTAATGCTATTATTATTGATTATGCTCATACACCTGATGCAGTAGAAAATATATTATTAACAGTAAAAGAATTAAATCATAATCACATTTATGTAATAGTTGGATGTGGTGGAGATAGAGATAAGACAAAACGCCCAATAATGGGGGAGATAGCTGTTAATAATGCTGAACATGTGGTATTTACTAGTGATAATCCTAGAACAGAAGATCCAAGTGAAATAATAAGGGATATAATACAAAAGCTTGACAAAAAAAACTATGAAATTGAGATAAATCGAGAAAAAGCTATTATTAGGGGTATACAATTACTAAAAGAAAATGATATACTAATGATACTTGGTAAAGGACATGAAAACTATCAAATCATAGGTAAAGATAAAATATTTTTTGATGATAAGAAAGTAGTATTAGATAATATATAGGAGTTGATATAATGTTAGTTTTAGCAAAATCTGCTTTAGCACTTATGGTAGCGTTTGTAATTTCAGTAGTATTTGGACTTATATTAATACCATTCTTAAGAAAAATAAAAGCTAATCAAAAGATTAGTATATTTTTAAGTGAAAAGCATAAAAAGAAAGATGGAACACCAACAATGGGAGGTTTAATATTTATTATTCCAACTATTGTTTCAATGGTTATTCTTATTTTAATGAATAAGTTAGAATGGACAGATAACTTGTTTATTATAATGTTTGTCTTCTTGTCATATGCGTTACTTGGTTTTATAGATGATTTTTTAATTATTAAAAGACATAACAATGAAGGGCTGA
The DNA here is from genome assembly GCA_934162195.1 of uncultured Bacilli bacterium. GTDB lineage: Bacteria > Bacillota_I > Bacilli_A > RF39 > UBA660 > SIG204. Next base: position 47,487 of record CAKPHO010000005.1, read on the forward strand.
CAGAAATTCAAAAACTTATAGGACAAATATTAATAGCTGTTGTTTTCTTTTTTATATTTATGAAAAGTGGAAGACAGCCGGTATTAGATATTCATACATTAGGAATAAAAATTAATTTTGGTTGGTTTTATGGCTTTTTCATATTATTTGTTTTAGTAGCAAGTAGTAATGCGGTTAATTTAACAGATGGATTGGATGGATTAGCTGGTGGACTTTCTGCTATAGCATTTTTATCGTTTGGTATTATAAGCTTTGGTTCTTATTGGATAGCTGGAAGTGAAGAAATTGGAATTTTCTGCTTTATATTAGTAGGGGCATTATTAGGATTTCTTGTTTATAATTCATATCCTGCTAAGGTGTTTATGGGAGATACTGGCTCTCTTGCTTTAGGGGCAACTCTAGCAAGTGTAGCAATTATTACTAGTCATGAGATAACATTGATTGTTGTATGCGGGGTATTTGTTATTGAAACAATTTGCTGTATTATTCAAATGATTGCAGGAAGATATTTTAATAAAAAAGTATTTTTAATGGCACCTTTACATCATCATTTAGAAAAATTAGGGTGGGCTGAAACAGATATTGTTAAAATGTTTTTAGTAGTAGGAACAATTTTGGGATTATCTGCAGTTTTATTTGCAGTATGGTTATAAATAGCGTAATGCTATTTTTTTCTTGCTTTTTTGGTAACTATTATATATAATTGAATTAGTAATAATAATACGAGGATGTGGAAATATGAAAAATAAAAAAGCATTTACTTTAATAGAATTACTAGCGGTAATAGTAGTATTATCTGTGGTAGTAGCTATTACAGTACCTGTGGTTTCTAAATCAATAGAAAATTCTAAAAAAAATAGTGCTATAGAGAGTGCTAATGGTCTAATTCAATCTGCAGAATATTATTTTTTAACAGCGTCTCCAAAATATGGTAAAATTGATGTTTTAAATGAAAAATTGAATTTTAAAGGTGAAAAACCAGACTTTGGAGAAGTTGAAATAAATAAACAAGGAAAATCAAGAATTTACACATATGTTAATGGTTATTGTGTAACAAAAGAGTTTGGAACTGAGTTATATGCAAATAAAACGACTAAAGAAGATTGTAGTTGGTTTGGAACAGATAATTATGAAACAACTGATGGAACTACATTTACTTTAAATAATCAATCAGTAAAAAACTATTTAATATATGGAAATAGTACTCAAGCAACAAGAATTGGTAAGAATTTATTTAATCCATCTGCATGGAGTACAGCTGTAACAGGTGGTGGTTTGACAGTTCAATATTTAGAAGATCAAGATTGCTTTTTAATAAATGGTACTGCAACTGCAACTACTATTGTAGCAGCAAAGTATATAAATATCCCAAGTGAAGTTAACACCTCGTATGTTTTATCTACTCAATATGTAAGTGGAAGTATAGATAGAACTAATGGTGAAAGTAGTAAATATGCGGTAGCATATTTTGGTAATGGTGACGAAATTAATACAGCAAATAATTGGTATGAAATTAATATGCAAAATAGTGATGTAAATAATTCTGCTAAAATAAATAGTAAAAGCTATATTACAAGATTTTGGTTTTATGTCAATAAAGGAGTTAAATTTAATAATTATAAAGTTAGAATTCAATTAGAAAAGGGAACAACTGCAACTTCGTATGAAGAATATGGAGTAATGCCAAGTCCAGCATTTCCAAGTGAAGTAAAAAGTACTGGAGATTTACTAACAAGTAGTAATTGCTCTAGTTATGGAAGTGATGCTTGTAATAATGTAGGTAAGTATGTAATACAAGTTAAGGATAGAGGCAAGAATTTATTTGATCATAGTTATTTAAAGCAACAGGACTCATCGGGTGGATTAACAATGACAAGTACTGGTGACGTTATAACAATTAATGGAAAATTAACTAATCCTAGTAATATAAAACTTTCTGATGTTTTTCCAAATATATTTGATGTAAATAAAACCTATACATTAAAAATTGATGTAGTAGGTGGAAGCGGGGCAATTGGAGAAGGAACAGGAATAACGTTTGCGTTTTCTTTATTTAATTCATCAAACACTAAATATATAAGAACAAATGTAAATGCAACAGCACTAGATAATATAGCTTCTGTAACCTTTTCTGGAAGTGTTTTTGCAGGAGAAGAGAAATTACACCTTTTATTACAGAATTGGAGATTAGGAAATACTTACAGTAATTATCAAGTAAGGATTCAAATAGAGGAAGGTAGTAGTGCAACATCTTATGAAAGTTACAAAGCCGCTTTAACAAATATATATTTAGATGAACCGTTAAGAAAAGTAGGGGATTATGCAGATTATATAGATTTTAATAATAAAAAAGTTGTTAGAAATGTATCTAAGAAAGTATTTAACGGAACTGATAATGATGTTTATTGGGGTAAAAATATAGATTATGGTGATTATGTATCATTTTACACTACATCTGATGTAAAGACTTTTAAAGGAATTAATGGATTAGGATATAGTAATGTAGCAAAAGTTACTTCATGGGATAAGATTTCAAATTCAAATGGTAATTATTGGTGGCAATTTTTACCTACTTCATATGGAATGAGAATAAATAAATCATATTTAAGTAATTATGATAGTGCTACAGATAAAATAGGTGTATTTAAAACTTGGTTAAAAAGTAATAATATTGAAGTTGTTCAAGCTTTAAATACACCAACAGAACAATCAATAAACTTACCAGAAATAGAAGTGTTAGATGGAAATAGTACTTTATTAATAAATACTAGTGTTCAACCAAGTAATATTAAATTAACAACTAATAAATAAATTTACATAGATTTTACAAGAAAAAGAGTTTATAAAAAAAACTCTTTTTAATATTAGTAAAAATTGGTATAATATTTATGGTGATAGTATGAATAAGACTAAGATAATTTCACAGTTAACACAAAGTAATAGTAATGATGAATTTATTAGAAGTTTAATGGAAAATGGTGTGGATTTGTTTTTGATTGATTTAAACGAAGTAAATAAAGAATTTTGTTTAGAAGTTATGAAAAAAATTAATTATTTAAATGATGAGTTGAAAATCAATGTTGGAAGTATTTTAGAATTGAAAAATAATAAGGTTCATCTAAATAAAATATCTGGTGGTAGTGCTTATTTAAAAGAAAAAGATAAAATTAGAATTTATATGGATCATACTATTGGTGACGAAGCAAAATTATCTGTTGATTATTCTGAAATAATAAATGAAATAAAATACGATAGCATTATTAAACTTTCTGATGGAAATGTAGAATTAGAAGTCTTAGATAAAAGTGAAGGTTTTATATTATGTTTAGTAAAAAAAGGTGGACTTGTTTATGAATATAGCGAAGTAAATATTCCTAATATAAAAATAAATAAAAAGTTTTTAACTAAATATAATAAAGATATGATTAAGTTCGCTGCTGAAATAGGAATGGACTATGTTATTTTGAATTCCGTTACAGATCAAGAAGATGTCTTAGATATTAATGATTTACTTATTAATATGGAAAATAATCATTTAGGAATTTTAACTAAAATTAATAATAATTTTGCTTTAGAAGAAGTTGAAGATATTATAAATATGAGTGAAGGCGTTATTATTTCACGTGATGATCTTGGATTAGAAGTTCCAATTGAAAAGATTCCAAGTATTCAAAAGAAAATAATTGATAAATGCCATACAAGTGGCAAAGTTAGCATTATTTCTGCTGAAGCAGATTATGATTTTGAAGCTCAAATATTAAATAAAGCGGAGGTTAGTGATTTGGCGAATGCAGTACTTGACGGAACTGATGCTGTTATAATAGGTAATAAATCTCATAATAAGAATTATTCTATTAGCTTGGTCGAAGAAATAGAAAAGGTAATAAAATCAGCTGAAGAAGATATTAATTATGATAAATTTTTACTTAGTGCTATTGAAACAGAAAATCAAGATACAACTGGTAATATAGCATGTTCTGTTGCAGAAATTAGTAATCGCTTAAATTGTAAAGCTATAATTGCACCAACAGTAAGTGGATATACAGCTCGTAAGATGAGTCGCTTCAAACCAAAATGTCCTGTTATAGCAATTAGTACTAATCCAGAAACGCTAAGAAGTTTATCAATATATTTTGGTGTGTGTCCAATATATATTGAGAATTTAAAATCTCTTGATGATATAGTAGAGCAGGCTAAAAAAATAGCCATGAATAATGTTGATATTAAAAATGGAGATAAAATCATAATTACCGGTGGTTATCCATTTAAAGAAATTAGACATACTAATTTTGTAGAAATAGAAGAATTATAAAAGGAAAAGGGGTGGAAATATGTATCCACTAGGTGATAATTTTAAATTAAAAATAAATCCTATAGCTAACAATAAGAATATTGTTAAGGGAGATAGATATAGGATTACTATTTTAACTGAAAGATTAATTAGATTTGAATATAATGAGTCAGGATTATTTGAAGATTTACCAACAGAATTTGCTTGGAATCGAAATTTTCCTGAAGTTAAATTTGATGTAAAACAAGATTCTAGATTTTTAGAAATTACAACTTCATATTTTAAAATATATTATACTAAAGAAAAAACTTTTAGAGGTAGTAAGTTTTCTCCTGAATCAAATTTAAAAGTTGAGGTATTAAATTCAAATTCAGTGTGGTATTATGGACATCCAGAAGTTAAGAACTATGGTTCACCTTTCACAGAAATTAATAAAGAAGAAGGAAAAATTAAATTTGCTAAAAGTCTATATTCGTTAGATGGTTTTGCAAGTTTTGATGATTCAAATTCAAAAGTTATAGAAGAAGATGGAACTATACGTGATAGAAAAGAAAAAGAATTGGATATTTATGTTTTTGCTTATTTAAAAGATTTTTCTAAAGCTTTGAAAGACTATTTTGATTTGACAGGCTATCCTGCTTTAATTCCAAGATATGCATTAGGTAATTGGTGGAGTAGAGATTTAGAATATAATGATAAATCATTAAAAAAATTAATAGATACATTTGAAAGAAAAAATATTCCTTTATCTATACTTTTGCTTGATAATGATTGGCATAATAAGATAGATAACACAGAAGCTGGATTTACATTTAATAAAAAATTATTTGCCGCTCCTTATGAAATGATTTCTTATGTTCATAATAAAGGAATTAGATTGGGGCTTAGTGTAAATCCAACGGATGGATTTTATCCTAATGATGAATTTTATAATCAAGCTACCAAGTATTTACAAAAGGATAGTAAAGGAATAATTCCATTTAATGTTTTAGCACCACGTTGGATAGATGTTTATTTAAAACTTTATATTCATCCATTAGATGCTTTAGAAGTTGATTTCTATTGGATTAAGAATGGAACTAAAACAACTAGTGCTGAACTTAACATGTTAAAACATTATCATATGTATGATATGATGAGAAACTATAAGAGAAGACCGATGATATTAGCTAATGGAACAAGCTTAGCTGCGCATAGATATCCAGTATTATATGCTGGTAAGACAACCGTAGGTTGGGATACTTTATCGCTTATGCCATTTTATAATTTAAATGCAACAAATATTGGTGTATCATTTTGGAGTCATAATATAGGCGGTTATTATAAAGGTATTGAGGATAATGAATTATATATAAGATTTGTTCAACTAGGAACTTTTTCACCTATATTAAAATTTGGTTGTGATGGTGGAAAATATTATAAAAGAGAACCTTGGCGTTGGGGAGTAAAAACATATACTATTGTAAAAGATTATTTGACACTTAGACATCAATTAATACCATATTTATATTCTGAAGCTTATAAGTATCATAAATTTGGAGATCCAATGCTAATCCCGCTTTATTATAAGTATCCTGAGATGTATGATGATGATATATGTTCAAAAGAGTATTATTTTGGTAGTGAATTATTTGTCGCACCTATAACAAAGAAAAAAGATTATACGATGAATAGATCAATTCACAAAATGTATATTCCAGAAGGTGTGTGGTACGATTTTGTTACTGGGAAAAAATTTCCTGGAGGAACAAATTATGTTGGTTTCTTTAAAGATCAAGATTATCCAGTGTTTGCAAAAGCTGGGGCAATTATCCCAATGGCTAATAATGAGAAATTGAATGATACTAATCCACCACAAAATATGGAAATTCATATTTTCCCTGGAAGAAGTAATTCATATAACATCTATGAAGATGATGGTACGACTGATTTATATTTAAAAGATTTTTATTTATTAACTAATATTGAATATAATTATTCTGTTAGTGATTATAAATTAGTTATGAAATCAGTTGAAGGAAAGGCTGGAATAGTACCTGAAAATCGTCATTACAAATTTAGATTTAGAAATACAAAGGAACCTGCTAGTATATCTGTAACTTTTAATGGAAGTCCTATTAGATTTATGACTTATGTAGATCTTAATGATTTCGTTGTAGAAATATTAGAAGTAAAATCAATTGGAAATTTAACTATTAATTTAAAAGGTGACAACCTAGAAGTAAATGCTATGAGAATAATAAATGATGATATTGCTGAAATTATTAGTGATTTACAAATTGAAACAGAAATCAAAAATGAATTGGATAAAATATTATTTGAAGATTTATCTAATAAGAAAAAGAGAATTGAAATTCGTAAGTTAAAGAATAAAGGATTAGATAAGAAGTATATGAAATTATTCTTAAAACTACTAGAATATGTTGACGAAGTGTAGATTAATAAAAACCAATGAGAAATTCATTGGTTTTTTTGTACTATAAAAAGGAAATCGAATACTTTTGTGGAATATTAGAAGTGAAAGGAGAAAAAATGAAAGAAGATAAAATACATTTAATAAATAAGATATTTAATAATAAAATGATAAGAACTGTTTGGAATAAAGAAGAAGAGAAGTATTATATTAGTGTGGTGGATGTAGTTGGAATTCTATCAGAAAGTAAAGATAGTAGAAAATATTGGAATTGGTTAAAAAACAAATTGTTAAATGAAGAAAAATTTGAAACGTCTAGTATTACTAGACAGTTGAGATTAAAAGCACAAGATGGAAAATATCGTTTAACTGATGTATGTGATATAGAAGAAATGTTTCGAATAATAGAATCAATACCTAGTAAAAATGCTGAGCCAATAAAACAGTGGTTAGCAAGATTAGGACGTGAAAGAATAGATGAGACATTTGACCCATCACTAGCAATACAAAGATCAATAGATTTGTATAGAAAAAAAGGATATGAAGAAGAATGGATAATAAGAAGAATAAAAGGTATTCAAGATAGAAAAAAATTGACAGATGTGTGGAATGAAAATGGAGTAACGAAAGAAATAGAGTATGCAATATTAACAAATGAAATATATAAGGAATGGTCAGGAATGGATGCTGGTGAATATAAAGAATATAAAGGACTTAGAAAAGAATCTTTAAGAGATAATATGTCTGATTTAGAAGTAGTACTTGCTGATATTGGTGAAATTACAACTAGAGAACTTGCCAAAAAGTATAAACCATACGGATTAGATAATAATCTAAAAATGGCTAAAGAAGGTGGAAAAGTTGCTAAAAATACACGAAATGATATAGAAAAAAGATTGCGTGAGTCTGTTATTAAAAAGGATAATTTATTGAAATATAAATATAACAAAAATAAAATAGAAACAAAGTAAAGATAATACTTGAATAATAAAAAAAATTATAATATAATATTCTTATATTGAAAGACAAACGAAGAGAGTAGTAATAATAAATTATGTTTAGAGAAGAAGTGGTTGGTGAAAACTTCTAATAAAATATTATGAACTTGCTTTTCTAGTTGCTTATAGCCGTAGTTCTGCGTTAAAGATTTGAGAGTGTAATAAAATATTATGAAATAAGGTGGTACCGCGATCAATCGTCCTTATATTTATAATATTTTTGTTTTTAAGGAGGATTTTTTATGAAATATATTATTATGTTTGTGGTATCGTTTTTAGTGGTTTATTTAGCATATCTTTTTACGGTTATTTTAAATAAGAAAAAATTAAAAAAATTTGAAACTAGTAATCAAGCTTTATACTTTAACAAAAAATATAATGTTAAAGTTAGTGATAAGAATGTAAAGTTACTTGCTAATTTAGTAGCGATTTCTAATGCATTTATTATTAGTACTACTTTGATTATTATTGATTTAGTACCAAACTATATATTAAAAGTATTAGTTGCGTTTGTAATAATAATTCCACTAATTTTAGTTTTATATCACATTGTTGGTTTAGTAATGTTGAAAAGAGGTAATAAATAATGTATGATTTTACAAAGATAGAAAAGAAATGGCAAAAGTATTGGGAAGATAACAATACTTTTAAAACAGATATTTATGATTTTAGTAAACCTAAATATTATGCCCTAGATATGTTTCCATACCCATCTGGTGTTGGTCTTCATGCAGGACACCCAGAAGGATATACAGCAACAGATATAGTTGCCCGTATGAAAAGAATGCAAGGATATAATGTTTTACATCCAATGGGTTTTGATTCATTTGGACTTCCTGCTGAACAATTTGCTATATCAACAGGTAATCATCCAGAAGGATTTACAAAGAAAAACATTGAAACATTTAAAACACAATTAAAAATGTTAGGTTTTTCTTATGATTGGGATAGAGAAGTTTCTACCTCTGACCCAGAATTTTACAAGTGGACACAATGGATATTTAAACAATTATTTTTAGATGGTTATGCTAAATGTGTTGATATGCCAGTTAATTGGTGTGAAGAATTGGGAACAGTTCTTGCTAATGATGAAGTTATTGATGGCAAGAGCGAGCGTGGAGGATATCCTGTTGTTAGAAAAAACATGAAGCAATGGGTTATAGATATTCCTGCTTATGCCGAAAAATTACTTGCAGGTTTAGATGAAATTGATTGGCCTGAATCAACTAAAGAAATTCAAAGAAATTGGATTGGAAAAAGTATTGGTGCTCATGTTGATTTTAAAGTAAAAGGTACTGATTCTAAATTTACAGTTTTTACAACACGTTGTGATACTTTATTTGGAGCAACATATTGTGTTTTAGCACCTGAACATAAACTTGTCGATATAATAACTACTGAAGAACAAAAAGAAGCTGTTGAAAATTATAAGAAGGCATGTGCTTCTAAATCAGACTTAGAAAGAACAGAATTAAATAAAGAAAAGACAGGAGTATTTACTGGTGCATACGCTATTAATCCTGTCAATAATAAGGAAATACCTATTTGGATAAGTGATTATGTTTTAGCAACATATGGTACTGGAGCAATTATGGCAGTTCCTGCTCATGATGATCGTGATTACGAATTTGCTAAAAAGTTTAATATTCCAATTATTCAAGTTCTAGATGGTGATAGTATAGAAGAACATGCTTACACTAAAGATGGTGTGCATATTAATTCTGAGTTCCTAGATGGACTTAATAAAGAAGATGCTATTAATAAAATGATTAATTGGCTTGAAGAAAATAACTGTGGAAAAAAACAAGTTAATTACCGTTTAAGAGATTGGATTTTTGCTCGTCAAAGATATTGGGGTGAACCAATTCCAATTATTCACTTAGAAGATGGTAAAGATGTAGCGCTTGCAGATTCTGAATTACCTTTAATTTTACCAACATTAGAAGATTACAAAGGTAAAAATGGAAAAGCGCCACTTGAAAATGCTACTGATTGGGTTAATGTAGAAGTAGATGGAATTAAAGGAAAAAGAGAAACTTCTACAATGCCTGGTAGTGCGGGTTCAAGTTGGTATTTCTTAAGATATATTGATCCACATAATAATGAATGTTTAGCTGATAAAAAATTGCTAGAACATTGGATGCCAGTTGATTTATATGTTGGTGGTCCAGAACATGCTGTTGGACATTTATTATATTCTAGAATGTGGAATAATTATTTATATGATAAAGGAATTGTTCCAGTTAAAGAACCATTTAAAAAATTAGTACATCAAGGAATGATCTTAGGTTCCAATGGTATTAAAATGGGTAAAAGATATCCTGAATATGTTGTAAATCCAAACGACATTGTAAAAGAATATGGTGCTGATACATTAAGACTTTATGAGATGTTTATGGGGCCTTTGGAAGCTGATAAACCATGGAATGATGATGCTGTTGATGGTGCTAAAAAATTCTTAGATAGAATATGGAGACTTTATACTGAAGAAAATAAAATAGCAGATCAAGCGAATGCAAATCTTGAAAAGATTTATCACAAAACAGTTAAGAAGGTAACTAGTGATTACGAATCTTTAAGTTTTAATACAGCTATTAGTCAAATGATGATATTTATTAATGCTATTTATAAAGAAGAAGTATTCCCTGTAGAATATGCAAAAGGATTATTAAAACTATTAAATCCAATAGTTCCACACATTACTGAAGAGCTATGGAGCGAAGTATTTAAACAACAGAATACTATTGCTTATGAACCATGGCCTACATATGATGAAACAAAGACAATAGATGAAACTTATGAATTAGTAGTTCAAGTAAATGGAAAAGTACGTGGAAAAATAGAAACACATACAGATACTATAGAAGAAGAAATGAAAGAAAAGGCTTTACAAATTGAAAATGTAAAGAAACATTTGGAAGGATTACAAATCGTAAAAATTGTTACTATTCCTAAAAAATTAGTTAGTATTGTTGCAAAATAGATAGATTTTCTATCTATTTTTTGTTATAATTTTAAACGAAAGAAGAGATACTATGATAGATATAATATTAGATACTTTAATAGATAGTTTAAAACTATTACCATTTTTATTTATTGCATTTTTAATTATCGAATTAATAGAACATAAATTAAATAAACAAACAAAAGAGTTAGTTAGTAAATCAGGTAAGGTTGGACCACTAATTGGTAGTTTACTTGGATTATTTCCACAATGTGGTTTTTCTGTTATGGCAACTAATTTATATGTAACAAGAATAATTACTTTAGGAACGTTAATTTCTATTTATCTAGCTACAAGTGATGAGATGTTACCAATTATGTTATCACAAAAGATAGCATTCATAGAAATAATAAAATTGTTAGGAATTAAGTTTATATGTGGAATAATCTGGGGATTTATTATTGATCTATTATTAAATAAAAAATCTAAAAAAGAAAATATAAACTATGAGATATGTAATGAAGATCATTGTAATTGTCATGAAGAAGGAGTAATTAAATCAACTTTAATTCATACTTTTAAAACATTATTGTTTATTATGTTAGTTTCATTCTTATTAAATATATTGTTGCACTTTATAGGAGAAGATAGCTTATCGAAATTATTCTTAAAAAATAGTATTTTTGGACCATTTATATCAAGTTTACTAGGTTTAATTCCTAATTGTGGATCAAGCATTGTTATCACTGAACTTTATTTAAATGGTGCAATATCATTAGGATCAGCTATGGCTGGACTTTTAACTGGTAGTGGAGTTGCCCTTTTAGTTTTATTTAAAGAAAATAAGGATATAAAAGAAAATATAATTATATTGAGTTTATTATATGGATTAGGAGTTATTAGTGGAATTATAATAGAGCTAATAACAATGATATTTTAGTTAGTAAGAAATAGTATTTTAGATGCTATTTTTTTTAACAAAAAGTATTGTGATAAGAACAAATGTTTGGTATAATCTTTTTGAGAATATTACAAAAAGGAGGAATAAATAAATGAGTAATATAGAAGAATATACTGAAAAAATTTTTGAAGATATTAAACATATTGATAATTCAAGTAATGAATATTGGGAAGCAAGAGAACTACAGCAAATACTTGGTTATAAAGAATGGAGATATTTTTCTAGTGTTATAGAAAAAGCTCAAATAGCTTGTTCTCAAAGTAATAACAACATTAATTCCCATTTTGGTGTAAACACCAAAATTGTGAAGACAGGGGTTTCAACTAAAAATATCATTGATTATAAGCTAAGTAGATATGCTTGTTATTTGATAGTTCAAAATGCTAATCCTAAATTTAAAACTGTTGCGTTAGGCCAGACATACTTTGCAATACAAACAAGAAGAATGGAGTTAACAGAAGCTGAATATAGTAAATTATCAGAAGATGAAAAGAGATTGTATAGAAGAAAACAAACAAAAGATGGTAATAAAGTTTTGTATAAAATAGCAAGAGAAAAAGGAGTTAAAAACTTTGATAAATTTACAAATGCAGGTTATAAAGGTTTATACAATGGTGAAACAGCAAACGATATTGCTAAAAGAAAAGGCTTAAGGTATAGAGAAGATATATTAGATAATATGGGAAGTACTGAATTGGGAGCTAATGTGTTTAGAATAACTCAAACTGAAGCTTTATTAGAAAAACAAGAAGAAAAAAGCGAAAATATGGCAACTGATACTCATTATAAAGTAGGTAAAGCTATAAGAAAAGTTATAGAAGAATTAGGTGGTACTATGCCTGAAGATTTACCAACTCCAGATAAATCAATTAAAGAAATTGAAAAAAAGGAAACAAAATCTTTGATGTAAGTGTAGAAGAATAGATTAATAATTGTTGACAATAACAAACAATAAATTGTATAATAAATACAGTAAAGGTAGCGATAGTATGGTTAAAGTATTCGTAGAACATAACTTCAAAAATAATAGCAGAAACACCAACCTGGGGGGGGGTTATTTAATCATACTATAATACTAAATACATATAAAAACACAAGAAAACTAGACTTGAAATAGTCTAGGTTTCTTTGTGTTTTTTATTGTACCTTTACAAGTAAGTAAATCTAAATAAAAGAAGGAGGAGTATTATGAAATTAAAAAATAAACACGGATTTACACTTATAGAATTACTAGCGGTAATAGTAGTATTAGCAATAATCGCACTAATCGCAACACCAATAGTAATGAATACAATAAAAAAATCAAAGAAAGGAGCAGCTGAGAGAAGTGCGGATAGCTACATAAAACAAGTAGAAGTAGCAGTAGCAGAAGAACGACTAAATAAAAATGAAGTACTAGAAGGAGAATATCAAATAACAAGTGATGGAAATCTATGTAGAGATAAAAGTGCAAGTTGTTCAGATGATAACAAAATAAAAATAGAAATGAGCGGAACAAAACCAACATCAGGGAAAATAAAGATAACAAATGGAAGTGTTGATCAATCATCATCAAGTATGATAATAGGAGATTATACTGTTTCATATAATTCTACTAAGAAAACATATGAAGCAATAGAGAAAGGAAATACACCACAAGTAGAAGTATTGTGTACAGCAAAAACAGCAGCAACAAAAGGAAATGTACCACAAGGACAATTTGCCTATGGAGATGGATATACATGTGAATTAGGTGATAATGATGCAAAAACATTCTTTGTACTAGAAACAAATGGAGATAATGTATCATTAATCATGGATAGAAACATAGATTCAAATGGTAAAGGAACAACAAGTGGAGGAAATACAGTAGCTTGGTGTAAATCAGGAAGTAATAATACATGTGCTGCAGATAGAGCATTAGAATACTTAAAAACAAGTACAACAGGATGGACAAAATTAACAGAATCACAAATAAGCTTACCTTCATATGATCAAATATATAAAGCTGCGGGTAATAAAACTTCGGGATTACCAACATGGCTATATGAAAATAATGTATATGGTTATTGGACATCAACCCCTCATGCGTCTAACTCTAACCGCGCTTGGCTTGTGAACTACCACGGCAACTTGAACTTCAACTTCGTCGACTTCGACGACAGCTATGGCGTTCGTCCAGTTATAACTGTCTCAAAATCACAATTAGGATAAAAGAAAATGGTAAGTCGATGACTTGCCATTTTTAGTTTATATTATCTGGAATTAATATTTTTAAGTATTCCATAATTTGATCTTTAGTATACTTAGAACTATCACTTAACCATTCAACACCTAAGTTAATAACCCCACCTAAATAGAATTTAGCAATTATATCACTAGGTATCTTTTTACTAATACTATCAGTTTTAATTTTATTTAAAATATCTTCATTAACAACACTTAGTAAAATATCCATCATAATACTATTACGATTGTTAATCATGATAGAGCTATAAACATTTCTTTTGCTTTCAATATGATCTAAAAATAGTTCGATTAATTTTATATAGTATTCTCTAGTGTTTAGATTATTGCTATTTTTATTAAGTTCATTAACAAATTCTTCTTTTAGATTACTAATAAAGTCTACTAGTAATTCATATTTATCTTCGTAGTGAGCGTAGAAAGTAGAACGATTAATCATGGCTTTAGAACAAATATCAGAAACTTTTATTTCTTCAAAAGTTTTATCTTTCATTAAATCTATTAAGGCTTGATAGAGTAAGTTTTTAGTCTTAACAACGCGTAAATCTTTTTTCTTTTCCATTTATATCACCACCTATATTATATGCATAAAAACCGACATATGTAAAGATAAATTACGTTTTGTTGGTTTTTATGTATACATATTTATCATATTGTTGGAAAACATACATTTTAATAAATATGTTTGTGTTCAAAGAAATAAGTTTGTAATAAACTATCTTGTGGATGGAGGGAAAAATATGAATAAGGTTGCAGAAAAGATTTGCAAACACAAAAAAGTTATTTTGATTGTTTCAATTATACTTGCATTTTTTTCATTTATAGGAATGAAGTTAACTAAAATCAATTATGATATTTTAGTTTACTTACCAGAAGATATTGAAACAATTAAGGGTCAAAATATTTTAACTGATGATTTTAATATGGGTTCGTATTCAGTTGCGATTATTGATAATATGAGCAGTAAAAATATTGTTGAACTAGAAAATAAAATAAAGAATGTTGAAGGGGTTAACGAGGTAGTATCTTTATATGATGTTATTGGAACAAGTATTCCAGTTGAAATGTTACCAAATGAAGTAACATCAAAACTACATAAAGATAATACAGATTTAATTCTTATAACATTTAAAGATGGTACTTCTAATGAAAAAACTATTAATGCGGTAGAAGAGATTAGAAGTATTACAAAAGATAGTTGTAAATTAAGTGGGATGAGTTCAATGGTTTTAGATACTATGAATTTATCTGAACAAGAAATAATGATATATATTATAATTGCTGTTATTTTATGTTTAACAGTTTTAGAGTTATCATTAGATTCTTATTTAGCTCCAGTATTTTTACTTCTTAATATTGGATGCGCAATATTATTTAACTTAGGAACAAATTTATGCTTTGGTCAAATTTCATACATAACTAAAGCCTTGGTTGCAGTATTACAACTAGGTGTTACTACTGACTTTTCTATTTTCTTGTATCATTCTTATGAAGATAAGAAAAAGAAATTTAAGGATAAAAATGAAGCTATGAGTGAAGCAATAGCAGAAACTTTTGTTTCGGTATTAGGTAGTTCTCTTACGACAGTTGCAGGATTCTTAGTTTTATGTGCGATGAAATTAACTTTAGGAAAAGATTTAGGCATTGTAATGGCTAAGGGAGTAATATTAGGTGTTATTACAGTTTTAACATTATTCCCAAGTTTACTTCTTATCTTTGATAAAGCTATTGAAAAAACAAAACATAAAAGTTTAAATTTAAACTTTACAAGATTTAATAAATTTATTGTTAATAATCATATTATAATTTTTATTGTTTTCTTGATTTGTTTAGTACCAGCTTATCTAGGTTATAAAAAAGTAGATGTATACTACAAGATAGATAGATCACTTCCAGATACCTTAGAAAGTATTAGTGCAAATGCAGAATTAAAAGAAAAATATAATATTGTTAGTCCAGAAATGATTATTGTTGATAGCAAGATGAAGACAAATGATATTGTTAATATGGTAAATGAATTAAAAAGTGTTGATGGTGTTGATTTTGTTTTATCATTTGATGAATTAAAACAATATGGTGTAACAGAAAATATGTTACCATCAAAATTATTAAGTACATTTAAAAATGATAAATATGAAATGCTACTTTTAAATTCAACATATGAAGTTGCTAGTGATGAACTTAATAGTCAAATAGAAACAATTAATAATATTGTAAAAAAATACGATGAAAATATAATTGTTGCTGGTGAAGGACCTCTTATGAAAGATTTAATTAACATAAGTGATACTGATTTTACAAATGTTAATTCCGCATCTATCATCTGTGTTTTAGCAATTCTACTTATTGTTTTAAAGAGTTTATCTTTACCATTCTTACTTACATTGACAATTGAGTCAGCAATTATTATTAATATGTCATTCTCATACTTTGGTGGAGTAACATTACCATTTGTCGCACCAATTGTTCTTGGTACTATTCAATTAGGAGCAACAATTGATTATGCAATATTACTTACTTCATCATATGTGAAAAATAAAAAAGATAATTTAAAACCTAAAGAAGCAATGCTTAAAACGTTAAATTATAATGGTAAATCAGTTTTAATTAGTGGTCTTTGTTTCTTTGCTGCAACATTTGGTGTTGGTGTATATTCTAAACTTGAAATGGTAGGAAGCTTATGTACACTAATATCTAGAGGTGCGATTGTTAGTATGCTTGTGGTAATTATGGTATTACCATCAGTCTTACTTATTTTTGATAAATTAATTACAAAAACAACGAAAGGAAGTAAAAATATGAAAAATATATTAAAAAAAGTAACAGCTTCAATGCTTGTTATAACACTATTATCAACTAGTTTTCCTGTTTATGCTTTAACTAAAAATGAAACTGTATATGGAAAATTAGAATCAGATGGTAAGGTAAAAAATGTTTATATTAATGAACAATTAATCAATAGTGAAAAAGAAAGTACTATTGAAGACTATACTGATTTAAAAGATATTTTAAATATTAATGGTAATGAAAAGTTTACTATTGATAATAAAAAAATAGTTTGGAATGCAGAAGATAATGATATTTTATATCAAGGTAAATATGAAAATAATTTACCTATCGATGTTTCTATTAAATATTCATTAGATGGAAAAGAAATGAATTTAGATGATATGTTAGGATTATCTGGTAAAGTATCTATTACAGTAAGTTATAAAAATAATGACAAACATATTGTTCGTGTTAATGGAAAATCAGAAACTTTATATACACCATTTGTAGTTATGTTTGGTACAGTTTTAGATAATGAAACTAATAGTAATATAAGTGTTACTAATGGTAAAGTTACATCTAATGGTACTAAGAGTGTCATCGCAGCACTTGCTACCCCAGGATTATATGAAAGTTTAAATTTACAAGAGTTAAAAGATATGAACGAAATAACAATTAGTTATGATACAACATCTTTTGAACTTAAATCAATGTATTCTGTTGTTACTCCAAAACTAATTAGTAATGATGATTTAAAAGCTTTTGATAAATTAGACGCTCTTTATAAAAAAGCTGATGAACTTGGAGAAAGTATGGATTTAATTAATAATGGTTCTCTTAAGTTAAAAGATGGATCTAACGAATTAAAAACCACTTTAAAAAATTCTATTAGTGCATTACAAAAAAATAATGGCGATGTTCTCTCAAAAGAACAATTAAATGTTATTAAAAGCGAGGCAACATCAATTGTAAAAGGTAAATTTACAGATGAATATAAAAATAGTATTGCTGCAGAGGCATGGTCTACTGTTTCTGGTATGTTAAATCCAAGTAGTGCTACTGCACAATCTATTGGAACGGAAGCTGTTACTAAAGCTTTAACTGAATATGTAAATAGTTTGACAGATCCAACTTTAGTTCCAATTGTTGGTGGGTGTATTAAAGGTTTAATTCCTGCAAGTGATAGTCGTTGTAATGAAGTTAATTTAATTAAAAAATATGCATCTATCTCGGCATCTTCAGCTGCAACATCTACTGCTAAAATAGTTTCAGGAGAAGTAGCTAAGCAAGTATCAGAACAAACTGCTATAAAAACAGCAGAAGAACTTGCTCCAACTTTAGCTAGCAAAATTGCGAATACGGTAAGAGATGAATCATTAAAAACAATTACTACCGCTTTAAATAAATTATATGGTGGAGTAGAAGAACTTGATAATGGTATTAATGAATTAAATAATGGTATAACTAAATTCAATGATGAAGGTATAAAAGTTCTTACTAATTTAGTTAATAATAATGTCAAAAGTATGAGTAAAAAAGTAAAAGCTTTGACTAAATTGGGTGATGAATACAAAACTGTTAATAGTACTAATACTATCGAAGACAGTAAAACAAAATTAATTTTAGTTGTAGATGGTAAGAAGAAGGAAGTAGTTGAAAATAATACAACTGTTGAAGCTACTAAAACAACATTTTGGGGTAGAGTAAAAAATTTATTTGCTAAATAAAAGCAGATTTTCTGCTTTTTTTGTATAAAGTAAACTAAATAGTTTCACTATATAATGGGAGGAATAAAATGAATATAGAATATAATGAAGTACCTAACATTATTAGTGGTAAAGATTTAGATTATTTAAGTGATATGTTTAATTGGAATTATGGAGCGTATAAATCTTCATATAATGCAAGTAATAATGTAGAAGATGCAGAAATAAAAGATATTTTAGTATGTGCTAGCAATATATTTTATAATGATATGAATAGGGTGTTAAATATTTTAAATAATGGAGGATCTAATGAATAATAATGAAATTAAAAATCCAAAGGTAAATGTTCCATCTGGGAAAAATTTAAATGATAAAGATTATATTAATTGTTTACTTAGTACATTAAAAGAATTAAATAAAAATTATGTAGTTGGACTTACAGAAGCAAGTAACGAACACTTATATCAAGAATATAAAAATATGTTTGAAGAATATTCTAAGATGCAAAGAGAAGTATATGAATTAATGTTTAAAAAAGGATGGTATACTTTAGAAAAAGCTGAAACAAATAAAATTAATAATAAATTTCAAACATTAAATCAAGAATTAACAGAATTAAATGGATAAGACTTTAGTTTTATTAAGAGGGTCTTTACTTTGTTAACACTCTGAGAATCATAGAAATAATTTTCTATGATTTTTTTGTTATTAAAAGTAAATAAGAAAATTATGTGGAATTATATAAGTAAGGGTGTTAAATATGGATAAAATAAAAAAGATATTTGAAGAAATAAAACCTATAGATGAAAAAGAAAATAAAAAATCATGAGTTCTTAAGTTAAATTATAAATTTATATTTTGTTCACAGTCTAGATAAAAATAATTTACTTCTTTATTATTTTTTCATAATTTATATTGAGGAGGAATAAACGTGAATAATTATGAAAAAATTATGGAAAAAATAAAACGTGATCAAAGGTGTAGGCCTAAAAATTGTCCTGGGCCCACAGGACCACAAGGTCCACAGGGAATACCTGGTATTCAAGGACCACAAGGTGAAATAGGTCCTCAGGGAATACCTGGTAAGAGTGTTTCAATTCTAGGGGAATATAAAACTTATGAAGAGTTAATAAAAAATCATCCTACAGGTAATGTTAATGATTCGTATTTAGTAAATGGTGATTTATACGTTTGGACAGAAAATGATGGCAAGTGGGATAATGTTGGAAGAATAGCTGGACCAACAGGGCCTAAAGGAGATATTGGCCCTAAAGGAGAAAAAGGGGAAGATGGACCAACGGTATTACGTTCAGCTTATTTGGTTACTTTTAATGATGGTAATAATAAAGATGGAATAGAGGTTCCGAGAAATACAAATTTATCAATAACTAGAAAAGAGTTGGATGTTACTGATTTAGTGTCACTAAATACTGATAATACTATTAAGTTTAATGTTCCTGGATATTATAAAGTATCTTTTGTTGTATCAGCAACTATAAAAAATGAGAGTAATAAGTTTAATCAAGATACTGATTTTATAACTTTGGGATTTAAGCAAAAAGATACAGACTTAATTTATGTAGGAGCAAGCAAGTGGGTAAATAGTGAGTTGGGAACGCAAATTTTTGGGCATGGTATTGTGGCAGTAACTAATACCAATAATTTATATGAACTTACTAATTTAGGTAGCAAGACAATTTATTTAAAAGCTCCAGATTTAAATAATATTATGTCATCTTCTTATTTTACTAATTCATTATTAACTATTGTTATTGATTATTTAGGAATAAAACAAGTTTAAGGATAAGGTGTTTGATGAAAATAATAAATAATAAAAGAGTTCAGGTGTTCACAAGTGAAGAATTGAATAATGTTTTAAAGATGGATAATGGTTATGATTATATATATTTAGGTAATAGTATAGTTTTAGATAATGGAATTTCTATAAATGAAAACAAAATAAAAGTTACAATAGATGGAACTTATGAAGGATTTAGATATAAACTTACAGGGATAAATAGTACTGATATATCTGATACGATTATAGTTAGTGAAAATAATAAGGAAGTAATAATAAAAAATATGGATATTGAGAGTACTAATACTTATGGTGTAGTTTATGTTCCGTTAGATAGAAACTATTCTGATGTAGTGGTAACATATGAAAATATTAAATTTAATGGAACTGAATTGTCATATAATCCTTATGGCACTACTAAAATAATAGACTCAACTATTACAATTGAAACAACTAATAATGTTGATCCACAAGAAGTTTGTGATTCGGATAAAGTAATTCTTGGTGGTAATACTACTATATCAAGTAAATCAACTTCTACACAGTTATTTTATTTTCGAAATGATACAATAAATCCTTCAGTAGTATTTTTATGTAAAAGTAAAGTCACTTTATCAACGCCTACCCAAGCTTTTATGAATGGAACCAATAAACTTAATTTTACTATCTTACATGATACAGAAGTTGATTTAACGACTGGTAATGGTTTTGCAGCTTATACTACTCATGGTGCTAATAATGTATTGATTGAAGAAAGAGCTAGTTTAAAATTTATAGAGAACAATCATCAAAGAGTACCAATGTGGTCGGTATTTGGGAATTTTATTATGAAAGAAGGCTCCAAATTACAACTTATTAATTCCTTTGATAACACTCCAAGTGATAATTATAATATTCACTTTAAAGGAAATAATCAACAATTAATTTTGAATAATCCCAAGGTGGTAGCTATATATACTAAGAATGCTAATGTTATTTATACTAATAATCCATTAATATTTAAGATTAGTTGTAGTAGAATTAATATGTGGAAGGATTCAACATCTTTAGTAAATGCTGGAGGTATATACGATTTACCAGATTATTATTGGTATAAAGGAAAAGAATTAGTAAAATTTGAAGGGACTTTAACATCTAAAGAAACAACCGTTACTAATCATAATCTTACAGACGATGAATTAAATGAATTATTTGAATTAAGTAATTTTTCATTTCAGTCTAAAAAACAGTTTTCAATTGGAAATATAGCTACTAATATTCATTCTATTAGTAGTACAAGAAATAAAATAAGTGGACATACTATTGATTTTGCAGAAGTACTAATAAAATATAATGATGTCTTAGAAATAGTTAATGCAAATAGTGATGGATTATTTGAACATATACCTACTAATGTTATTTCAGATAATACTGAAATAGAAATAATTTCTAATAATCCAAGTAGTTTTGTTTATGAAACAAGAAAAATAATAGTACCTTATAGTGGTGAATTATCTTTAATGGAAACAGATACAACGATAGTTTTTTCTTTAACGTCTATTTCTAGTAATCCTCTTATTTTAGCAAAAAATAAGAATTTATTACTTAAAATAGTTGATAGTAGGATAAATAGTTCTAATTGGAAAGTATATGCTTCAATAAGTGGACCATTAACATCACAAAATGGATATATTTTAAATGATGCCTTAATATTTAAAACATTTGATGATATAGATATTGTGTTAACAAAAGAACCACAACTTATCTATACGGGAACTGATAATAATGGAGATATATTAAGAAATGTTATTACTTATTCGAACGATAAAGGACCATTACTTGATCTTACTAATAATTTTTTAGAAGCTAATGAAGAATATTTTGCTGATATATATTTTAAAATTGAAGAGTAATTTGTTCCTTTTTTTCTTTTATAATTATAAAAGTTTATTCAAAATTATAAGAGTAACATAAATTATAGTAAAAGAATTATGTTATATTCTTTTATAATTTAATTGAAAGGAAGGTACTTATGAACAATTGTTATTGTAATGATGATTATGAAAGAATTAAAAAAAGGATAGAAGAAGAAAATAAAAAGTGTAAATATTATTATATACAAGGTCCAAAAGGGGATAAAGGAGATACTGGGGAACAAGGCCCAAAAGGAGAAGATGGGGCAGCTACTATAGAAATTGGAGAGACATTAACAGGAGAACCTAATACTGATGCTATAGTAGAAAATGTAGGAACAAAAGAGAATGTTATTTTAAATTTTAAAATACCTAGAGGTTTAGATGGAACTTCAGGAGATAAAATTATTATTGGAAAAACAGAAACGTTAGATGCTAATGCGCGAGCAAAAGTTGTTGATACGCAGAACGGTAATGTTCATACTTTAGATTTCTACATACCACAAGGATTTGATGGTGCAGATGGTGAAAGGGGTCCTCAAGGAGAAAAAGGAATTCCGGGCATTCAGGGAATTCAAGGAGTTCAGGGAATTCAAGGAATTCCAGGCATTCCAGGTCCAAAAGGAGACGATGGAAAAAGTGAAAAAATTTCTATAGTTAATACTGAAACAATAGACTCAGAAAAGAAAGCTGAAGTAAAAGATAATTTTGATGGTAATACACATAATTTGACTTTCCTTATTCCTAAAGGAGAAATTGGGCCTATTGGACCTCAAGGTCTTACCGGTAGTGCATTACTTGACGCTTATGCAAGTATTTATGAAGATAATAAAAATCCTTATTCATTGATACCTAATGTGCCAAATCAAATTGAATTAGGCAAAACATCACAAAATAAAAATGTAGATACTTCATTTACCAATGCTCTTAAAATTCAAAAAGAAGGTATATATAAAATAGATTATTTTTTTTCAGCAGTAACATCAACTACCGCTGATATATCGGTTGAATTAAGAAAGGAAAATGTAACTATATCTGGTACCAAAATTACTAGAAAGGCAAATAATCAAGAATATATTTCTTTTGTTGGAAGTATAATTATAAATTTAGACAAGAATGATATTGTAGATTTGGCTGTTTCATCTACAACAACGGTTATTCTTACTCCTGAAAACGACACTTATTCTTATTTGAATATAATGAAAATAGATTAAATGTTATATAAAACAAATAGAAAAATGATAATACAAATAAATTTTACCAATACTTTGCATATGAAAAATCCAGTTATTTGAATCTTTTTATTAAAAGAGATTCTTTTTTTGTATACTAGTAAAGTCATGGCAAAAGTAAAAGATTATGGTGAAAAAATTACTGATTCAAGATTATATAAAATAAATTTTAATAATCCAAAATATAATTGGTTAGATAAAAATAAAGATGAAGTAATTGATAAAATTAAAGATTATTTAGTAAATATGGAAACAATAACGATTTAATGATAAAGTACAATAATAATTAAGCTTTTTCTGCCACAATATTATTAAACAGGATAAAGGAAATAATAGCACCACCTTAATTTATTCTATAAAAATAAAGGAATTATAGTGCTATCATTTCTTATTTTGCACTTGCAAAATTGAGCTAAAAATATGGAAGAATTCTACCATATTATTGTTTAATGGTTTATAAACATAGTGAAAAATCAATGATATCTAAAATCCAAGTGTTGGATTATAATTATAAAATGTTGGATGAATCTTAGATGCTTCAAGCTAGTAATAAAATTTACTGAAATTGTGGTATAATTATATATAGAAATGACAGATAAATAGTAATTTGTTGAAATGGAGGATTGATTATGAGAAAGACATTATTTGCTATTTTACTATGTGGG
>CAKPHO010000006.1 GCA_934162195.1 uncultured Bacilli bacterium
AACTATAACAGTAGGTGATTATGATGTAGTATATAATCCAACATCAAAGAGTTATGAAGCGACAGAAAAAGGAAGTATGTTTGCAATATATCGATACACATCAGAAATAATAAATATAGGAGATACGATAGATCCAACAAAATATGCAACAGATCCTGCAACATTAAAAAATGATTATTATTTAAAACATGTTTTGGATAAAAACAATAAAGTAATAGAGTCATACGCTTGTGCTAATTATATCTCTTCTGAAGGTAATGATGTAGCATGCTTAAGAGGTGGAGGTCAAGAATATAAAATTGATAATAAACCTATTTTGGATGAATTACAAGAAAAATCTGGAGTTAGTTATAACGATGGTGGAAATGGATCGTATAGATATTATATTACTCCAGATGTAGTAATGTATGTGTATGGTAATCTTTCAAATGAAGGTGTAGAAGTAAAATCTGCCGAAGAAATGGAATTTAACTATTGTGAAGTTAAAAAAGATAATAGTTCTCGCTGTGTGATAAATCATTAAAATATAGTTTTAATTATAATACCAAAAGGTGTTGTTTTCTATTAAATCAATTATAATTTATTGAAAAAATTAATATAATGTGGTAAAATTAATAACAGTTAGGAGGAATTACTCATGAAAGTTGTTTTAATGATTGTATCAATTTTATTAATTGCTATTGTACTTTTACAAAGTGGTAAAGCAGAAAGTGCTTCTAATGCTATCACTGGAGGTAATGATAGTTTATTTGCTAATCGTAAAGAAAGAGGCGGAGAATTAGTTATTAGTCGTGTTACTTTAGGATTAGGAATTTTATTCTTTATATTATGTTTTATAATTGGTTTTTAATAGTGTAAACATTTACACTATTTTTTTATGTTTAATTATGAAAAAATTTATATGCTACCAATATATATTTTTTTTTGATATAATATTATAAGGGTGTAAAGTATGAAAAATATTTATGGTTTATCAATTAGTGATTTAGAAGAATACTTTTTAAATATTTGTGAAAAGAAGTTTAAAGCTATTCAAGTTTTTGAGTGGTTATATCAAAAAAGAGTTACTTCTTTTGATGAGATGACTAATATTAAAAAAGATGTTTTAGATAGATTAAAAAACGATTTTGAAATAAAGAGAGTGGAAATAGTAGACAAACAAAGTGATGTAGATGTTTCAAAATATTTATTTAAACTTAAAGATAATGAGTTTGTTGAAGCTGTTTTAATGAATCATGATTATGGTAATAGTATTTGTGTTTCTACTCAAGTTGGATGTAACATGGGATGTTCATTTTGTGAAAGTGGTAGAAGGCGTAAAGTTAGAAATCTTGAAGTATACGAGATGGTAACACAGATTTTAGAAGTTGAAAAAGAAAATAAAGAACGTATCTCTCATGTCGTTTTGATGGGAATAGGAGAACCTTTTGATAATTATGATAATGTTATTAAGTTTATTGATATTATTAACCATGATAAAGGTATAGCTATAGGTTCAAGACATATTACTGTTTCAACATGCGGAATAGTGCCTAAAATAAAAGAGTTTACTAATTATGATAAACAAGTTAATTTAGCAATTTCACTTCATGCACCTAATGATAAGATAAGAAATCAAATAATGAAAATTAATAAAGCTTATCCAATCGAAGAAGTTATTGATGCAGTAAAAGAGTATATTAAAAAAACAAATAGAAGGGTTACTTTTGAATATATATTATTAAGTGGGGTAAATGATACAGAAGCATGCGCTTTAGAACTATGTCAATTATTACGTGGAATTAATTGCTATGTTAATTTAATTCCTTATAATGAAACTAGTCATATTATTTATAAAAAAAGCGATAAAGATACAATAACTAAGTTTTATGATATACTTAAAAAAAATAATATAGGAGTAACAATAAGAAGAGAGTTTGGATCAAAAGTAAATGCGGCTTGTGGACAACTTAGGTCTAAACACGAGGAGGGAGAATAATGGAATATAGTTATTTAACAGATCCTGGAAAAATAAGAGATCATAATGAAGATAGTGTTACAGTAATAAAAAACAGTAGTGGAGAGATATTACTTGCTGTTGCGGACGGTATGGGAGGACATCGTGGTGGTGAAATTGCCTCTAGTATAGCTATTTCTCATATTGGTAAAAGATTTGCTGAAATTAGTAGTCTTGGTAATAAAGAAGATGCTATAAATTGGATTAAGGATGTTGTAAGTGAAGCTAATGTTCAAATTTATAAATATACAAGTGAAAATCCTGAAAGTACTGGTATGGGAACAACTTTAGTTCTTGCCGTTTTAACTAATCAATTTTTGTTATTTGGTAATATTGGTGATTCATCAGGTTATGTTTTTAAAAATGAAAGAATACATAAAATTACAACTGATCATACTTTAGTTAATTTACTTGTTAAATCTGGTGAGTTAACAGAAGAAGAAGCTAAGGAGCATCCACGTAAAAATGTGCTTATGCGTGCTCTTGGAGCAACAA
The DNA here is from genome assembly GCA_934162195.1 of uncultured Bacilli bacterium. Taxonomy (GTDB): domain Bacteria; phylum Bacillota_I; class Bacilli_A; order RF39; family UBA660; genus SIG204. The sequence continues at coordinate 2,492 of CAKPHO010000006.1, forward strand.
CTAAAGTAGAAATGGATATTTTTGATGTTGAGCGAGATGTAGATGGTGTAATGCTATGTAGTGATGGTTTAACTAATATGCTTGATGATGAACAAATATCAAAGGTTTTATGTGAAAAAACAAGTGTTGAAGAAAAATTAACTAAGTTAATTATAAAGAGTAATAATAGAGGTGGAACAGACAACATCTCAATAGCGTATTTAAGTATAAAGGATGGTGAATAATATGGTTATTAAAGGACAAAAGATAAATGATAGATATCAAATAATTAGAACCATTGGTGAGGGTGGTATGGCTAATGTATATTTAGCTCATGACACTATTTTGGATCGTGATGTAGCAGTTAAGATACTTCGTGGAGATTTGGCAGATGATGAAAAATTTGTTCGCCGTTTTCAAAGAGAAGCCATATCAGCTTCGTCTCTTTCACATCCTAATATTGTTGAAATGTATGATGTAGGGGAAGATGATGGACAATATTATATTGTTATGGAATATGTAGAAGGTAAAACATTAAAGAGTTTAATAAAACGACGTGGAGCTTTAACACTACCAGAAGTTATTGATATAATGTTACAATTAACTTCTGCGGTTGCGTGTGCCCATGATAGTTATATTATTCATCGTGATATAAAACCACAAAATGTTTTAATAAAAGAAGATGGAACAGTAAAGATTACTGATTTTGGAATAGCTATGGCTTTAAATAGTAACGAGCTTACTCAAACTAATTCAGTAATGGGGTCAGTACATTATCTTCCACCAGAACAAGCTAATGGTAGTGGTGCTACTATAAAAAGTGATATTTATTCACTAGGAATTTTGATGTTTGAATTATTAACAGGTAAGCTTCCATTTAAGGGAGAGAATGCTGTTGAAATAGCAATCAAACAAATGAGAGAGAAAATTCCAAGTGTTTGTGAAATAAATCCTGACATTCCACAATCTATTGAAAATGTTATTTTAAAAGCATGTGCAAAAAATCCTAAGAATAGATATGATAATGTTTTAGAGATGCATGATGATATAAAAACTGCTTTAGATGAAGAACGTAAGGATGAAAAAAGAATAACTTATCGTTATTCAGAAAATGACTTGGAAGAAACAAAGGTTATGCCAGTTATACCTGAAACTAATAAAAAAGATGATATTAAAGTTGAAAAGATTAGTGAAGAAATAACAAAAGAAGATAAAAAGATTAATAATATTATTTTAATTTTGCTTTCGATAGTAGTAGGATTAGGAGTTTTAATTACTTCAGTATTATTTATAATACCAAGAATTTCTAATAAAAAAGAAGTAATTGTACCTAATGTTGCTAATTTAAGTATTATAGATGCTGAAAAAGTTCTAAAGGATTCTGGATTTGAAATAGCTAGTGAGAACAAATTAGAATCATCATCAACGGTTAAAGAAGGTATTGTTATTGGAACAGATCCTATTAGTGGTGTTTCAAGAAAAAAAGGAACAACTATCACTTTAATTGTATCAAGTGGTGAAGAAGGTATTGTTTTAGAAAATTATGTTGGTTCTAATTACTATGAAATAAAAGGTAAATTAGAAGCTAGCGAAATAAAAGTAACAGTAGAAAAAAAAGAAGTTGATGATAAGACTTTAAAAGAAAATACAATTATTGAACAATCACCTGTAGCAGGTACTAAAGTTGTTAAAGGAGATACTGTTAAATTAATAATTCCAGATGTTATAACTAATTATCCAAACTTTGTTAGTGAGGGATGGAAAGTAGATGATATTGAAACCTTCTGTAGTGAATATGGTATTACATTAACTGTCGTTGAAGAAGAAACAGATGCTTATCCTAGTGGAACTGTTATAAAACAAAGCAGAAGTGCAGATACTAAAGTTATATCAGGAGCGACTTTAAAAATAACTGTTGCTAAAGAAAAACAAACAATAAATATTGATGAAAAAATAGAAAAACCAGAAGAGGAATCTAGTAATTAATGGAAGGTATTATAATAAAAAACATTAGTAATGACTATACAGTTCATGCTAATGGTAAAGATTATGTGTGCAAACCACGTGGTAAATTTCGTAATTTAAAAATAACTCCATTGGTTGGAGATGAAGTTATTTTTGATGAAAGTAATAATTATCTTTTAGATATAAAACCTAGAAGGAATGAATTAGTAAGACCCCCTGTTGCAAATATAGATCAAGCTGTAATTGTCATGAGTATTGCTAAGCCGGATTTTTCTGATAATCTTTTAGATAAATTATTATGTATAATAGAATTTAATAACATTAAACCAATTATTTGTTTTACTAAATTAGATTTATTAAAGGAAGAAGAAAAAGATAATGCTTTAAAGTTTATGGATTATTATAAAAAAATTGGGTATGAAGTTTACATAAATACAGAGCTTGATAAAATAAAAACTATTTTTAAAGATAAAGTTACAGTTTTTACAGGTCAAAGTGGGGCTGGGAAGTCAACTTTACTTAATAAACTTAATCCAAGTTTAAATATAAAGACTGATGAAATTTCCAAAGCTTTAGGGCGTGGCAAACATACCACTAGGCATGTTGAACTAATTAATCTTTTTAGTGGATTAGTCGCAGATACTCCAGGATTTTCAAGTTTATCATTTATAGACATGACCAATGATGATATAAAAGATAATTTTATAGAGTTTAATAATTATCGTGATAAATGTGCTTATAAAGATTGCAAACACAATCTAGAAGATGATTGTGAAATAAAAAGACAACTTAAAGATAAAAATATTTTAGATAGTAGATATGAAAACTATATAAAGTTTATAGAGAGGAGATAAATATGAAAATAGCCGCATCATTTTTAGAAATTAAAAGAAATACTAAGAAAAACGTTGAAAAATTAGACAAAACTACTATTGACTATTTACATGTTGATATAATGGACGGTAAATTTGTTCCAAGTAAAACATGGAGTTTTCGTCAAATTAGGCATATATTAAAACATACATCTAAACCAAAAGATGTTCATTTGATGGTTAATGATGTAAGAAAATATATAAGTAAATATAAAAGAATTAAACCAGAAATCATTACATTCCATTATGAAGCAACAGAAGATTGGTTTGATATGATAAGAATTTTAAAAATAGATGATATTAAAGCTGGAATGTCTATAAAACCTAATACTGATGTATCTAAATTAGAACCTTATTTACAATATTTAGATGTAGTGTTAGTTATGAGCGTAGAACCTGGTAAAGGTGGTCAAGAGTTTATTTCATCAACAATGGATAAAATAAAAGAGTTAGATCAAATAAGAAAAGAAAAAGGATATCAATATAAGATCGAAGTAGATGGTGGTATCAATGATACTAACTATAAATTACTAGAAAGTAGTAATGTTGATATTGCTGTAATGGGAAGTTTTATAACTAAAAGAAGAGCTTTTCAAAAAAATTTAGATAAACTTAAATAAAAGAGTGCCAATAAATGACATTCTTTTTTTTCATATTATGATACAGTTTGAATAAGATAAAGTGGGTGATAATATGGCAAGAAAATTTAAAACAAAAAAAAGCAAAAAAATATTCAAATATATAATAATTATTTTTGTAATATACTTGCTTTATTCCTTTATATCACTAGTTGTTTTAAATTTAAAGATAGTTAATAATAATGAAGATTTTATTAAAAATCTTCTGGCAGATTCTAATTATCACTTGTTATATGAAGAAAGAAGTAAAAACTTTATCTATAAGATAAGTAAGTTTATAAGTAACATAAATGTTAACAATCCAACATCTATTCTAGAAAAAAGTTTTGGTTATAAGATGAGTAACAACAATGTTTTAGTTCATAATGATAATTATAGTAGTGTTAATACTGATTCTAGTGTTGAGGAGGTGATAAATTATATGAAGGAAAAAGAAATAAAAAAAGAACCTTTGGTGTATATTTATAATACTCATCAAACAGAAAAATATAGTAATGAAGATTTAGGTGATATAACACCTAATGTTTTAATGGCTAGCTATTTATTAAAAGATAAGTTAGAAAAATTAGGTGTTCCGACTTTGGTGGAAGAATCCAACATTCCAGAGTTTATGAAAATAAATAATTGGAATTATAATAGCAGTTATAAAGCTAGTAGATTTTATTTGTTAGATGCTAAAAGTAAATATTCAAGCGTTAAATTATTTATTGATTTGCATAGAGACTCTATTGAAAAAAAGAATTCTACAGTAACAATTAATAAAAAAGAATATGCCAAAGTTTTATTTGTTGTAGGTAAAGAGCATGCCAACTATGAAAAAAATCTTGATTTAGCTAATAAATTAAATGAAAAAATCAAAAAGAACTACCCAACTCTTACTAGAGGTGTTATGGAAAAAGAGGGTAAGAATGTAAATGGAATATATAATCAAGATGTTAGTGAAAATTGTGTTTTAATAGAGTTAGGTGGTAATGAAAATAATATAACGGAAATATTAAATACAGTTGATGTAATATCTGAAGTAATAAAGGAGCATATTGATGAAACAAGATAACAAGAAGAAAATGATTAATAAAATAGCTGGTTGGTTTGTGTTTATTTTGTTTATTACTTTTGTAACGCTATACATATCCCAAGCTACAGGATATTATGAGTATGAACAGGCAAGAAAAACAGCGTTTACAAAAGAACAGATAGAACAGTTTGAAAAGGATGTTAAAGAAGGAAAAGAAATAGATGTAAATAAGTATTTAGAAAATACTAATAAAAATTATCAAAATAGTTTGTCGAAGTTTACTTTAAATGTGTCTGAAGGAATAAGTAAATATACAAAGATTGGTATTGAGAAGGTATTAGGTCAGATATCAAAATGGGTGGAAAATTAATTCGTTTAAAAGAAACTTCAGAAATGAAGTTTTTTTGATGAAAGTATAATTATTTTTGATATAATAGAAAAAGAGGTGATAGGATGAAGTCATACATAAAGGGAAAATACAAAAAAGCCATATTTACTTCTGATAAAGGGTATTTTATTGGGCTTTTTCATCTTGATGAAACAGATAACAATGTTCTTAGTGATTTTGTTGATAAAACTATCACATTTACTGGTTATTTTCATGAATTAAATGAAGGTGACACATATATCTTTCATGGAGAAGAAGTTGATCATCCAAGATATGGGTTACAGTTTAATGTAAGTGAATACGAAAAAGTAAAACCGGAAGATAAAGATGGTGTTATTGAATTTTTATCGAGCAGTTTATTTCCTAAGGTTGGAAAAAAACTTGCAACTTCAATTGTAGAAGTATTAGGAGATAAGTGTCTAGATAAAATACTTGAGGACAAGTCTATTCTTAATTTAGTTCCTAAGATAACAACAAAAAAAATAGATTTAATATATGATAATTTGATTAGATATGATGAGAGTCATCAAGTGATTGTTTATTTAACTGAACTAGGTTTTAATATGAAAGATTCTTTAGAAATATATAATAAATATAAAAAAGACACTTTAAGTATAATAAATGATAATATATATAGACTAATAGATGATGAATTAGATATTTCTTTTTTAAAAATAGACGAAGTGGGACGCAAATTAAATGTTGACAGATTAGATGATAACCGTATTGAAGCTTTGATTATATATTTAATGAAAAGTATGGTATTTAAAAGTGGAGATACGTATCTAAATTATCAAGATATTTATGATGCTTTATGCAAGTATTTAAATTTAGGTTTTGATGAAATAAAGTTTGATGATTATTTAAATAAATTAAATGCTAAATATAAAGTATGTATTGAAGGAAGAAAATATTATTTAAAAGAAATGTTTGATGCAGAAAATAATATTGTTGAAAAAATTAGAATATTATTAAGTTTACCTAAGAATAAATACAAGAATTTAGATTCTTTGATAGAAGAGCATGAAAAAATGTATGGAATAACTTATAATATATTACAAAAAGAAGCTATAAAAAGTTCATTAGAAGAAAATATTTTAATTATTACTGGAGGCCCAGGAACAGGAAAAACAACAATAGTAAAGGAAATAATTGAACTTTACCGCTTATTAAATAAACTGAATGGTAATGATATGAATAAAGAGCTTCAATTACTAACTCCAACAGGAAGAGCAAGTAAGAGATTATCAGAGGCAACAGGATACCCTGCTACTACTATTCATAGATTTTTAAAATGGAATAAAGAAACTAATACTTTTGCAATAGATGAATATAATAAAGATTATAGTAAATTTATTATAATAGATGAAGTTAGTATGATAGATGAACAATTACTTGATAGCCTATTTAAAGGATTAACTGATAATATAAAAATTATACTAGTAGGAGATTATAATCAGTTACCTAGTGTTTCTCCCGGACAAGTACTAAAGGATTTGATAGATAGTAATGTCATAAAAACTATTCATTTGGAAGAGTTGTATCGTCAAAGCAAAAATTCTTACATTAATACTTTGGCTAATGAAATAAAAAATAATGATTTAAGTCCTAACTTTTTAGATCAAAGAAGTGATTATACTTTTTTAGAGTGTTCAAGTCATAGTATAAGATCGAATTTAATAAATTTATCAAAGCAAATATTAGAAAAAGGTTATGATTATAAAAATGTTCAAATAATGGCTCCTTTATATAAAGGTGAAAATGGTATAGATGTTTTAAATAATGATTTACAACAGGTTTTTAATCCAAAAGATAAAGAAAAAAATGAATTAAAAATAGGGGATGTTATTTTTAGAGAAAATGATAAAGTGTTGCAACTGGTTAATATGCCAGAAGAAAACATTTTTAATGGTGATATTGGTGTTATAAATAGAATTACACCTGCCAATATTAGTAAAAGTGGTAAATCAGAAATATATGTTGATTTTGATTCTAATATTGTTAAGTTCTTGCCAAAAGATTTTAATAAGTTTAGACATGGTTTTGTAATTAGTATTCATAAATCACAAGGTAGTGAATTTGAAGTGGTAGTGATGCCAATCTCTTATTCATATCATCGTATGCTTTATCGTAAACTTGTTTATACTGGAATAACACGTGCTAAAAAGAAGTTAATATTACTAGGTGAAGCTGATGTTTTTGTTGGTGCTGTTTCTAATGATCAAGAGTTAGTTAGAAATACATCTTTAAAAGAAAAATTAACGATGATGAATAATAATTTAAATAAGAGATAAAATAATAACGTATGCTTAGCATACATTTTCATATATTCTAGCTAAGAGGTGATAAGATGAAATTTATTAAGGGAATGTCTTTAATGGCAGTTGGAGTAGGAGCTACACTTGCTTATCAAAAGTATAGCAAGCCGCTTATGAAAAAGATGAAAAAAGAAATAAGTAAAACTACTAAAAAAGTAGGTAACCAGTTAGAAGATATGATGTAATAAAATCCCCAAAATGGGGATTTTTTTGATATAATAAGAGTGGTGATAAAATGAAGTGTTTAACGATAAAACAGCCTTGGGCTAGTTTGATAGTTAATGGATATAAAAGGTATGAATTTAGAAGTTGGAAGACAAAGTACCGAGGTAAGATTTTAATTCATGCGGGAATGTCTTTAGAAAAAGAATATGCTAATAAGGTTAAAAAATACGATTTAGAATATATAAAAGGTGCTATTATTGGTGAAGCTGAAATAGTAGATTGTATTTTAGTTGATAAAGATTTTGATAGTAGTTTAAGAAATGAGAATGATATAGTTTATGGTAGTGATCATGTTGGTTTATATGCTTGGAAGCTAGAAAATTTAAAAAAATATAAAGAGCCTATATACATTAAGGGAAAACTTAGTTTGTGGGAATATAAAAACTAGATTTTAAAATCTAGTTTATTGTTTTTTTCTTAACTTTTTCTTTTTCGGGTTCTTCTTTTAATAATTCTTCTTTAAGTTTTTTATAATCTTCTATGTTTAAAGGCTTTTCAACTTCTTTTTTCATTGTTTTTTCTTTTTTTTCCTCTTTAACAGTTTCTAAATCGAGGATAGAAGTTTCTCTTTTTTCATTTTCTGTATTTTCAGCTTCATCTTTTTCTTTTTTATTTATTTGAAGGTATTCTAAGAATGTTGCACTTTGGAATAAAACTGCTGGAGTAATCATTAATAATGATTTTAATAAAGTTAAATCAATATTTAATAAAGAAGTAACATATCCGGATAAAATAGTAAGTGACAGAACCCAAGTTTTAAGTTTGCCTAATTTAGTTGATTTAGGTTTTTTCCCATTTAATTCAGCTTTAATATTAGTAATAGATATCATTGCTTCTAAAATAACGTTAATTATCATTATGGGATTTAAAATTATTATTGGTAAAGCAATACCTACAATTAATGCTTTGTCGCATATAGCATCTAAATCAGCACCAAATTCAGATTGAATGTTTAATTTTCTTGCAATAAGACCATCAAAAGCATCTGTTAAAAAAGTTAAACCGCATACAACTAGTGCTCCAGGAATATTACCTAAGAAAAATAAGATATTAATAAATATAGGTGTGATAGCTCTTGAAAAAGTAAGTAAGTTAGGGATTTGTTTATATGCTGTTTTAGTGCTTTTTAAATCATTTAAATTTTTTCTTGCTTCTTTAAAAAGGTTAGCAGCATAGTTTTTAAAATTTTTTTTCATAAAAAACCTCCCAGTAGTTATATATTTTAATATTATATTTAATATTTGTCAATCTTAATATATGAATAATAATTAATAAAAAGAATATAATATTAATGTATCTTTTGATACATCGGAAAACTCGTAGTGTTTACGGTTTTCCTTTTTTGTTCGAAAATTCGACAATATTATCAACTTTAACGTTAGATAATATTAGTGGTGATAATATGAAAAAATATATAACGACATTTATACTAGCATTAATAATAGGATTAGTAATAGGAAGATTTATTTTAAATCAATATACATTTGAGGGTAAAATAGTATCAACATTTAATAAACAAGAAAAAGCATATTTTATACAGCAAGGTGTATATTCATCTAAGGAAAATATGGAATCTGCTACTTCATCACTACCTTATTATATATATAGTGTTGAAGATAATAAATATTATGTATATGCTGGAATATCATTAAATTTAGAAAATGTTGACAAAATAAAAGGATATTACGAAAGTTTAGGGTATACTACTTATGTAAAGGAAATTTTCATTAATAATAATGATTTTATAACAGTATTAACTCAATATGACTTACTTTTAAAAGAAACAAAAGATAAGCAGGTAATAGGCACTATTTGTAGTCAGGTATTAACAAAATATGAGGAGTTGGTGTTAAAGAATGTCAATTAAGATAAAAGATATTCCACTTGAAGAAAGGCCAAGAGAAAGATTGATTAAATATGGCGTTGAAAGTCTTAACAATGAAGAGCTATTATCTATTTTGATTGGAAATGGAACTAAAGGAAAATCAGCCAAAGATTTATCTTTGATTATATTAAATAAGATTAAAGAAATAGATAATAATGATTTACTTAATTATCAATTTTTAAGTGCAATAAAAGGTTTAGGAATGGCTAAAACATGTACCATTCTAGCTGCAGTTGAATTTGGAAAGAGAATGAATATGAAGTATAGTTCTTTAAATAGTGTTATTGTAAATAATGCGAATGTTGTTTTTAATTACTTTAGAGATTTATTTTTAAATAAAAAACAAGAATACTTTTATTGTTTGTATCTTGATAGCAAGAAAACGGTTATAAAAAATAAACTTTTATTCATTGGAACTTTAAATAAAAGCTTGGTTCATCCAAGAGAGGTGTTTAAGGAAGCCTACTTATTAAGTGCTAGTTCTATCATTTGTATTCATAATCACCCTAGTGGAAATATAAATCCGAGTAAAGATGATATAGATATAACAAATCAGTTATCTAGCATTGGATATTTAATGGGAATTAAGTTAGTAGATCATTTAATAATTGGAGATGATAGTTATTATAGCTTTTTAGAAGATGGTAAGATATTATAGGAGGATAGGATGAAAAAGAATCTTAAATATATATTAACACTTGTAGTAGCAGTTGCTTTAATATTTTTATCTACATTATTGCTAAATCATAAAAATAGTTTTTTAGAAAGAATAATTAAGGATACTGGACTTTTTTTTAATGATATACTAGCTATTACCATTAGTGATAATGAAAATAAAGTATGTGATAATTATAATAAAGAATTAGAAAATCAAATAAATGAGTTAAAAAAAGTTATTGATATCAATAATACATTAAATGAATATGAATTAGTTAATGCAGTTGTTATTAGTCATGATCCAGGATATTGGTATGATAAAGTTATTATTAACAAAGGATTATCAAGTAATATAAAAGAAGGAATGGCTGTAATAAATAATAGTGGAGTAATAGGAAAGATTGTTAATGTATCTAATTTTAATAGCACAGTTGAACTTTTAACTAGTGAAACTATTGGTAAAATATCTATAAAAATAGAGGATGGTAATGATTATATATATGGACTTATCTCACAATACGATAAAGAAAAAAATATATACTTAGTTGATGGTATATCTAAAAATATAGAGGTTGGATCTAAAATCACTACAACAGGATATGGTGATATATTTCCATCAGGTATTTTAGTGGGAGAAGTTGTAAGCAGTAAGAATGATAATTATGATTTAGCTAAAACGTTAGAAATAAAACCTAGTGTTGACTTTAACAATCTTAATATAGTTAGTATTGTGAGAAGGAATGTAGATCAATGATTTATTTAATATTATTAATTTCTTTTTTTCTTGATGGAATAGTATCATTTGTTTTTAATAATAACATTTTATTTAATTCATTATTTTCTTTGATGTCTTTAATTATAGTATTTAAATATTATAAAAGAAGAGAAGATTTAAAATATTTAATTAATGTTTCTATTGTTGGATTACTAATGGATATAATATATACTGATACATTATTTTTAAATGCTGGTATTTATTTAATTGTTGGAATAGTTGTTATTAAATATTATAAATTTTTTACTTATAATTTGTTAAACTCTGTTATTTTGAGCTTTATAGTCATAATTTTATATCGTTTACTTAACTTTTTAGTTTTATCTAATATAGGAGAAATAAGTGTTGATTTTTATAAATTAATAGAAAGTATTTATTCATCACTATTGTTAAATTTAATATATATATTTTGTTTCTTTTTAAAGCAAAAAAAGTATAAAAAATATTTGGAAGCATAAGTATATATAGGTGATTTTATGAAAACGAATAGTTTTGGATTTAAAATATTATCTCAAGTTTGTATTTGTACTATTATAGCGTTAGTTGTTATGATTTTGTCTAAAGCTTATCCTAGTTTTAAAGATACAGTTTCTAAAAATGTTTTTGAGAAAAACTTTTCGTTTGCAACTATTAATGAAAAATATAAAAAATGGTTTGGTTCTTCGCTTCCTTTTGAAAATTTATTTTCAAAAGATAGTCAAACAGTATTTAATAATAAAATTGAATATAAAGAAGCTAATAAATATAAGGATGGTGTTAAGTTAACTGTTAATAATAATTATTTAATTCCTGTTTTAAAAAATGGTTTAGTCATCTTTATTGGCGAAAAAGAAGAATATGGTAATACAGTTATAGTTCAACAAGCTGATGGAATAGATGTATGGTATAGCAATTTATCGAGCGTTAGTGTTAAAATGTACGATTATGTATCGCAGGGAGATTATTTAGGAGAAACAAAAGATGATTATTTTTATTTAATATTTAAGAAGGAAGGAAATGTTTTAAATTATCAAGACTATATTTAAAAAAATATACATTCATCCTTTTTTTTATTTAGTTTTATTTATAAGTTCTATTACAGGTAATTTTAATTTATTTATACTTTTTTTCTCTATTATTCTTTTTCATGAGCTAGGGCACATATTGGGTGGTATTTATTTTAAGTGGAAGATAGATAAAATTATTATTATGCCATTTGGAGGACTTACGGTTTTTAATGTTGATATTAATAAACCATTAAAAGAAGAATTTATTATTTGCTTTTTAGGACCTTTGTTTCAAATTATATATTACTTAATTTTTAAAGATATTTTTAATATAAAAAATATTCATTATAATTTGCTTATTTTTAACTTATTGCCAATTTTCCCTTTGGATGGGTCTAAAATATTTAATATTATTTTTAATAAAATTTTTTCTTTTAAGTTTAGTCTTTATATAACTTATATAATATCTTTTATTATAATTATTATTTTAGTTATCACAAAACAGTTTAATTTACTATTATTTTTAACATTACTTCTTTTATTTTTTAAAAATATAAAAGAAATAAAGAGTATAAAATATATATTTAATAGATTTTTATTGGAACGTTATTTTAAACATTTTAATTTTAAAAAAAGAAGGATAATAAAAAGCGAGAAGGTTAGTAAAATGAAAAAAGATTATTATCATTTATTTTTTGTTGAAAATAAATATGTAACAGAACGTGAAATATTAAAGAAAACGTTTGACTTAAAGAGCTTTTTGTGATAAAATCTATAACTGTGTAGAGCCTCACTCTACAACCGCACAGAAATAGGTTAAAACGTAAGTACCTTAATGGCGAGTCTTAGAAATGAAGGAGGTATAATATGAAAGCAGTTATTGAAACAGGTGGAAAACAATACTACGTTGAAGAAGGAACAGTTCTTTATGTAGAAAAATTAGACGTTGAAGCTGGTAAAAAAGTTGATTTTGATAAAGTTTTAATGGCTAATGGTGTTACTGGACATCCTTATGTTAAAGGTGTTGTAGTAGAAGGTGAAGTAATTAAACATGGAAAATCTAAAAAGATTAAAGTATTTAAATATAACCAAAAGAAAAACTACCATAGAACACAAGGACACCGTCAACCTTATACAAAAGTAGAAATTAAAAAAATTAAAAATATCTAATTATGATTAAAGTAATTATTAAAAGAAATGATGATACTATAAATAGTATTGTTATTGATGGTCATTCTGGCTATAGTGAAGCTGGAAGTGATATTGTATGTGCATCTGTATCTAGTATTTGTATTACAACGGTTAATGCTTTAATAAGAATTGATAGTGGTTGTATAGATTATGATGATAAAGATGGCCATTTAGAGGTTGATATCAAAAAACATAGTGAAGTTATTGATGTTATCATAGATAATATGGTAGATTTATTAAATGAACTAGAAAAAGATTATAAAAAATATATAAAAATTGAGATTAGGAGGTGCTCTTGATGTTAAAGTTAATGCAATTAAATATTCAGTTATTCGCACATAAAAAAGGACAAGGTTCTACTAAGAACGGTCGTGATTCTATATCAAAACGTTTAGGTGCTAAAGCAGCTGATGGTGAATATGTATCAGGTGGTTCTATTTTATATCGTCAACGTGGTACTAAGGTATATCCAGGACACAATGTAGGAATTGGTTCGGATGATACTTTATATGCAAAAGTTGCAGGATATGTAAAATTTGAAAGAGTCGGAAAAGATAAAAAACAAGTAAGTATTTATGATGAAAAAGTTAGCGCTTAGTGCCAACTTTTTTTGTGGTGTAAAGTGGAATTTGTTTTTGTTGACAAATGCTTGTGGGGGGGGGTATAATTTAAGAGAAAGTAAAGAGTAGGAGGAATAAAAATGAAAAGAAAAAATGCTTTCACTTTAATAGAATTACTAGCGGTAATAGTAGTACTAGCAATAATAGCTCTTATTGCAACACCAATAGTAATGAATACAATAAAAAAATCACAAAAGGGAGCAGCTGAGAGAAGTGCAGATAGCTACATCAAACAAGTAGAAACAGCAGTAGCAGAAGAACGACTAAGCAAAAATGAAGTACTAGAAGGAGAATATCAAATAACAAGTGATGGAAATCTATGTAGAGATAAAAGTGCAAGTTGTTCAGATGATAAGAAGATAAAAATAGAAATGAGCGGAACAAAACCAACATCAGGGAAAATAAAGATAACAAATGGAAGTGTTGATCAATCATTATTAAGTATGACAATAGGAGATTATACTGTTTCATATAATTCTACTAAGAAAACATATGAAGCAACAGAAAAAGGAAATACAACTCCAGATACACCACAACCAACAAAAACATATACAAATGGAGAAGTAGTATATTTCAATGTAGATAATGGAACAAAATGTTCAAATTATACAGAAACACAAAGTAATACAGGAACAAAAAGTGGATGTATGAAATTTTATGCCTTTAATGATGATGGAAAAGATACAGTAAATTTAATATTAGACCATAATACTACTGTAACAGTAGCATGGAATGCCACATATAAAAATGATAGTGGTAGTATAATCAATGCTAAAGGTCCAAAAGAAGTATTAGACCAATTAAAAGAAGATACAAAATATTGGGTAGGAACAATAACCCCAGAAAATTATTCAATAGATCAATCAACTCAAAAGAGTAAAGCGAAATATACAATAGATTATAGTAGTTATAAAGCAAGATTAATAACAGCACAAGAAGTGGCACAAATCACCGGAAATACAACATGGGATGAAAAATTATCTACTAGTAACTTCTACTTTGATACAAATACAATTACTGCAAGTGATACATGTAAAAGTGGAAATACAACAGGATGTAAATATGGATGGTTATATGATAGAACAAATAAAGAATGTATAAAATATGGATGTTTAAATAATTCAGATCAAGCAATATATGGTTATTGGACAGCATCTTCTCATGCCAGCACCTATATCCTTGCTTGGCGTGTGGGCTCCGACGGCGCCTTGGGCAACTACAGCGTTGTCTATGGCAACTATGGCGTTCGCCCAGTTATAACAGTCTTAAAATCTAAATTAAGTTAAAAAACAAAAAATATAAAACAAAAACGTTAGTTTTTGTTTTTTTGTTTTACTTTTTATGCTAAACTATAGATGTAATGTTCTTTAGGGTGGTGATAATATGTTAAAAAAGATTGTTTTACCAGCGGATACTTATGTTGTTGTTAATAAAACGATACTTAGTGATCAAGATCGTAAATTATTATCAATGCTATATCAACCAATTATAGGTTCAGTCGCAACTAATTTATATTTTTCTTTGTGGTCAAACCTAGATAGAAGTGAAATCATATCTACAGAATATACTCATCACTATTTAATGGCTAACATGCAACTAAATTTAGATGAAATAATAGAAGCAAGAGAAAGATTAGAAGGTATTGGTTTATTAAAAGTATTTTTACAAGAAGGAAATATAAATAGATATATTTATGAATTATTTTCTCCAGTTTCTGCGTATGAATTTTTTAATAATCCTATTTTAAATACAGCTTTTTATAGTAATGTAGGTAAAGAAGAATATGATAAGATAGTTTCTTATTTTGAAATACCTAGATTAAATACAAAAGACTACGAGGAAATAACTTGTTCTTTTCATGAAATATTTTATTCTTGTGCTTTAACACCAATTGAAAATAAAAATAACATTAAGAGATTAAATAGGTTAGGTTTAAATTTTGTTCCAAAGATTGATTTAAATAATATTTTATCAATGATTCCAGAAGAAATGTTAAATCTTAAAGGGTTAACTAGAGAAACTAGAGAATTTTTATATAAAATATCTTATATTTATGATTTAGATGATGAGGAATTTGGATCGGTTATTAGAAACTCTATTAATGAAAGACATTTAATTGATAAAAAAATGGTAAGAGATAATTGTAGAAAATATTATAGTTTTGAAAACAGTGGTAAATTACCAAGTTTAGTGTTTAGAAATCAACCAGAATATTTAAGAAAACCTGTTGGTGATATTTCTAAACGTGCTAAAGCAATTTATAATTTTGAGACATTGTCTCCATATGATTTTTTAACATATAAAAATAATAATACTAAACCATCTAAACTTGATTTATCTATATTAGAAATGTTATTAATTGATTATAATTTAAATCCTGGGGTAGTTAATGTTTTAATAGATTATGTTCTTAAGATAAATAATAATAAACTAGTTAAAAATTTTGTTGAAGCAATAGCAACTCAATGGAAAAGAAGTAAAATAGAAACGGTTGAAGAGGCTATGAAAATAGCTGAGAAAGAATTTAAATCTAAATCAAAGGTAACAACTAATGTTTCAAAGTCAAAACGAGTATTAGAAGAAAAACCAGAATGGTTTGATAAAAATATTGAAGTAAAAGAAGTTAGTGAAGAAGAAGAAAAAGCTTTTAAAGAAAGACTTAAAAATATAAAGTAGGTGAAGTATGAAAAATATTAATTTAGAACTTAGTGATATGGGATTCAAAGAAAAAATGAATAATCAACTAGAAAAGTATTATAATGAAGCTTTAAAAGATGAAGATTTTAAATTATTGGTAGAAAAAATTAAATTACCAAAGGAAAAATTAATTAAATATACTTCAACACTCGAATCTTGTTCAAAAAATTATGCAAGATGTTTAAAATGTAAAGGGATTTTAGAATGTCCTTATAAAATAGAAGGGTATTCATATTTACCTAAGATTGTAGATAATGAATTAGAGTTTTCATATCAACCATGTAAATTTAAAAAGAAGTTGGAAGAAAAAAATAAGCATTTACAAAATATTTATTTGTTTGATGTTCCAAAGGAAATAAAAGAAGCAAGTATTGACAAAATCTATATGAAAGATGCCAATAGATTTGAAATAATAGAATGGATTCATATTTTTATCAACAACTATGATAAAAAAGATCCTAAAAAAGGTTTATATTTGTCAGGATCGTTTGGTTCTGGAAAAACATATTTGGTAGCATCAATGTTTAATGAACTTGCTAAGAATGGTGTTAAAAGTGCCATTGTTTATTGGCCAGAATTCTTAAGAGATTTAAAAACATCTTTTCAAACTGATTTTAAAGAGAAATTTGAATTTATTAAAAAAGTTGAATTACTTTTAATTGATGATATAGGTGCAGAAAGTACAACCTCTTGGAGTAGAGATGAGATTTTAGGTCCTATTTTGCAATATCGTATGCAAGAAAAATTAACAACTTTTTTCACCTCAAATCTAGATTTAAATGCTTTGGAAGAACATCTTGCTAATAGTAAAGATGGAGTAGAAGAAATAAAAGCTAAAAGAATTATTGAAAGAATTAATCAACTAACTGAGAATAAAACAATGATTAGCAAAAACTTACGTAAATAATCATTGACACCACAAACAATAATATTGTATACTTAATACAGTAAAGGGTAGTGATAGTATGGTTAATATAACTTCAAAAATAATAGCAAAAACACCAACCTGGGGGGGGGGTATTTAATCATACTATAGTATTAAATGAAAAAGAAAACACAAAGTTTCTAGACTTTTTAGTAGTCTAGATTTCTTTGTGTTTTTTGCTAGGCCTTTATAAGAAAGGGGTTGTTGTATAAGTACACAAATGTGTCGAAAACATGTATTATGACTAGATGTTTATAATAAAAAAAATAGGGTATAATTAAAATGTAAATCATAAGGGAGGTAAAAAAGATGAAAAAAAGAGGATTCACTTTAATAGAGTTACTAGCGGTAATAGTAGTATTAGCAATAATAGCACTAATCGCAACACCAATAGTAATGAATACAATAAAAAGATCAAAGAAAGGAGCAGCTGAGAGAAGTGCAGATAGCTACATCAAACAAGTAGAGACAGCAGTAGCAGAAGAACGACTAAGCAAAAATGAAGTACTAGAAGGCGAATATCAAATAACAAGTGATGGAAATCTATGTAGAGATAAAAGTGCAAGTTGTTCAGATGATAACAAAATAAAAATTGAAATGAGTGGAACAAAACCAACATCAGGGAAAATAAAGATAACAAATGGAAGTGTTGATCAAACATCATCAAGTATGACAATAGAAGATTATACTGTTTCATATAATTCTACTAAGAAAACATATGAAGCAACTGAGAAAGGAAGTACAACTACTGCACTTTGTACAGCTAATACAGCTAAAGCATCAGCGTTAATTTGGGGTCAAAATGGTGCTCCTTATGAAGAATCATCATATACAAGAGAGGAAGTAGGATTATTAGCAAGTGCATCAGGAGCTTATATTCCAGGAGTAGCATATACATGTGAATTAGGAGATAATGAATCAAATATATTCTATGTATTAGAAGAAAATGGAGATAATGTATCGCTAATAGCAGGATTCAATTTAGGAGAACCAGTAGCATGGTGTAAATCAGGTAGTGATAGTTCTTGCGCTGCAGATGGAGCAAAAGCTGCATTAAAAGAAAGAACTTCAGGATGGACAAAGTTAACAGAAACTCAAATAAGTTTGCCAACAGCAATTCAAATAACCACAGTTTCTGGAATAACATTTGACGAAAGTTCTACTTCAAGTATATCAGGATTACCAACATGGTTAAAGAGTTATACAAAATTTACTTCAAATACGTATGGCTATTGGACATCAACTCCTAATGCGTCTAATTCTTCCTATGTGTGGGCTGAGTACTATGACGGTTCTTTAAATATGACCGGTGTTGACTATGATTATGGTCGTGGTGTACGCCCAGTTATAACTATATCTAAAGCACAATTAAGATAAAATATGAAATCATGGATGAAAGTTCATGATTTTTTTCTTTGAAAAAAAGGAAATAGAAAAGTTATCTCGTATATTAAAAGTAGGAGGTGATAATTATAAATTACTATAAAGAAATAAAACAAGAATTAGTAAATAATGAGATAACAAAAAGAGTAAAAAATTATAGTAAAAATAAAAGTGATTTAAATACTTATTATAATGTGGGTAAGTTGTTGTCAGAAGCAGGCAAACATTACGGCGAAGGTATTATTAAAGAGTATTCAAGGAGATTAACTAATGAATTGGGCAAAGGATATGGCATATCAAATTTAAAGAATATGAGAAAGTTTTATGTTATTACAAAAAGCCAATCACTGAATGGCCTTTTGACATGGACACATTATTGTTTACTTTTATCTTTAAATAATACTAATAAAATTAATTACTATATTAAAATAACCGAACAACAAAACTTGTCAGTAAGACAATTAAGAGAAAGAATAAAAAATAAAGAATATGAAAGATTAGATGATAAGACAAAAGAAAAGTTAATAAATAATGAAGAATCTAAGGTAAATGATTTAATAAAAAATCCCATTTTAATTAAGAATAGTTATGATTATAAAGAGATATCTGAGAAGATATTACAAAAATTAATATTAGAAGATATGCCTAGCTTTATGAAGGAACTAGGGGAAGGTTTTAGTTTTGTAGATAATGAATATAAAATCAAGCTAGGAGATAGATATAACTATATAGATTTATTACTCTATAATATAAACTTCAATTGTTATGTAGTAATTGAATTGAAAATAACAGAGTTAAAAAAAGAACATATAGGACAAATAGAAACATATATGAATTATATAGATAAGAATATAAAAAGAATAGAACAAGATAAAACGATAGGAATAATTATATGTAAAAAAGATAATAAGTTTATAATGGAATACTGCAGTGATGATAGAATATATCAAAGAATGTATGAGTTAGTGTAAAAAAATACTTAAACTAATTGACAAAATAATGATAAGTGGTAAAATATCATTAGATGCAAAGATTAAGACATGATTATATAAGACTGTTTTAGAGCAAGTTAGGGATGATGGAAGCCTAACAAATAAGTTATATAATTACTACTTATGAGCAGAACTCGAAAGATGTTTCCGGTAATTCCGTTATCATAAATTAAGATACAAGGTAGGATGGTACCGCGTTTATACGCTCCTTAAAATATTTAAGGAGTTTTTTTGTGAAAAAGAATAAAGAGTATTATAAAAAACAATTGTTAGATATAAGACTTAAGATAGCGTTTCTTCCTTTGAGTGAAAGAGAGAAATTAAATCATCCTTATTACCAAGAATTAAAAGAAGTAAAACATGAATATACAAAGTTCTTGTTTGAAGAAATTGAAAAGGAGAATGAAGAAAATGATAAACATAAAAGAAGATGAAAAATTAAACATTTTAAACCATAGTTGTGCACATTTAATGGCTCAAGCTGTTAAACATTTATATCCACAAGCTAAATTTTGGGTAGGTCCTGTAATTGAAGATGGATTTTATTATGATATTGATTTAGGTGATGCAGTAATAAAAGAAGAAGATTTACCTTTAATTGAAAAAGAAATGAAAAAAATTAGTAAAGATGGAAAAAGAATTGTTAGACATGAAATAACTAAGGAAGAAGCTTTAGAACAGTTTAAAGATGATCCATATAAAATAGATTTAATTAGTAGAATGGATGAAGATGATACTGTTATTTCGTGTTATACTCAAGGGGATTTTACAGATTTATGTAGAGGACCACATGTAGAAACAGTTAAACTTTTAAAACATTTTAAATTATTAAAGACTAGTGGAGCTTATTGGAAAGGTGACTCTAAAAATAAAATGCTTCAAAGAATATATGGTATTTGTTTTGAAACAGAAGAGGACTTAAACAAATATTTAGAATTCTTAGAAGAAGCAAAAAGTAGAGACCATAGAAAAATAGGTAAAGACTTAGAAATATTTATGTCAGACGATTTAGTTGGTAGAGGACTTCCAATGTTTTTACCAAATGGATATATTATTTGGCAAGAGTTAGAAAACTATATTAAAGAAAAAGAAAGAAAATTAAATTATTTACATGTTTTAACTCCTTGTGTAGGAAATGTTGAACTTTATAAAACTTCAGGTCACTGGGATCACTATAAAGAAAATATGTTTCCTGCTATGGAAGTTGATGGTGAGTCATTTGTTTTAAGACCAATGAACTGTCCACATCACATGATGATATATGCTAACAAGTTACATTCTTATAAAGACTTACCAATTAGAATTGGTGAAATTGCTCATGACTTTAGATACGAAGCTAGTGGTGCTGTTAAAGGTATTGAAAGAGGAAGACATTTTTGTCAAAATGATGCCCATTTATTTGTTACTCCAGAACAAATAAAATCAGAATTTAAAAGTGTTGTTGATTTAATATTTGATGTTTATAAAGATTTTAATATTACTGATTATAGATGTGTATTATCTCTAAGAGATCCTGAAGATAAAGAAAAGTATCATCCAGATGATGAAATGTGGAATAAAGCAGAGAATGAACTTCGTGAAGTATTAAATGAATTAGGAATTGAGTATACTGAGGAAATAGGTGAAGCTGCATTCTATGGACCTAAATTAGATGTTAATGTTAAACCTGCCATTGGTAATGAAATTACTCTTTCAACATGTCAATTAGATTTTTGTTTACCAGCTAAATTTAATTTAAAATATGTTGATAAAGATGGCGTTAAGAAAACTCCAGTAGTACTTCATAGAGCAATACTTGGTTCATTAGATAGATTTATGGCATATATTTTAGAAGAAACAAAAGGAGCTTTACCAACTTGGCTTTCTCCAGTTCAAATTAAAGTAATTCCTGTCAATAATGAATATCATTTAGAGTATTCTAAAAAAATATATGAATTATTAAAACAAAATAATATTAGAGTAGAATTAGACGATCGAGAAGAAAAACTTTCATATCGTATGAGAGAAAGTCAAACTCATAAAGTACCATTTACTTTGATTATTGGAGATAAAGAAAAAGAAAATAATTCTATTAGTTATCGTAGATTTGGAACTAATGAAACTGTTAGTATATCAACAAATGAATTTGTTAATATGATTAAAGAGGTTATAGCAAAGAAAGAGGGATAATCTCTTTTAGGGTTGACAAAAATAAAAATAAAATTGTATACTTAGTATAGTAAAGGACAGTGGTAGTATGGTTAAAGTGTTATCTAAAAAATTAGTAAAAACACCAACCCTGGTATTGTTTAACCATACTATAAAATTAAATAAAAAAGAAAACACAAAGTTTCTAGACTTATTTGTAGTCTAGATTTCTTTATGTTTTTTTGTTGTATCTTTACAAAATAAAGTAAATCTAAATGAAAGAAGGAAGAGATTATGAAATTAAAAAACAAATATGGATTTACACTAATAGAATTACTAGCGGTAATAGTAGTATTAGCAATCATCGCATTAATAGCAACGCCAATAGTAATGAATACAATTAAGAATGCGAAGAAAGGGGCAGCCGAAAGAAGTGCAGATAATTATATTGATGCGGTAGAAACAGCAGTAGCAACCGAAAGACTTGAAGGAAACATCTTAGAAGGTGAATATATAATTCAACCAGATGGTAATTTATGCCCAGTATCAGGATGTGGAGAAGATGATAAAGACAAAATTATTGTTGAGATGGAAGGAAATAAGCCAACATCAGGGACTATAACAATAAGCAATGGTCAAGTAACAAATGAATCAACAATGACAATAGGAGAATATGATGTAAGTTATGATGAAACAACAAAGAAATATACTGCCACAAAATTAGAAACATATTCTATAAAATATAATCTAACAAATGTAAGTGGAGATAATAGTAATGGATCAAGTATAACAACAAAAGATGTAAAGACATTAAATTTTACAGCAAATAAAGGATATCGTTTACCAGAAGGAGTAACAGTAAGTGGAGCAACAAGTGTATGGAATAAAGAAACAGGAACATTGATACTATCAAAAGCAACAGGAGATGTGACTGTAACAATAGTAGGAGAAGAAATACCCCTTTATAAAAATGGAGAGGTAGTATATTTTAATGTAACAACAGGAGAAAAATGTTCAAATTATACAGAAGCACAAAGTAATACAGGAACAAAGAGTGGATGTATGAAATTCTATGTTTTTAATGATGATGGGAAAGATACAGTAAATTTAATTTTAGACCATAATACAACAGCAACAGTAGCATGGAATAAGACATATAAAAATGATAGTGGTAGCATAACCAATGCTAAAGGTCCAAAAGAAGTATTAGACAAATTAAAAAGTGATACATCATCGTGGAAAGGGACGGAAACGCCATCAAATTATACAATGGATCAAACAGGACAAACAAGCAATGCAAAATATACAATAGATTATAGTAGTTATAAAGCAAGATTAATAACAGCTAATGAGATTGCCCAAATAACTGGAAATACAACATGGGATGAAAAAATATCAACTTCAGTATTTTATTTTGATACAAACACATCTACTGCAAGTACAACATGTAAAAGTGGAAACACAACAGGATGTAAATATGGATGGTTATATGATAGAACAGCGACAGATTGTACAAAATATGGATGTTTAAATAATTCAGATGTATCTACAGATGGATATTGGACAGCCTCTTCTGTTGGTAGTGTGTCTAATTACGCTTGGTTTGTGAGAAGTGATGGTTTTATGGAGGGGTTAGGCTACGTTGTTATGCCGAACCAAAATGGCGTTCGCCCAGTTATAGAAGTGTTAAGGACAAAATTAAGTTAACATTTAAAATCATGAATTTTCATGATTTTTTTCTTTATAAACAAAATGGTTTATTGTATAATTAATATAGATGGAGGATGGAATATGGATTTAATAATAGGATCGCATGTGTCTTTTAAAAGTGGTAAACAATTATTAGGAAGTGTAGTAGAGGCTTTATCTTATGGGTCTAACACATTTATGTTTTATACAGGAGCGCCACAAAATACAAGTCGTAGTGCAATAGATGAAAATTTAACTAAAGAAGCGTTTGAGCTAATGAAAGAAAATGGAATTGAACCTAAGAATGTAATTGTTCATGCACCATACATCATTAACTTAGCTAATGATGGTTCTAGTTATGATTTTGCTATCAAGTTTTTGAAAGAAGAAATAAAAAGAGTAGATAAACTTGGTATGAAGTATTTAGTTTTACATCCTGGTAGTCATGTTGGTCTTGGTATAGATAAAGGCTTAGATAATATTATTAATGGTTTGAATTTTGTTTTAAGTGAAGATAATGATGTAATTGTTTGTTTGGAAACAATGGCTGGTAAAGGTAGTGAATTAGGCACTAGTTTTGAACAAATTAAAAAAATTATTGATGGTGTTAAATTAAATAATAAATTAATGGTTTGTCTAGACACGTGTCATATCAACGATGCAGGATATGATTTAAATAATTTTGATGATATTTTAGATGAGTTTGATAATGTCATTGGATTAGATAAACTTGCTTGTATTCATGTAAATGATAGTAAAAATGAAAAAGGATCCCATAAGGATCGTCATGAAAATATTGGCTTGGGTACTATTGGCTTTGATAATTTAATAAAGGTTATTTATAACGAAAGGCTTGATGGTATACCTAAGATATTAGAAACTCCTTATATAGGAGATACAGATGATTCTAAAGAAAGGCTTTATCCTCCATATAAGTTTGAAATAGAAATGATTAGAAATAAAAAATTTGATTCGGGATTTTTAGATAAAATCAGAAAATGTTATAAATAATTTTGATATTTGTTTTTAAATTCAATATATAGTTCTTCTATTTTTTGATAATTAGAAGGACTAATTTTTTTTAGTTCGTTAAATATTGGTGTTGGATTTCCATATATTAATTCACGCCAATTTTTTTTGATGTTTGTATATATAAAATCTGTTTCTGTATTGTTTAAATTGATGTTATATTTAAAAGCAAAATTAATAATATCTTCCTTTCTTAATTTTTCAATATAATTAATAATAAATTTTTCGATCATATTTCACCTCAATTAAAGATATGTTTTAGTGGTGTGAATAATGTTTATTAAATGTAATAAACTAAAATAGGAGGAATATTATGTTTGAAATGAAAACTTTGCCTTATAATTATAGTAGTTTAGAACCAATTATTAGTACAACTACAGTTAATATTCATTATAATAAACATGAAAAAGGATATCTAGATAGATTAAATAAATTTTTGAGTGAAGCTGGGTATAATGGTCATTATACTATTCCTGAAATTATTTTAAATATTGATAAATTTCCAATAGAGTATCGTGGTGATATTTTATATAATGCTGGCGGAGTAGTAAATCATGATTTGTACTGGAATAGTATAGGAAAGTTAAGTTTGCCTAGTGGAAAGTTACTTGAAAAAATAGTTAATGTTTATGGTAGTTATGATAGCTTTAAGAAAAAATTTGTAGAAGAAGCCAATAAAGTTATAGGTTCTGGATATACTTTTTTAGTTATGGATAATAAAAATAATTTAAATATTATTAATTTATCTAATCAAGATTCACCACTTTCTTATGGCTATGAGCCTCTTTTTACTATTGATTTATGGGAACACGCTTATTATTTAGATTATCAGAATAGAAGATCGGATTATATTAATAACTTTTTTTCCATTGTAAACTTTGATGAAGCAAGTAAAAAATATGAAAGCAAAAACACGAAGATTATCTAATAAAAAATATATAAAATGTAAAAGAAAAAGAGAAATCAAAGAACAAATTGGGAAAAGGTACAAAGTATTAAGTGGAATAATAATTATTTTAATGGTTATACTAGGGTCTACACTATTTTATTTACAAGTAATAAAACATACTTTTTATGTTGATAAGGTTATTAAATTAACTGAAAATATTAAAGAAGGTACTAGCACACCTAGAGGAAGAATTTATGACAGAAATGGGAAATTAATAGTAGATAATGAGGTAATAAAAACAATTGTATATAAGAGAGTAATTGGCACTAAAGTTAGTGATGAAGTTAGTATGGCTTATATGCTTGCTGATATGATTGATATAGATATAACTAAATTAAAAGATACTAATTTAAGAGAATTTTTTCTTATAAATCATGAAGAAGATTGTAATAAAAAAATTGCAGATGAAGAGTGGCGTGAGTTAAAAGAAAGAAGAATTATTAATAGTGATATAAAAAAATATAAATTAGATAGAATTACTGAAGAAGAATTAAGTGAATATAGTGATACTGATAAAAAAGCTGCGTATATTTATTATTTAATGAATCAAGGTTATGCCTATAATGAAAAAGTAATAAAAAAATATGTAAGTGACAAAGAGTATGCTGTAGTTGCAGAAAACTTAGATAAGTTAAATGGTTTTGATACTAAGATAGATTGGGATAGAGTTTATAATTATGATAATACATTTAGATCTATTTTAGGTAGTGTTTCAACTAGTGAGAGTGGAATTCCATATGAATTAAAAGATTATTATTTGAATAAGGGTTATAGTTTAGACGATAGAGTTGGGACTAGTTATTTAGAGTATCAATATGAAGATATTTTAAGAGGTAAAAAAGCTAAATACAAGGTTAGTAATAGTGGTAATAATATTTTAGTTGAGGAAGGCAGTAGAGGGAATGATATTATGCTTACTATCAATATTGATCTTCAACAAGCGGTAGAAGAGATATTGGAACGAGAGGTTATAAAAGCAAAGAGTGACCCTAACACAAGATATTATAATAGATCTTTTGTAGTAGTTTCGAATCCAAATACAGGAGAAATATATGCAATGGCTGGCAAACAAGTAGTGATGGAGAATGGGGAATATAAAGTATATGATTTTACCCCAGGTATTATATCAACATCTGTAGTTGCAGGTTCTATTGTAAAGGGTGCATCGCATATTGTTGGTTATAACACAGGAGCTTTAAAGATAGGTGAAATTAGAAATGATAATTGTATTAAGGTTGCTGGAACTCCAAAAAAGTGTTCGTTTAAATATTTGGGTATGTTAGATGATATAAAAGCTTTAAAGCAATCCTCTAATACATACCAGTTTCATACGGCTATAAATGTTGGTCATGGGGTTTATGCTTATAATAAACCATTAGTTTTAGATAATGAAGCTTTTGCTACTTACCGTAAAACATTTGAAGAATTTGGTCTTGGTGTTAAAACAGAAATAGATTTGCCTAATGAAAAACTTGGGGTTAAAGGCATAAGCACAGCTCCTGGATTACTTTTAGATTTTGCGATAGGACAGTATGATACTTATACTCCAATTCAACTAAATCAATATATGAATACTATTGCTAATGGTGGAAAGAGGTTAGCTCCTTATTTACTTAAGGCTGTTTATGAACCGACAAGTGAAGCTTTAACTAGAGTTATTGATGAAACAGAACCTAAAGTTTTAAATACAATTAATACGGAAGATAAGTATTTAGAACGTGTAAAGTTAGGTTTTAAAGCGGTTATGGAATATGGTGGTACTGGTAGTGGATATATAAGTCATAGTTATAAGCCTGCTGGTAAAACAGGTACTAGTCAAGCGCTTATTGATACAGATGGTGATGGAAAAGTAGACAAAGAGACACTAAGTAATACATTTTCGGCTTATGCACCATATGATAATCCTATAGTAAATTTTACAGTAATTTCTCCAAATATGTTTTCATCTGAACATGGTTCTAACACTAGAAGTAGTGTAAATATTAGAATTGCGAAAGAAGTTTCAAAAAAATTCTTTGAAATTTATCAATAATTTGCTATAATAGTAGCGTACTTATTAAAAAGGAGGGAAACTATGGCTAAAAAAGGAGAAGCAAGAGAAAGATTAACACTTGCATGTACTGTTTGTAAAGAAGAAAACTACCGTACTGAAAAAAACAAAAAAAATACAACTGATCGTTTAGAATTAAATAAATTCTGTCCTAAATGTAAAAAATCAACTACTCATAAAGAGAAAAAATAAAAATTAAAGTAAACAGGAGGTGTATATAATGGTAAATGCTAATGATATTAAAAATGGTATGACTATCATTTTTGAAGATGCATTATATATTGTATTAGAATTTTCACATGTAAAACCTGGTAAAGGTGCTGCGTTTGTTAAAGCTAAACTTAGAAATTTAAGAACTGGGTCAATTGTTGAGAAAACGTTTAACTCAAGTATTAAATTAGAAAAAGCTATGATTACAAGACAAAATATGCAATATTTATATAATACTGGTGATGCTTATGCTTTTATGAATATGGAAACATATGAGCAAATTGAATTAACAAAAGATCAAATTGGTGATGATGCTAAATTCTTAAAAGAAGGTATTAATGTTGATATTACTTTCTATGAAGGTGAAATGTTGGGTATTTCATTACCAGATAAAATTGAATATGTTATTACACATACAGAACCAGCTGTTAAAGGTAACACAACTAATAATGCTTTAAAAGATGCAGAATTAGAGAATGGGTTAAAAGTTAGAGTTCCTTTATTTATTCAAGAAGGAGAAGCTATCTTAGTTACAACTAGTGATGGTAAATATGATTCTAGAGCATAATTAGTTATGTTCTTTTTTTTTGACAAAATTCGACATAGTTTTTTGTCATAATAGTAAAGTACACTTAGTACAATTATTATTATGAAGGGATATGAATATGGAAAATAATGTTAATTTTAAAGATGAAGAAATGAAAAAAGTGATTCACAAAAGTATGGAAATATACGAAACAATTAAAAATTGTATAATAAAAATAGAAAGTAGGAGATTAAATGATGAAGATAAGAAATATCTAGCTTTACTTCTTGGTATATTAAATACAGATAATGAAGTAGAAAAAATATTAAAAATGTTAAAATGGGAATATGGAATAAGCGTTATACCTACTTTAAAATCTCCAGAAGAATGTGATGAAATATGGAAGAATTCTTTTTCTCAATTATTTAATAAAAATAATATAACGGAGGATAAAACAGTTTCTTTCTTAATGTTAATTTTACTTGACAAAAAAGCTATTAAGGATTTACATTGTTCACTTGGGTTATCAACTATGTGTATTAAACTAATTCTTTGTAATATTGTTAAAGAAAACGAAGAAAAAGGTTTACAAAAAAGTAAAACGATGATATTATAAATTGCTGAAGAGGTGTGATATGTTTTATAAAATAAACGATATATATCAAGTTAAGATAAAAGAAACAGGTAAAAAGTATTGGTTATTAAAGCAAGGAAATGAATATAAAGATTTTTTATATAATAGAGGCTTAACAGTTAATAAAAAAGATGTTAACGTTATACAAAGTTTCTCTACTTTTTTAAATGAAAATGGTCTAGAAACAATGGTTTTAGTACAAGGCTGTGACTCTGGTTTAATTACAAAACAATTGGTTATTGACGTTTTAAATATGTATAGTGATATTTTGTCAATGTCTGATGAAGAATATAATAGAATAGATATTATATCAAAAACAGTAGGTAATATGTGTTGTTTAACTTTAGTAGATAATTGTGAATCTTTTTCTAATGATACTTTTAAAGATAAATATAGAGTATTAAATTATGCAAAAGAATTATTAACTACAAAGAGTTTAAAAAATTTATTAAATCAAGCTATCAGATTAGAACTAATAAAAAATAGAAATACTGATATTCAGTCTTCAATAGGTAAAAGTGGTCTTTATATTGATTATAAGATTGCTTCTATATTTAATGCGGCAGGTATTAAATATGATCTTAATTGGATTAAAGATTTCAAAATAGTTTTTGATGGAAATGCTATTGAACAATATGATGAAAACGATAGATGTTGTTTTTCTTCGAAGTTTGGGAAAAATAAAATAAAAACTATTGACAAGAAATAGATTTAATTGTATACTAGATAAGTAGAAAAAGGAAAGCAGGTATTCACTGACCTCACCCGATAGCGAATAGTTATGGGTTTAATGCCAATATAAAAAATTATATATAGGGATTAATAGGTGAATACTTTGTGTATTCACTTTTTTATGGAGGTGTTATTTATAGCTAGTAAAGACAGAGATTTGTTTATTAATGAACAAATAAGAGCAAAAGAAGTAATGGTTATTGGACCAAATGGAGAACAGTTAGGTGTAAAACCAATTAAAGATGCATTAACTTTAGCAAGTTATGCAGGATTTGATTTAGTTTTAATTAGTCCTAATGCTAATCCACAAGTTTGTAAGATTATGGACTACAACAAGTTCAAATATGAAAACAAGAAAAAACAAAAAGAAAATATGAAAAAGCAACGTGAATCTAATTTAGAAATGAAAGAATATCGTTTGTCTGTTACAATTGATGTTCATGACTTTAATACACGTGTTAATAACGCTAGTAAATATCTAGAAAAAGGGCATAAAATTAAAGTTAGTATTCGTTTTAAAGGAAGAGAAATGGCTCATCCAGAATTAGGTAAAGATGTGTTACTTCGTTTTGCAGAAGCTGTTAAAGCTATTGCGGTCATTGAACAACAACCAAAACTTGAAGGTCGTTTTATGACAATGATTTTGATGCCAAATAATAATAAGTAGGAGGAAATATTATGCCAAAGCAAAAAACACATAAGGGAACTGCTAAAGTAGTTATTAAAAGAAAAAATGACGTTAAAATAGGTCATCCAGGTACTAGACACAATACTGGAAAGAAAAATGCTGCTTCAAATAGAGTAGGTAGAAGTGCTTCTTCAATGAGTAAAGCAGATATTAAAAGATTAAAAGATATTTTATAAGATTTAGGAGGAATTAGGTATGACAAGAGTTAAAGGTGGTACGATTCATCGTGCTCGTCGTAAAAAAGTATTAGATGAAGCTAAAGGATACTTTGGAAGTAAACATAGATTATATAAAACAGCTAAAGAACAAGTTATGCATTCAGGAAAATATGCATATAGAGATAGAAGACAAAATAAAAGAGATTTCAGAAAATTATGGATTACAAGAATTAATGCAGCATGCCGTATGAACAACATTAGTTATTCTAAATTTATGAATGGGCTTAAGAAAGCTGAAGTAGTTATCAATAGAAAGATGTTATCAGAAATTGCTATTGATAATCCACAAGCATTCAGTGATTTAGTTGCTATTGCAAATGATGCATTAAATGGTAAAAAAATAGTTGAAAAAGCTGTTAAAGTAGAAGCAAAAGAAACTAAAGCTCCTGCTAAAAAAGCACCAGCAAAGAAAGAAACTGCTAAAAAAGAAGTTAAAGAAGATATCTCTAAATTAACAGTTGCTGAATTAAAATCTATGGCTAAAGAAAAAGGTGTAGAAGGATATTCTACAATGAAAAAAGCTGAATTATTAGATGCTTTAAAATAATCATTTTATGATTATTTTTTTTGTGTTATAATGAATATGGTGATAATATGAAGAAAGTATTAACAATAGATGGTAATGAAGCTTGTGCAAGAGCTTCTTATATGTTTACTGAAGTTTGTGGTATATATCCCATTACTCCTTCTAGCCCTATGGCAGAACATATTGATGAATGGAGTAATAATGGTCTTAAAAATATTTTTGGAGACAAAGTAAAAGTAATTGAAATGCAGAGTGAAGCAGGAGCGGCCGGTCTTGTTCATGGTTCTTTAAAAGCAGGTTGTTTAACTAGTACTTATACTGCTAGTCAAGGATTACTTTTGATGATACCAAATATGTATAAAATAGCAGGTGAAATGTTACCTTGTGTTATTCATGTTGCTGCACGTTCCCTAGCCACACATGCTTTAAGTATATTCGGTGATCATCAAGACATATATGCAACGAGACAAACAGGATTTGCTATGTTAGCATCATCATCTGTTCAAGATGCTTTTTACATGTCTTTAATTTCGCATCTTTCAACGATAGAAAGCAGTATTCCTTTCTTACATTTCTTTGATGGATTTAGAACTAGTCATGAAATTCAAAAAATAGAAGTATTAGAAACTGAGGATGTTAAAAATTTAGTAAATTATGAAAAGATAAAAGAATTTAGAAATAGAAGCCTTAATAATAATCTAGGTTTTACTTCAGGTACAGCTGAGAATGATGATATTTATTTCCAAGCAACAGAAGTTAGAAATAAGTTTTATAATAAGGTTCCGGATATTGTAAATGATTATATGAATAAAATAAATAACTTAGCAGGAACTAATTATAAACCATTTAATTATTATGGTTCATCTAAACCTGAAAGAGTTATTGTCGCAATGGGATCTGTTTGTGAAACAGTTAAAGAAACAATAGATGTTTTGATGCAAAATAAGTACGAGGTAGGACTTGTTGAAGTACATCTATATCGTCCATTTAGCGTTGACTATTTAAAGAGTGTTTTACCAGACACTGTTCAAAGTATAGCTGTTTTAGATCGTACCAAAGAACCTGGTAGTGTAGGAGAGCCATTATATTTAGATGTTGTTTCTGCTTTAAAAGATAAAAATATTACGATAGTTGGTGGTAGATATGGTTTATCAAGTAAAAATACTACTCCAGCGCAAATAAAAGCAGTATATGAAATGCTGGATAATCCAGTTAATAACTTTACTATTGGTATTAATGATGATGTAACAAACACTAGTTTAAAAGAAGAAGCTAATTTTAAAACTAATAATTCAAAAGAATTTATTATTTATGGTTATGGTAGTGATGGCATGGTTAGTGCTTCTAAATCAATCATGAAATTAGTTGGTGATAATACAAATAATTATGTTCAAGGATACTTTCAGTATGATTCTAAAAAATCTGGTGGTGTTACTAAATCACATTTAAGATTTTCTAAAAATAAAATAAGATCAACGTATTATGTTGATAATCCTGAATTAGTAGTAGTCACAAAAGATTCCTACTTAGATATATTTGATTGTTACTCTAATTTAAAGCCTGGAGGAATATTTATTCTTAATACTATCAAGAGTGAAGATGAATTAAATAAGTGTTTACCTAAAAAATTAAAAAAATATATGTTAAAAAATGATATTACAATTTATGCTATTAATGCTTATGAATTAGCTGTTAAAGTAGGACTTAAAAATAAGATAAGTACTATTTTGGAAAGTGTTATTATGTATGTAACAGAATTACTTGATTATGAATTTGCCAAAAGTAAGATGAAAGAATATGCTTACAATAAGTTCTTTAAAAAGGGAGATAAAGTAGTAGAGTCTAATTATGAAGCAATTGATAATGCTATTACATATTTACATAAATTAAATCTTACTTTGGATGATGGAGTAGAATTAGATTATAAAATCGATACGGTTTATGATGCTATGAAACATCGCTTAGGAGATAGTGTTCCGGTATCTGCTTTCTTAGAATATCCAGATGGAAGATTCTTAGGTGGTACTAGTAAATTAGATAAAGCTTCTATTTCAGAAATAGTTCCTAAGTGGATTAATACTAATTGTATAGAATGTGGAAAGTGTTCTATTGTATGTCCTCATGGTGTTATTAGAACATTTATGTTAAATGAAGAAGAATATAATAGTGCTCCTGATTATATTAAAGAAAGATGCAAAGAAGCAATGGGTAAATTTGATAGTAAACATTACTTTATTGTTGCTATATCAATTAAAGATTGTACAGGATGCGGGTTATGTATAAAATCTTGCCCTGGTAAATCAACTGTTAAAGCACTTATTAGTAGTGCTTTAGATACTGAACTAAAAAATAAAGAACAAGAAGTATTTAATTACTTAAGTAATAATGTAAGTGATAAAAATATTTTACCTAACACGATTAAAGGTACACAATTAAAAAGTCCTAAGTTTGCATTTAGTGGGGCTTGTGCAGGTTGTGGGGAACCTGCTTATATAAAACTATTAACACAGATGTTTGGAGATTCTTTAATTATTGCTAATGCAACAGGTTGTTCATCTATATATGGTGGTAGTGCTTCTTCATTACCATATACAATTCCTTGGGCTAATTCTTTATTTGAGGATAATGCTGAGTTTGGATTTGGTATTTTAAATGCCACGAAGTTTATCAAAACAAGAATTGAAAGAATAATGGAAGATAATTTAGATAATGTTAATAAAGAATTATTTGAAGAATATTTAAATAATAAAAATAGTATTGATATAACAAGAAAAGTATTTAATAACATAGATTATGATAATTGCCCTAAAGAACTAAGTGAACTAAAAGACTATATTCCAAATAAATCTGTTTGGGCTATAGGAGGAGATGGTTGGGCTTATGATATAGGATATGGTGGTATTGATCATGTCTTAGCAAGTGGTGAAAATATTAATATCTTAGTTTTAGATACACAAATATATTCTAATACGGGAGGACAATCATCTAAAGCTAGTCCTAAAGGAGCTATTGCTTCGTTTGCATCCAAAGGTAAATTAAATAATAAAAAAGATTTAGCACGTATAGCTCTTTCTTATCCTAATGTATATGTAGCAACTGTATCAATGGGTCATAATCAGATGCAAGTAATAAAAGTGTTAAAAGAAGCTGCAGAATATGATGGACCATCAATAGTTATAGCGTACTGCCCTTGTATATCACATGGTATAGAAGGTGGAATGACTAATAGTTTAGATATGTCTAAGTTAGCAACCGACTGTGGTTACGCTCCAACATTCCATTATAATCCTGAAACAGAAGTATTTACTTTAGATAGTAAAAATTGTGATTTTGATTTATATGAAGAATTCTTAAATAAGCAAACTAGATATTCAATGCTTAAAAAGATTAATCCTGAACATGCTTCAGAACTTTTAAAAAATAATAAAGAAAATGCAATTAAAAGATATGAATATTATAAATCATTAGTAACAGAAAAAGACAAGTAAAATTGTCTTTTTAAATACAAAAATAGAACGGTCCCCCTGAGAACCGTTCCAATAAAAGAATAAAAAGGGGTTGGCTAGTGTGATACTAGCGCCAATTCGCCTGATTTCTCGAATTGGTACTGTATATACTAATCGAAAAAGGGTGATTTGTCAAGTCTTTTACTAAAAAAAGGTAAAAAAGTTAGCCTTGACACGAACAAATGTATAATATATAATTAAGTTATGGTGATAATATGGAACTAAATGAAATAAAAAGTGTAGGTCCTAAGACGATAAGCATATTAAATAAAATGGGTATATATGATGATAATGATTTAAGAGAGTATTATCCTTATCGTTATGACATTATTAAAAGAACTGATCTTTATAGTGAGAAAGTTATTATAGATGGAGTTGTGGAAACTATTCCACAAGTATCTTTTTTTGGCAAAAGAAAAAATAGATTGTCATTTAATTTTAATACTGGAAGTAAATTATGTAAGATTGTTATTTTTAACCGTTTATTTTTAAAAAGTAAGTTAGTACCTAATACAAAAATTATTGTTATTGGAAAATATGAAGATAAAAATAATACTTTAGTCGCGTCAGATATTAGATTTGGTGTTTTAGATGATGTTCCTCACTTTGAACCTATTTATCACACTGCAAATGGTATTAGTAGTAAACAATTAAATCAAATTATTTTATCTTGTTTAGATAATGATTTTAATGTTAAAGAATATGTTCCTGATTATCTAGTAGATAAATATCACTTAAA
The DNA here is from genome assembly GCA_934162195.1 of uncultured Bacilli bacterium. Lineage (GTDB taxonomy): Bacteria > Bacillota_I > Bacilli_A > RF39 > UBA660 > SIG204. The sequence continues at coordinate 37,626 of CAKPHO010000006.1, forward strand.
TAATAAAAAAGATAGTATTAAAAGTATTCATAATCCAAATAGTAGTGTTAGTCTCAAATCATCCATTAACTATCTTAAATATGAAGAATTATTCTTATATATGTTAAAGATGAATATATTGCGTGCTAATAAAAATAAAGAATTAGGATTAGAAAGATGTGTTGATTATAAAAAAATAGAAGAGGTAATAAATAATCTACCTTTTACTTTAACATTAGACCAGTTAAAGAGTGTTAAGGATATATATGATGATTTAATAAGTAATAAAAGAATGAATAGATTATTACAGGGTGATGTTGGTAGTGGTAAAACTATAGTAGCATTTATTAGTATTATTATTAATTATTTTAGTGGTTACCAAAGTGCTTTAATGGCACCTACAGAAATCCTTGCCAATCAGCACTTTCAAAATTTTATGAATTTATTTTCTGGTTATAAGATTAATGTAGAATTATTAACAGGTAAAACGAAGAATAAAAAAGATATATATAAAAGACTTAAAAATGGTGAAATAGATGTTTTAATAGGGACACATGCTTTGATTAGTACTGATGTAGAATATAATAATTTAGGTCTAGTTATTACTGATGAGCAACATCGTTTTGGGGTTAATCAAAGATCTAATTTAAGAAATAAGGGTAAGAAAGCTGATGTTTTATATATGAGTGCAACCCCAATACCAAGAACTTATGCTTTAACAATCTATGGTGATATGGATATATCTAATATCAAAACAATGCCAAGTGGCAGAAAAGAAGTTATTACAGAGATAAAAAGTGAAAAAGAAATAAGAGATGTCTTGATGCTTATGTATCAAGAGTTAAAGAAAAATCATCAATGTTATGTAATAGCACCATTAATTGAAGATAGTGAAAAGATAGATTTAACTAATGTTGAAAAACTGGAAAGTGAAATGAATAAAGCATTTGGTAAATTGTATAAAATAGGTGTTTTACACGGTAAGATGAAACAAGAAGAAAAAGATTTAATTATGCAAAAGATGAAAGATAATGAGATTCAAATTCTTATTAGCACAACAGTAATAGAAGTAGGAATAGATGTTCCTAATTCAACAGTAATGGTTATTTTTGATGCTTTCCGTTTTGGCCTTTCTCAGTTACATCAATTACGTGGTAGAGTAGGAAGAAATAGTTTACAATCTTATTGTGTTTTGATTAGTAATGTAGAAAAGGAAAGATTAAAGATCTTAACTACTACTAATGATGGATTTAAAATAAGTGAGGAAGATTTTAAATTACGTGGTAGCGGTGATTTGTTTGGTATTAGACAGAGTGGTGATATGTCCTTTAAAATTGCCAATATCAAGAATGATTATAAGATGTTATTAATGGCCAAAGATGATAGTATGGAGTATTTAGAATCTAAAAAATATTTAGATAATAAAAATATTTTAGATATTGTTAATAAAATTTCTAATTTGGATTAAGCTATTGACTTTTTTAAAAGTTACATATATAATTTAAATAGCGTAAGAATAGTACTTACGCTATGAATACTTTTATATTACGTAACATAGAAGTATTCAACAAACCCCCTGAAATCCTAGTCGAGAGACTAGGATATTTTTTAAACCTAAAATAATATTTGATTTAGTATTATACGTGATATAATGTAAATAGGAGTGATTTTATTATGAAAAAGGAGATATTTTTACAAGTAAGTATTTTTATTGTTTTTGTTTTATGCCTTAGTGGTTGTACTAATAATAAGTACATTGATTCGGCGTACCGTTTGAGTTATGATGATAATTATACATTAACACTTTATAAAAATGGAAAATGTAACTATAAAATAGCTACAACTTCAAATTATCGTAATTGCCATAAATATTATGGTAGATGTGTTATCGAAGAGCGAATTGTAGCAGATGATGCAAAAAATTGCAGTTATGAAATTGAAAATAATGAATTAATTCTTAAATATACAAGTGAAAGTTATGATAAAATGAGAAGAGGACAATTTTCTGAAGATTATAGTGAGTTGGATTTTGACGGAACTACTTATTTGAAAATACCTGATGATTTAAAAAAATTTAATGAAAAAGTAAATCAGTTTGATGAAACCTGGATATTATTTTATACGCAATCTTCTTGTGAAATAGAAGATTGCAAAAATTTGGATGAAATGGTAAAAATACCGGGATATATTAAATTAGATGTTGAAAATGATGATTGTGCTAATATTGTTAATAAATATATAATTAGTTCTTTTCCAACATTGCTGGTGTTTAAAAAAGGCGTGTTGGTCGATCAAATTGAATTTAATGAGCAGATAAAAGATTATATAATGAATAATAGCGCTTATTAAGAATATAAATTTATATAAAAATACACTTTTTAGCACTTACCTCTTGACAGTGCTAAAGAAAAGTGGTATTATTATATACGTAAGGTGAGAATACCTTACGGGTATTAAAATTATATATATGTGCTACCTATATGGTGTCAACACATAAAGAAAGGAAGTAGATTTGTATGATGTTAGTACCAAGAAATAATTTTGATTTGTTCGAGGATATGTTTGGAGATCCATTTTTCACAAAACATGAAAATAAAATTATGAAGACGGATATTAAAGAGAGAAAACATAGTTATGTTATTGATGTTGATTTGCCAGGATTTGATAAAAAAGACATTAAGATAGATGTAACAGATGGATATTTAACTATTAATGCTAAAGTAAGCTCTGAAGATAAAGAAGATAAACATGAAAAATATGTTAGAAGAGAAAGATATTTTGGAGAATGCTCGCGTAGTTTCTATGTTGGAGAAAATGTTGAATCTGAAAATATTAAGGCTTCATTTAAAAATGGTATCTTAAGTTTGGAAATTCCAAAAGTAGAAGAACAAGAAAAATTATCCGAAAAAAAATATATTGAAATTAGTGACTAAATAGTTATCTTTAAAAGAATGAGTTCAATCTTGTTCTTTTTTTTGACATATTTAAAATTATGATATATAATAGCCGGTAATTACGGGGGTTAATATGAGTAGATTAGTATTATATGATAATGAAAAATTATTTGATAAAGATATAAGGTATAAGTTATTTAATGAAATAGGAAGAGGATCAGAAGGTATTTGTTATGAGTATAAAGGTTATGCATACAAAGTTATCTTTAATAAAAATATAATAGAGCAAACCAGTGGAATTTTAGATTATATGGAAGATCCTAGTCAAATACTCACAGTTACTGATATCGATTTACCATCGTTTTCATTTCCTGAAAAAGTGTACGCTATAAAAAACTGGCTATTAGGATATAAATCAAAATTAATAAAAAATAATTTGTTTAATGGAGAAAATTTTAATTCTCCTGAGGATTTAGTAAACATAAATTTTAATAATTTAGCTAATGCCTATAAAATAATGCTTCAAGATGTTGATTTGCTTTCAGAAGATAAAATTAAAATATTTGATTTAACTTTTAATTTAGTTTTTGATGGAAAAACATTAACAGGAATCGATACTTGTGGTTATAAAAGGGTAAAGGATAATATAAAAAAAACTAATAGAGATAGTTTAGCGTTAGCTATAGAAGATTTGTTTTATATGATAAGTGATTTTAAAATAAAAGCTTCTATTAAAAATGACGATATAGATTCTTATTTGGAAGAAGTTAATAAAGAATTGCGATTAAATAAATAGCCTAGCTATTTTTTCTTGTTTGGATGCAATAGAAAAGGAGTAATTTAAAATATGAAAGAAAATGGGAAATTAGATTTTATAAAAGATTATTACGCTGGTAATTTGCACTTTTTATCTTTTATAATGGGACTTACTTATGATAATTTAGAAAAAAATGAACCTATTCTAGATAAAAAGTTTAATAATGCAGCTAGAGTTGGATGTCTTACTGGAATGCTTTTAGCAATCAAAGAGGATTTGATAGAAAAAAAGGAAAATTTAAATTATGATTCTAAGATATTTTTAGAAGATTTAGAAGTAGCAGTAAATATAATTGCTACTAAAACTGACAAAGGGTATGAAATGAGTGGATATGTCTTTAAGGATGCACCTACTTTGTTTGCAGAAATAAGGAATAAACTTGCACACGGTAATTTTAAATTGGATCTCAATCATTCTAGAATCATTTTAAATAAAGATGGTCAAGATATAAAAATTAATATTAAAAAATTATGTGCTTTCGTTATAGCTGCAACAGAGAAACATGCCAAAAGACCAATCAAAGATGAATATAATAGAAATTTTATTTTGACAAAAAGAGCTTTAGCTAAACGTACAAAACCTATAACTAATAAAGAAGAGTTAAGAAGATTTTTAAAAACATATTACCAGATAAGCTTCAAAGTAAAGAGAAAAGATGGTAAGCCGGTTGAACATTACATAACAGAAGCATTTGAGTCTTTAACAACGGTATATAAAAAAACTTTAGATAATAGTCTTTTATTTGAGTTTAAAAAAAGTATTAGTGAGAAATATGATTTTACTTGGGAAATTATTAAGCCTGATAATAAAAATTTAGATGAATTTGCCGAAACATTACTTACAATATTACCTAATGATCTTTCTTATGAAAATCAAGTAGTATCAGTATCTTATGAGATGGTTAGTTATTTAAATCCTGATTATGAAACATATAATCCTATTTTGGCTGGTGCCCATTGTCTAATGCTTTTAGATGTTGCTTATGAACATACTTCTTCTGATAAAAAATTTATTGTTGATGAAGTAGCTAGAAAATATGGAGAGACTTATTTCAACTATAATGAGATAGCAGTAGCAACTATGAATGTATTTAATGCTTTATTCTCTTGTTCTATGGATGATCTATATAAAAATAGTAATGAATATACTGATATGGAAAATGATGGGCTTAATTATTCTAAACTAGATTTATCTGATATTGAACCAATAAAATATACTATAAATAATCCTTTAAAGAATGAGTTGTTATTACAAAGAAAAGCTAAAGAATCAAAAATGATAGAGACTTTAGAAAGTTTGGAACAAGCTGTCAATAATTTAAAGAAAGTTAAAGAAAAAGGAAATACTAAGGCTGAGGTTGCTATTAATAATTCAATAAGTAGACTTAGCAATATTAAAGATTTATTAGAACAAGAAATAAAAATAATTAATGATAGAATAAAGAAGATGGATATATATGAAATAAGAAATGAAAAACATCTAAAAAATAAAGCTATTATTGAAGGTATTAGAAATGCAATAGCTCATGGTAATTACGTTGTAAAGAGAAATAAAAGTATTGAGGAGACGCGAATTTTGTTTGCGGATATATATAATGAGGAAATAACTTTTTTATGTGATATACCATTAAGAATGCTAGTTTTAATGGAATTAAAAAATTATTCTGTCATTGATGATTATATTGATGAAAAATTAAAAAAGAAAAAAGTAATCTTGTGATTACCTTTTTTTTGATAGTTTTTTACTTTCTTCATCAATTTCAATAAATTCTTCTTTTTTGTAAAATAATTCGTTTTTGATGTTTTCAATAAATTTGATATTAGAATTATATCTATTGCGATAAATTTGTTTATCTTCTTCAGAATCAAATAAGATATTTAAGAATATTTCAAGTCTTTCTTTTTCTGGCATATTTTCACTTAAATGAAGGGCTTGTAACTTTCTTTCATTTTTCATATCAGTGTTGGCAATTTCGTGAGCAGTTTGAACTAGTTTGGTAAAAAGCTTTATATTTGAAAATAACTCTTCAAATTCTATTTCTCCGTTTGGCATTCTAAATTCAATTGTTTTTTTATAATAATTATCTATATTTTGAAGATTTAAACCTTTATATCTAGAATCATTAATATTACATAATGTTTTTATCATTTCTTCAATTGTTAAGTCTTCATTTAAAATTCCTTTTTCACTTGCATTTAAGTAAATTTTTTTTGTTGTTTTAGCATATCTATTAATACTTTTTCTGCTTTTCGATTTTTCTTTATTACATATTTGATATATAATATGTTCACAGTTGTTGTAAAGGTATAATAACATATACATATCTTGAATAGATTTTAAGTAACTGGCTCCAATATGAATATGCCCACCACATGAACTATCTGTATAAAATTTACATTCTTTTAAAATTTCACATACTGATTTAAGTTTTTCCATATCTTCTTTAGTACAGTGTAAGATTGGAGAAACTATTTCAAAACCACTTTTAACACTACAGTCTGATTTAATTTCGAAATTTTTAAATATCGTTTTGATTTTTTGATAATTATCAATGTTTTTATTACAGCATTCTAGTTCAACACCAATTGTAATAGTGTCATCAATTTTATATTTGCTTATTTCTTTGTTATCTATTTCAATTTTAAATTTATTATAATAATCATCGATATTAGACATATGAAATTTTTGAACGTTTTTATCTGTTAACAAATTAATTAATTCTAATTTTAATTTTGGATCTGTTACTAAAGCAATTAAATTGTTCTGAAAAATAGGTTTATTTATTCTTAAAAATTGCTCTTTTATAAATTTAGAATCTTTGGTAGCAGCAATTAAAGTAGAACGATAATTACTATATTCTTTTTTTAAAGAATATAATTTTTTTAGATTTTTATCTTTAAAACTTTTTATTATTTCAACTTGTGAATATATAGATAAATATGGTATAAATAATTCTTTGTGTTTATCATCATTTAAGGATGTAATAAAACATAAATAACAAAATTCATCATTTTTTTGTTTAATCATAAGATTAATTAATTTCATTTTTAAAATATCGTTTGTGATTGAATCAATTATAGATGCGATAAAAAAATCTTTATCATTAGTTATTAGTTTTACAGTAATTTCATATTTTAAATTTTCACTTTTTAATAGTAATGTTAAACGCAAAATTAAAAATTTATCTAAATTTTTATAGTTGTTTATAATATAATTAAATATAAATTCATCATTTTTAGTAGATAAATATTCAATTATTTCAGATTCTTGTAAATTATAGAAGTATTGCTCTTTTTCTTCATCAGTTAAATAAGTAAAAAGATAATTAAACTCTATTTTTCCAGTAGTTATTATTTTAGAAATTTTATCATTTCTTGTATGACAATCAGACAAATCTATACCTTCACAAATTGCTATAGTTTCTAAATCCATTTTAAATTCCTCCAAATTGGTTGCTATTATAACGCAAAACACTAGTAAAATCAATTAATTTTATAAAAAATATTTCTATTTATTTTGATATGGTTTATAATAATGGTGGTGATAAAATGAAAAAAAGAAAGAAAAAAATCTTTATAGTATTTACTTTGTTTTTTATAATGTTAACTAGTTTATTTGTACTTGCTTATTTTAGTATTTCTCTTAAATTAATAGGCCCAAGTGATTTAACTTTGGAAGTTAACAGTGAATATAATGATTTAGGATCAAAAGCTAAATTATTGGGACTTGATTTAACAAAAAAAGTTAAAATAGAAGGTAGTGTTGACACTGGTAAAATAGGTAAGTATAGAATATCATATAAAGTATTTAATAAAAAAATAGAAAGAGTAGTTAAGATTGTTGATACAGAAAATCCGACAATAAAGCTAAAAGGAAATAACAGTGTAAAGCTATATCAAGGAGATAAGTATGAGGAAGCAGGATACGAAGCTTCTGATAATTATGATGGAGACTTAACTGATAAAGTAAAAATTGATAGTAACGTTAATACTGATAAAGTGGGTAGTTATGAAATAATATATAAGGTAAAAGATAGTAGTGATAATGAATTTAGTATAAAAAGAAGCGTAGAAGTAAAGGAAAAGAAAGTAGTAAAGAGTGAAGGTCCTACTTACATAAAAGGAATTTTGATTGTTAATAAAAAATATTCACTTCCTAGTACTTATGGTGGTGTTGATAAAACAGCAAGTAATGCTTTATCAACATTACAACAAGCAGCAAAAAAATCAGGTTTTTCTTTACCTCTTATTTCAGGGTATCGTTCTTATTCAACACAAAATACTATTTATAACAATTATATAAAAAAATGGGGGCAAGAATATACAGATACAGTTTCTGCTCGTCCTGGGCATTCTGAGCATCAAACTGGACTTGCTTTTGATGTTGGAAAGTTGAGCAATAGTTATGGTGAAACAAAAGAAGGAAAATGGTTAAAAGAAAATTGTTATAAATATGGTTTTATTTTAAGATATTTAAAAGATAAAGAACACATTACAGGTTATGCTTATGAACCTTGGCATATTCGTTATGTTGGTGTTGATGTTGCAACAGAAATTATGCAAAAGAATTTAACTTTAGAAGAATATTTAGGAATAGCATAAATAAAAAAGACCACATTATTAATGGTGGTTTTTTTATGAAAAAAATTTTAATGTTAGTTGTAATTTTGTTTTTAATAATGATATGTAATAATGGTTCAGAACAAACTAGAATGGTATTTGAGTATAATAATGAAGATATGTTAACAGTTAATATTTTGATTCCGGGATTAAATACTAAAAATTTTGAAAATTATTTTGATGATTATGTAGAAATAATTGGTGTATATCCTAAAATTAATTTAGTCTATAAAAATAAACTAGGAAATATTTTTTATATATTTAATCAAAATAATATAAAAGATAATTTATTCTCACTTACAAAGTATTATAAAAATATTCTTAGGAAAAATAATTTTAATAATGACTTAATATTATCTGATTATAATGGTGTTAATATAGAAAAAGTAATGGTTTTCCTTACTTACCAAAAATTAAATAAAATGTTACAAGAATGTACTAACTGTTCTTACGAAAAAATCTCCTAATGGAGATTTAATTTTCTTTAAATATTGGTTCACAAGTTAAGTTGATTAATAAACTTCTTAGGGCTTCTAAGTCTGAAGTTTCAACTATATATGTAGCATGGGCATCACAAGAATTTAATTTTTTTAAATTACTTAGAGCCTTTTTTACCATAGTATTGGTAGCAGAACAAATACTTAAACTTATTAAAACATCATTTAAATTAAGTAGTTCGTTATCGCATAATGTTTGTTTTTTTAACTTTAAAATAGGGCTTAAGATATTTGGTGAAAGCAAGTCTATTTCATCTGGAATATTAGTTAAATGTTTAATACAGTTTAGTATTAAACTACTTGCAGGTGTTAATAACTTTGTTTGTTTTCCGGTAATAATAGTTCCATCTGGTAATTCTAAGGCAATTGCATTTCTTTTACATTTATCTTTTTTATTATTAGCAGCATCAACAACTTTCAGTTCATCTTTAGTTATATTAAGTTCATTCATTAAAACTTTAATATGTCTATATATTTCTTTGTCAGAGCCATTAACTTTACTATCTACTAAAGCTTTATAATATCTTCTGATTATTTCTTTGCGGGCAGCAGTTCTAACTATCTCATCATTGATAATACATTTACCAATAGAGTTTACACCCATATCAGTAGGCGACTTATATATTTCTTCACCCATTATTTTATATAAAATATTTTTTAAAATAGGGAATACTTCTAGATCACGATTATAGTTAACAGCACTAATTCCATAAGCGTCTAAATGAAAAGAATCAATCATGTTTATATCTTTTAAATCGGCGGTAGCAGCTTCGTATGCGACATTTACAGGGTGTTTTAAAGGTAGAGACCAAACAGGAAATGTTTCAAATTTTGCATACCCGGCTTTAATACCTCTTTTGTATTCATGATATAGTTGAGAAAGACAAGTTGCTAGTTTACCACTACAAGGTCCTGGAGCGTTAACAACAACAAGTGGTTTAGTGGTTTCAATATAAGGGTTAGCGCCATATCCTTCTTCACTAACAATTACATCAACATCAGTTGGATATCCTTTAGTATAGGTATGGATATAGCTTTTGATTCCTAAACTATCTAGTTTATTTCTAAATGTTTCAACGCAACTTTGACCTTTATACATTGTTATAACAACACTATTTACATCGATGTGTAAATTCTTAAATATTTTGATTAGTCTGATAACTTCCATGTCATAACTAATACCATAGTCGGCCCTTATTTTCTTTTTTTCAATATCTTTAGCATTAATACAAAAAATTATTTCTGTTTGATCTTTTAATTCTTCTAATAATCTTACTTTAGCGTCTAATTCAAATCCCGGTAAAACTCTTTTAGCATGATAATCGTCAAAGAGTTTTCCACCGAATTCTAAATATAATTTATTATCAAATAATTTAATTCTTTCTTTAATAGTTTCAGTTTGTAATTTTACGTATAATTCATTGTCGAATCCAATTTTTTTCATAGTACCTCCAAATAAAAAAACTAACAGTCAAGAGAACTGTTAGGCTCTCTTTAATTATAACACGCTTTAAAAATGTTTTTCAATAAAAATATTAAAAAATGTGTTATAATATTAAGCGATTGGAAGTGATAATGTGATAAAAGGATTTAAATGTTTCTACAGTGGTTTAACTAATGCCTTTGGTCAAAAATTTCACTTAGATAAGAAATATGTTTGTGATGGAAAAGTTAAATTTAAAAGTAATGGGTATCATTTATGTACTAATTTAGAGGATACTTTGAGATATTTTGATGGGGTTAATCAAAATGTTGATATATGTGAAGTGATTGGATTTCCAGAATATATGAAGTATGAAGATGAATATTATGGTTATTATGATATGTATGCGTGTCAAGGTATTTTATTAACAAAAGTTTTAACAAGAGATGAAATAATTAAAAAAGCAGATAAGATGCATGCATTAGCATTCAAAAGATTAGCAGCAGGATATAAACTTACGAATAATGAACTTGATTATTTTAAGAATAAATATAGAAAAAATCTTGATGTTTTGTATCATTTGATTTATTATTATGAAGATAAAGACATATATAAAAAGTTGATAAGGAGGTAATATTATGGATAAAATTATTGTAAAAGGTGCTCGTGAAAATAATTTAAAAAATGTTTCAATAGAACTTCCTAAAAATAAACTCATCGTTATGACTGGCGTAAGTGGAAGTGGTAAAAGCAGTTTAGCTTTTGACACGATTTATGCGGAAGGTCAAAGAAGATATGTAGAAAGCTTAAGTGCTTATGCTCGTCAATTCTTGGGTGGTAGTGATAAGCCAGATGTTGATTCAATTGAGGGATTATCTCCTGCTATTAGTATTGACCAAAAAACAACTAGTAAAAATCCACGTAGTACAGTTGGAACAGTAACAGAAATTTATGATTATTTAAGATTATTGTATGCTAGAATTGGTATTCCTTATTGCCCAATTCATAATAAACCTATTAGTAGTCAAAGTGTAGAAGAGATGACTAATCAAGTTTTAAAGTTAGAATTAAATACCAAAATTAAAGTATTAAGTCCTGTTGTATATGGAGAAAAAGGAACACAAGTTTCTACTTTTGATAAATTAAGAAAAGAAGGTTATGCTAGAGTAAAAGTAGATGGTGAAGAATACGATTTGTTTGATGAAATTGTGCTAGATAAAAATAAAAAACACAATATATTTGTTATTGTAGATAGATTAATTATTAAGGAAGATGTTAGAAGTCGTTTATATGAAGCTATTGAGACTGCTTCTAAGTTATCCCGTGGTAAGGTAGTAATTGATGTTATTGGTCATGAAGAGATTGTTATGAGTGAATCATATGCTTGCCCAGATTGTGATTTTTCGCTCCCAGAATTAGAACCAAGAATGTTTAGTTTTAATGCTCCTTATGGTGCTTGTCCAGAATGTAAAGGACTTGGAATTAAACAAAAGATAGATATTGATTTAATTATTCCAGATGATAGTTTGAGTATCAATGAAGGTGCTATTAAAACTTTTAGTGTAGATGATGGGATATTAACAACGCAAGTTAACACAGTTGCAAAATATTATAACATTGATCTTAATAAACCAGTTAAAGATTTAAACAAGAAAGATTTGGATATTATTTTATATGGAGCTCCGGATTTAATTGAGTTTAATTATACATCTAAAAATGGTAATACAAGAAATGCTAAAGATTATTATGAAGGTATTATTACTAATTTAGAAAGAAGATATATAGAAACTAAAAGTAATTGGATTAGAGATTGGATAGAGGGTTATATGACTGAACTAGAATGTCCTATGTGTCAGGGTTCCAGACTTCAATCATCCATTCTTTCGGTTAAAATAAATAAAAAGAATATATACGAGGTAACATGTTTAAGTATTAAAGATTTATATGAGTTTATTAATAATTTAAAATTAACTGAAGAACAAAAGCAAATAGCTAGTTTAATATTAAAAGAAATTTCTAATAGATTGAGTTTCTTAATTAATGTAGGACTCGAATATTTAACTTTATCTCGTACAGCAGGAACTTTAAGTGGTGGAGAGTTACAACGTATTAGACTTGCTACTCAGATTGGTTCAAGATTAACTGGGGTTTTATATGTTTTAGATGAACCTAGTATTGGTCTTCATCAAAGAGATAATGCAAGACTTATCAATTCACTTTTAGAGATGCGTGATTTGGGTAATACGTTGATTGTTGTAGAGCATGACATTGATACAATGCTTGCAAGTGATTATTTAGTTGATATTGGTCCAGGAGCTGGTTTAAATGGTGGACAGGTTGTTGCGTGTGGTACTCCAGAAGAAGTTATGAGAAATGAAAATAGTTTAACTGGTAGATATTTAACAGGAAAAGAAAAAATAGAAGTTCCTAAGAAAAGGAGAAAAGGAAATGGAAAACATTTAGAAATTAAAGGTGCTAAAGAACACAATCTAAAAAATATTAACGTTAAGTTTCCTCTTGGTACATTTACTTGCGTAACAGGAGTAAGTGGAAGTGGTAAAAGTAGTTTAGTTAATAGTATCTTATATCGTGTTGTTGCTAACAATTTATATAAGAGTAAAGAAAAACCTGGTGTATACAAATCAATTAAAGGTCTTGAAAATATTGATAAGGTTGTTAATATTACGCAAGATCCTATTGGAAGAACACCTCGTTCTAATCCTTCAACGTATACAGGTGTATTTGATGATATAAGAGATTTATTCGCAACTACAAAAGAAGCCAAAATTAGAGGATATGATAAAGGCAGATTTTCATTTAATGTTAAAGGTGGAAGATGCGAAGCTTGTTGGGGCGATGGTGTTAAAAAAATAGAGATGCACTTTCTTCCTGATGTTTATGTACCTTGTGAGGTATGTGGTGGTACACGTTATAATTCTGAAACACTTGAAGTTAAGTATAAAGGAAAGAGCATATATGATGTTTTAGAAATGCGTGTTGAAGAAGCTCTAGAGTTCTTTGATAATGTTCCTAAAATTAAAACTAAATTACAAATGTTAAAGGATGTTGGTCTTTCTTATGTAAAACTTGGTCAAAGTGCACCTACGTTATCTGGAGGAGAAGCAGGTCGTGTTAAACTTGCTAAAGAACTTCAAAAACGACCTACCGGGAAAAGCTTATTTATTTTAGATGAACCAACAACTGGTCTTCATAGTGATGATATTAAAAAATTACTTGTTATCTTACAAAGAATTGTTGATAACGGTGATACAGTAATTGTTATTGAACATAACTTAGATGTTATTAAAGTAGCTGATTATATTATCGATTTAGGCCCAGAAGGTGGAGATGGTGGCGGACAAGTTGTTGCAACTGGTACTCCAGAAGCTGTGTCTAAAGTTGAAGAAAGTTATACTGGTCAGTTTTTAAAAACCGTTTTAAAATAATTGCTTATAAAATTTATTGACAATTTTAAAAATAAAATTGTATACTTAATATAGTAAAGGATAGTGGTAGTATGGTTAATATAACTTCAAAAGAATTATCAGAAATACTAATCTTGGGTATATATAACCATACTATAATAATAAAAGATAAGGAAAACACAAGGGAACTAGACTTAAAATAGTCTAGGTTTCTTTGCGTTTTTTTGTTGTACCTTTACAAGGTAAGCAAATCTAAATAAAAGAAGGAGGAAAAGAAAATGAATAAAAAACATGGATTTACACTTATAGAATTACTAGCGGTAATAGTAGTATTAGCAATAATAGCTTTAATCGCAACACCAATAGTAATGAATACAATAAAAAGATCAAAGAAAGGAGCAGCCGAAAGAAGTGCGGATAGCTATGTTAAACAAGTAGAAGTAGCAGTAGCTGAAGAACGACTAAGCAAAAATGAAGTACTAGAAGGCGAATATCAAATAACAAGTGATGGAAATCTATGTAGAGATAAAAGTGCAAGTTGTTCAGATGATAAGAAGATAAAAATAGAAATGAATGGAACAAAACCAACATCAGGAAAAATAAAGATAACAAATGGAAGTGTTGATCAAACATCATCAAATATGACAATAGGAGATTATGATGTTACATATAATTCTACTAAAAAAACATATGAAGCTACAGGGAAAGGAAATAATACAACTGCTGTAGTATGTGAACTAAGTGAAGGAACAAAAGAAACAGTAGGAGCAAAATATACATGTCATTTAGATAGTGATAGAACATTCTATGTATTAGAAACAAGTGGAGATAATGTATCATTAATTATGGATAGAAACTTTACAGATGATACAGTAGCAAAAACACTAGCGTGGTGTATAGATGGTGGAGATGATAATACAACATGTAAAAATATAGCATCAAAAGAAGAAGGAACACCATTAAAACATATTCAAGATACATTTGGAACAAGTGTAGAAGTAAGTATACCATCAAAAGAACAAATAAAAGGTTCCTATACCGGTTCAATGCCAATATGGTTATATGATTATTTAGATGGTACAACTAATCCAGTATCTGGTGTTTATGATTATTGGACATCAACCCCTTATGCTCGTGGTTCTGTCTATGCATGTAGTGTGAGCTATGTTGGCAATATAGATTGCGACATCTCCAGTGTTACTAATGATATAAACATTGGCATTCGTCCAGTTATAACTGTCTTGAAATCTAATTTAAACTAAATCGGAAAGAGTGTCGAAAGGCATTCTTTTTTAATTTGACAAAAATTAATTTTGTGGTAGGATATATATTACTTAGAAAAAGGGGATTTGTATGAGTTTTGGAGAAACAAAAGATCTTATTTTGGAAGCTCGTGAAAGCGATTTTAAAATGAGAAATATAATAGGTGTAGATCAAAGTGAAACATTTGGTGTTGAAGTAGAATTTGAGGATGTTAAATTAAATAATATTAAGTATGGGAGACATTGGGATGTTAAAAAAGATGATACTGTTACTACGTATGCTGATGGATTAGAGGTTGGTGGTGAAGTATCTAGTCCAATATTGAAAGATACGATTGAATGTTGGCATGATATAGACCATATATGTAATTATTTACTAAAAAAAGGAGCTGTTATAACTCCAAATGCTGGGGGACATATTCATATAGGCGCTCAGGTTTTGAAAAAAGATCCTAATAATATTAGAAAGTTATTGAAATCTTGGGAATTGTTTGAACCCATTATTTACTCATTTTCTAGTGGTAAAGATAAACGCTTAAGAACAAGTGTTAGTGTTCAAGCCAAACCTTTAGCGCCAATACTAAATAGAATTAGAAATAATAAAAGTAGTTATAATAATTATAGAACGTATCGTGATTGGCTTAATTTTTTTAAAAAATATAATCTAATAAAATTTTATGGGGTTAATTTTGCTAATTACGTTGGTAATGAAGAAGATTTTGGTAATACCATTGAAATAAGATGCCCCAATGGGACTATTGATCCAGTTATATGGCAAAATAATGTTAATTTCTTTATTAAATTTTTTGAAAGTTGTGCTAGAGATAACTTCGATGAGGAATATATAGATTATTTATTATTTCAAAAGAAATATAGCTCAAGTTATATTGAAAAAGATTATTTTGAATTAACGATGGAATTGGTTGATTTAGTTTTTACGGATAAGGTAGATAAAATAATGTTTTTAAAACAATATATGAAATCCTTTGATAGAGAAAAGGTATATAAAAAATAAGAATCATTCTGTATGGTTCTTATTTTTTATGAATTCTCTCAACATTTTTGTTAATGCTCTTTTTTCAATTCTAGAAACATAGCTTCTAGAAATTTTTAATTCTTTGGCAATCTCTTTTTGAGTAACTTCATCTTGATTATTTAATCCATAACGTTTAATAACTATTTCTTTTTCTTGTTCAGTTAAAACATTAAAATATTTCTTTAGTAATCCTATATTATCTTTGTTATGAATATCCATAGCAAAATCTGGTTTAGGTGTTTTTAGAATATCTAAAAAAGTAATTTCATTTCCTTCTTTGTCAAAACCAATAGATTCATTTAAACTTATATTTTTACTGTTTTTTTTGTTGTTACGATAGTACATTAAAATTTCGTTTTCAATGCATCTTGCACAATAGGTTGTTAGTCTTGTTCCGTGTTTATAAGAATAAGAATCTATTCCTTTAATAAGGCCAATAGTTCCAATACTAATTAAGTCATCAATATCATCTTTTTTGTTATCATATTTTTTTACAATGTGTGCGACTAATCTTAGGTTGTGTTCAATTAATTTGTTTCTAGCATTTTCATCTCCAATTTTAGCCTGTTCTATATATTTTTCTTCTTCTTCGTGTGAAAGGGGATCTGGAAATAAATTGTTTGAGTAGGCAGCGGAAAAAAGATATAGGTTTGAAAATATTTTTTTTAGTAGCTTAAGTAACATTTTTACACCTCAATAAAATATATGTATAAAAAGAAATTATTTATTTTGTCCATTATTTTTTTCAAAAAAAAAGGAAATACAAAAGTTTTGTGGAATATTAGAAGTGAAAGGAGGAAAAAATGAAAAAAATAATGTATGTTTTGAGCATTTTATTATTGTGTGATTTTAGTGGAGTTAGAGCTTTGGAAAATAGTATTTATTATTCTAATTATGGTGAATGGAGTGAATATTCTAAAGATAATTATAGTAAAACAGAACTTATGGATGTAGAGGTAGAAAGACGGTATAAGTGGTTTAAGAGTAAAGAAAGGGGTGAGTATCTCAATTATGATGAAGGAATAAAAAAATATGATAATCTTAACAAAGATAATTATAAGTATAGTGATTATAGTGATTGGCAAGAAAGTAGTCCAGAAAAAATTACAGACAGAGTTATAGAAACAAAAATAAAATATTTTGTTAAAAGAATTAAACCTATTAAAACACTTTATATAGTTAGTGGAGATTTTAAAACTGATGAAGTTGATTTAAACCAAATAGATATATTTAATGATGGAAAAAAAGTTAGTTTTAAATCTACTTGCGGTGATTGCTCTGAAAAATATAAGCTTAAAAACAAATCGGGAGTTTTAATGCTAGAACTGGATAATTTCTATTATTTTGATAATTTAAAAATTATTGTAAAATCGCCAAATATAAAAAATATAAATTCTATAAATTTTTGGGTAACAGCCCCAAAAGAAAATAGTAATGAAGAATCACTTTTTTATAGATATACCTTTGAAGGCAGTAGTAATAATTCTATAGATATTAGTATTTATGATTTTTCTAAAGTTAAGCCAATATATGAAGATGGAGTATATTATGATGAATTACCATTTTTAAGGAAAGATGATTATAAAGAAGAACTTGTTTCTTATCGCTATAAAGATAAATTATATTATTTTTATAGTTGTGATAAGGAATATATAGATGGCTATTTCAAAGAAAAAAATGGTTATGATAAAGATATAAATAACTTTTTAGATTATTATCGTTATAGAAATCGAGATAAGATAGAATTTAGTAAATATATAGAAATAAATAAAAATGATGAGTATTTAGATAATTTTATTACTTCAACAGTAGACTACGAAGTAGAAGGTAATATAGATTATACAAAAAATGGTTTATATAATGTTAAAGTAAAAACTTATTTTTTAACAAAGGATATTTCTGTTTTAATAAATATAAAAGAAAATGAAAAAAATAGTAAAGATGAAAAATTAATTGATGATTATAAAGAATTAGAAAAAAAATATGATAATTTGTTAGAAGAAAAAGTTGAAGATAGAAGTTCTGATGAAGTTATAGAAGAAAATAGTTGTAAAAAAGAATTAGAAAAAGTAACATTAAAGAATGATGATAATGAAAAAAAATTAAAACTTAGCAATCAAGCTTATGATTATCTTAATTCATCACTATTAAAAGTAAATAACAACAGTTTTGAATTAGGATTAAGTTGGTATTTATGGTTGTTATTTTTAATACTTTTATTACTAATTATACTGATTATGATTTTAAGAAAAAGAAAAAATAAAAACAAATTCTAGTTTTGTCGAATTTGTATAAAATTGAAATTTATTGTGCTAAATTATAATAGCGAGGTGATAGATTGCTTGATATAAATTATGAGATTAGAAAAGGTATTTTGTTTATTAGATTAGGTGGAGTATTAAACAAAAATACAGTTGGTAAGCTTCAAAATGAGATTACTGATATGATAAAGGATAATGGGATAAGAAATGTAGTTTTTAATTTGAAAGAATTAGAATCTATTGATATAAAGGGAATAAATAATTTACTTTATAATTATGAAATTTGTCATAACAATAAGGGAAAAAGCTTAATATGCGGAATAGATAATTCTTTAGTTAGATATAGAATTAATAATACTAGATTATTAAAATATATGATTGAAACTAGTGATGAGTTGAGTGCTTTTAATATTATAAAATTATAAGGAGAAGATATGAATGAAGAATTATCGAAGTTGATTAATGATAATGAAAATTTAATTTACCGTATAACGCATTATTTTAGTAATTATCTTAATAAAGAAGATTTATTTCAAGTAGGATGTATTGGTCTTATAAAAGCTTATCAAAATTATAAAGAAGAATTTGGGACCAAGTTTTCTACTTATGCTTATCCGTACATTTTAGGAGAAATAAAAAAGTATGTAAGAGAGGACAAGGGTATAAAGATAAGCAGAGATATTAGTAAGCTGAATTTAAAAATTGAAAGAGCTAATT
Organism: uncultured Bacilli bacterium; assembly: GCA_934162195.1. Classification (GTDB taxonomy): domain Bacteria; phylum Bacillota_I; class Bacilli_A; order RF39; family UBA660; genus SIG204. Next base: position 56,556 of record CAKPHO010000006.1, read on the forward strand.
TAATACTGTCTCAAAAATTAATGAGAAATCCTACTTATAAAGAACTATCTGAGTATTTAGGAATAGATGAATACTACATTAGTGAAGCATTATGCACAAATAATGTTTTACAAAGTTTAGATCAAGTGATAGTAAGTGATAGTAAAGGTTTAACTCTTTATGATACTATTCCAAATATTGAAACAATGGATTTAGATACTTTATTAACTTTAAAAAATGAATTATCTAAATTGAGTAAAAATGAATATCAAATTATAATTGACCATTATCTAAACGATAGAACTCAAAGCGAAATTGCTAATAGTTTAGGAATAAATCAAGTTCAAGTATCACGTTGCGAAAAGAAGATTTTAAAAAAACTTCGTACAAGAATGAATGAAAATAGATGCGAAGTTGCAAAAAAAGCATAATTTTATGCTTTTTTTGTGAAAAAATAATGAAAAAACTTTATATTAAAATAGTTAAGTGTTATAATTAACATGGAGGTTAGAAAATATGAAGAAAGAAAAAAGTAGTAAGTATGAACTTTTAAAAGTTCTAGGAATTTCATTTTTAGTATTTGCTATATTGTCTTGGATTATTCCAGCAGGAAGCTTCAGTAATTCAACATATACAGCATCTACAACAAATCCAGTAGGACTGTATGGACTATTCGTTGATCCATTATATAGTTTTGGTATATTTGTACAATATATTGTTGTATTTTTGGCTATTGGTGGATTATATGGAATTTTGAATAAGACAGGTGTTTATTCAAAGCTAGTTGATGGAATTAGTGATAAATTTAAAAGTAAAAAAACATTATTTTTAATTATTACTATAATTGCTTTTGCTTTATTATCCTCATTAGTTGGTTCACAAATCGCACTATTTGTTTTTGTGCCATTTGTAATAGCAATACTAATGACTTTAGGTTATGACAAAATTACATCATTAGCTGCAACATTAGGGTCTATCTTAGTTGGTATTATTGGATCAACATATGGAACCGCTGTTGTATTTAAGAGTTTCTTTTCGATGAATGCAAATAATGGTATTCTTTATAAAGTGGCATTATTTGTAATTGTGGTTGCGCTATATATTTTCTTTATTTTAGGGAAAGAAAAAGCAAGTGCAAAGAAAGAATTTGTAGAAGAAGTAAAACCTAAGAAAGGTAAGAAGAAAGTTGAAGAAGTCTTAGAGAAAGTTTCTGAAAAAGTAAAAAAAGTGGAGATACCTTTATATGATGGTAACAAGGAAGAAAAGAAAAACGCAGTTCCCCTTGCTATTATGTTCTCATTATTAGCTATTATTATTTTAATGGGAATGTTTAATTGGTATTATACGTTTGAAATAGAAATCTTTAAGAAAATATATGAATCTATTATGTCCGTAGAAGTTGGGGGAGTTGCAATATTTGCAAAAATATTTGGTGAGCTTCCACAAATAGGATCTTTTGGAAATTATGATTTAGCTGCTATTATAATTATTGCAACGCTATTAATTGGTTGGGTATATGGAATTAAGTTTAACGATTTCATAGATTCATACAAAAATGGAGCTAAGAAAATGTTATTACCATCCATTTATGTTATGTTTGCATCAGTTATATTTGCTGTAATGGTAAATTCAAATACTAATATTAGTTCAACAATAGTTAATTTCTTATTAGGATTAACAGAAAAATTCAATGCTTTGGTTGTTACCTTGGTTGGATTAGTAAGTAGTTATTTCTTTAATGATTTTCCTTATATGGTAAATGGAATTTATGGATCATTATCTACATATGACGCAAATTTATATCCTCTTATTTCAGTTATCTTAAATGGTACTTATGGTTTAGCTATGTTAATATTACCAGTAAGTATTACTTTGATAGCAGGGTTGAAATATATGGATGTTTCATATAAAGAATGGTTTAAATATATTTGGAAATTCTTACTACAAGTATTTGTACTTATAATATTATTTGCATTAATAATGTTAGCGATTATTGGATAAAAAAACAACTATATAGTTGTTTTTTTGTCATATTTTATGATATGATAAAAATATAAATAAAGTAAGGAGAAGGTAAGATGAAGTGTTTAAAATGTAATAATAGTATTACAGAAGATCAATTGAATTGCCCTGGATGCGGGACTTCAATTGAAGAATTAAAGCAGAGTAATTTGCTTTTATTTGATGGAGAAAATAAGGAGAAAGTTGTTGATATTCCTGATAATGATCAAGAAATAGAAGAAACATTTAAACAAAATATTGAAGAAAATAGTCAAGAATCAGTGCCAAAAGCAAGTTATACTAAAAATACAAAAAGTAAATCATCAGTATTTGTAATAGCAGCTGTGGTAGTGTTTTTAATTGTTTTATCAGGGGTTAGTTATTTTGTTGCAAAAAGTCCTAAATCAATATTTGTTCGTTCAATTAATAATTTATACAAAAATATTGAAGTAAATTTAAAGGAAGATGTAAAAACTTTAGCAACTAATTTTGAATTAGAATTAAAGGTTGATGGTAATGAAAAAAATAAAGAATTAACTGATATTGTAAATAATTTATCATTAAAAGGTAATGTTAATATTGATTATATCAATAAATTATTTTTAGTTAATTTTAATAGTTCATATGCTAATGACAAATTATTAGATGCAGAGGTTCAATATCAAAAAGGAAATGCTTATGTATTGTTAAATGATGTATTTGATAAATATATTTCTATTGAGAGTGCAGAAAAAACGGATGATTATTTTGAGACAATACAAATTACGGAAGATCATAAGATTTTAATTACGGAAGTTAAAAAAGCTTTAACTAAATCTTTAAAATCTAAATTTTTTGAAACTTCAAAAGTAGAATTGGAAATAAATGGTAAAAAAGAAAATGTGACTAAGAATACTTTGAAGTTGACAAAAGAAAATATGACAGAATTTACTAAAGAATTTTTAAAAATATTAAAAAATGATGACAAATTTTTAAATAGCTATGCAAAAATAAATAATAATGATGAAGCTACAGTAAAAGATAACTTAGAGACAGCGATTAATAGTATTGATGGTGAAGATTTAGCTGAAAATGCTGGAGAAGTTAGTTTATATACAAAAGGATTATTTAATGAATTGGTTAAAATTGAAATGATCATATCTGAAGGAAGTGACTCGTTAGATTTTTCGTTAACAAAAAACGATGATAATAATTATATCGTTAGATTTGTAACTATGGATAAAGAAGAATTTATTTTAAATGTTAATATAACAAAAGAAGGGAATACACTAAATTTAAAATTGAGTACTAACATCGAAAATCAGAATATTTTATTAGATATAAAATATGGATATGAATATGATAAAGAAGTAGTTTTAAAAGATGTTTCTGATAGTGTGAATATTAATGAGTTGACAGAAGAACAAACTATAGAAATAATGAATAAACTATTTCAAAATGCAGGGGTTCAAAAAATAATTAAGGCGATGGACAAAATAGAAAACAATTATGGTAATATTGAAGAAGATGTGAATTATGATTTTTATGATAATTCATATGATGACAATTATCCTGATGATGTAGAAGACTATGATTTGAATTTTTAAGGATGTTAAGCATCCTTTTTTTATACTTAATCCGAACAGATGTATTGACTTTGAATTATTGTCAATATATAATTAATTTAGTATGTTAAGTGGTGATATTATGAATAGGATAATTATGCATATAGATGTTAATAATGCTTTTCTTTCATGGACAGCAATAGATTTATTAAATAAAGGTTATAAGTATGATATTCGTAATAGTTATGCAGTAATAGGCGGAGATGAAAAGACTAGAAATGGTATAGTTTTAGCTAAATCTATTTCTGCAAAAAAAATGGGGATATATACGTCAGAAACATTATATAGCGCTAGAAAAAAATGTCCTGCTTTAAAATGCTATCCACCTAATTATCTTTTTTATTCAGAAATGTCTAATAAGTTATTTGAATTACTTAGTAAATATACTCCTGATATAGAAGTTGCATCTATAGATGAATGTTATTTAGATTATAAACCAGTTAAAAATATATATGGAAATGAATTAGAATTTGCTAAAAAAATTCAAAAAGAAATATATGATGATTTAAAATTTACAGTTAATATTGGGATTGCTAATAATAAATTATGCGCTAAAATGGCATCTGATTTTGAAAAACCTTTTAAAATTCACACTTTGTATAGTGAAGAAGTAAAAGAAAAAATGTGGCCTTTACCAATTGGTGATTTGTTTGGTATAGGTAAAAGAAGTGCTGAAAAATTAGAAAATTTAGGAATTAAAACAATAAAAGATTTAGCTCTAACTGATCCAAATTATTTATATAAATATTTTAAAAATCAAGCTATTATTATGATTAATAGTGCCAAAGGAATAGATGATAGTAGGGTAGAAAGTGAAAGAGATGAAGTTAAAAGTATAGGAAATGAAATAACACTAGAGCATGATATTTCTAATAAAGATGAACTTAAGCAATATCTTCTTTACATATCTGATAAAGTGGCTCGTCGCCTCAGAAACATTGATAAATATGCTTATGTGGTAGCGGTAGTTTTTAAAGATAAATATTTTGTTAGAAAAACACGTCAGAAAAAATTAAATAACCCCACAAATAGTACTGAAGAAGTTTATAATATGGCTATACAAATTTTAAATAGTATTGAAAATATGGAACCGGTGAGGCTTATTGGAGTCCAACTAAGTAATTTTGTTGACACTTGTGATCATCAAGTTTCTTTATTTGAAAACATTGACAATTATGAAAATGACGGAGTGTTAGACAAAACAATAGATGGATTAAAAAATAAATATGGTGGTAATATTGTAAAAAAAGCTTCTCTTGTAAATGTTAAAGAAAGAAAAAGGCTGCACGAAAGGTAGGTATTTATTAGTTGTTAATTAGATTATTAGCGGAAGTAATCCGCAAAAATCAACTTTTTTAATCAAAAATTAATAATAGCTATTGACATATAACTAAATTAGAGTATAATTAATATTGCCTACTTGATTTTGCGGGTGTAGTTCAATGGTAGAACTCCAGCCTTCCAAGCTGATAACGTGGGTCCGATTCCCATCACCCGCTCCAGATTGATAGGAAACTCGAACTTTTCGAGTTTAAGTAATAAATGCTAA
>CAKPHO010000007.1 GCA_934162195.1 uncultured Bacilli bacterium
ATAAAGTCTATTGTTCCTAGTACTATTACTAATATTAGTGCTATATATTTCACAAAATTTAGTGATATTCTTATCCATTTTTGAACTTCCTTTGGAACTACTTCACATCCAGTTACCTCTGTACCTGGAATATCATTGTCATCGTTATTTTTATTATTATCTAAAGATGAAGAAGCATTATTTGTTAAACTTTCTTTTTTAGCTTCATCTTTATCGGTAGTAATATAAAATTTTTGTAAATTAGCATCCGACATCTTATGTTGGTATAAAAAAAGTTCTTTAGGGCAATCAAAGACCCCTTCGTTTATCATTTTATCATCTTGAACCCAAATTTTATTGACTTGGCTTTTTTTTATATAAAAATAAATACTTTTATTATCTTGATAAAACAATGCCTCTTCTTCCGCACCGCTAACTTCTTGACAAGCTTCACTTCTGCCATCAACCTTTATGCAAAACTTTTTTTTGTTTTTTTTATCCATTGAAAGAGTTAAGTCTGTTTTAAATTTATTACCATCGCCTTTAGGAATAGATATTTTACATTTTTTTTCCTCTTCCGGATATATACTACTCTCACATTTGCTTTTTCCTTCTTTTGTATATATTGGGCTTACTCCGTCAGTATAATATATATTTGGTCCATTAACATTTACTGTATCTCCATCTCTTTTATTACTTAAAAAATTTAAATATAACATCACATCGCCATTATCTTGTATTTGTAATTGTGGACACCCACATTCTGATGATTTAGGCATAGCAACTTTCAAAAAACTATCTTCTTTGAATACTAATTGTCTTGCTCCAATTTGGTTGCCTTGTTTATCAAAAATAGACGACATATTCTTAATTTCTTTACCATTGTTTTCAAATTTTACTGTATTATTATCAAACACAGTAACTTTAAGAGGAAAGGTTTCATCATTGTTAATATATTTAACATTATAATTACACGAAAATAATTCTTTATTTTTAGCAAATATATTAATAGGAATTAATAATAAAAATATAAATAAAAAACAAACTTTACACCTTTTTTTCATACAATACCACCAATTAAAGTATAACAAAAAAATAAGTTTTAGTAAACTTATTTCTTCTCAATTATTTCTTCTTGAACTTTTTTATTATTTAAATCATAGTAATCACGAACTTTTTTATCAAGTTCATCATATAATTTTTTATTATTTTTTAAAAGCTCCTTAACATTTTCTCTTCCTTGACCAATTTTTTCGCCATTATAAGAATACCATGCACCACTTTTTTCTATTATATTAGCGTCAGTCGCAAGATCAACTACTTCTCCAGTTTTAGAAATTCCTTCACCATAAGCAATTTCTAAAGTACAAGTTTTGAATGGTGGGGCCATTTTATTTTTTACAACTTTAACATTTGTTTTATTTCCTACAATGTCATTTCCTAATTTAATCTGTTCTCCTTTTCTTATTTCTAAACGAATAGATGAATAAAACTTAAGTGCTCTTCCGCCTGGAGTAACTTCTGGATTTCCAAACATAACACCAACTTTTTCACGTAATTGGTTAATAAAAATACATACTGTATTAGTCTTATTAATAATACCCGATAATTTACGTAAAGCTTGACTCATCAAGCGTGCTTGAAGACCAACGTGAGAATCACCCATTTCACCTTCAATTTCTGCCTGTGGTACTAAAGCTGCAACTGAATCAATAACAATAATTCCTATTGCTCCACTTCTAACCAAAGCCTCACATATTTCTAAAGCTTGTTCTCCATTATCTGGCTGAGATAATAATAAATCATTAATATTAACACCGATCTTGGCAGCATATTGAGGGTCTAAAGCATGTTCGGCATCAATAAAAGCTGCTCTCCCACCCTTTTTTTGTATCTCAGCTATTGCATGTAAAGCGAAAGTTGTTTTACCACTTGATTCAGGTCCGAATATTTCTATAATTCTTCCTTTAGGATATCCACCAATACCTAAAGCTACATCAAGACTTATAGAGCCACTTGATACTACATCTATTTCACGATGTTCATTATCACCAAGTTTCATAACAGCTCCTTTACCAAATTGTTTTTCGATATCCATTAGTACTTGATCTAAAGTTTTATCTCCTGATGTTTTTGCCATTATTTATTTCCTCCTATCAATTACAAATTAATTTTATAATATTTAATTTGATTTGTCAATACCTAAATCGAACATTTGTTTGACAATTTTTAAAATTTGCTTTTTTAAAATATAGAATATTGAAAATTTGCTAAAAGAAAAACACACAAATCTGTATGTTTTAATCTTTCAAAATTAAATTTTTATTTAATTTATAATGTTCTGTTGCTGATATAATTGATAAAATACATGTTATAATTAAAAATATTTCAGCTATTCTTAAATTGATTAATTCGAATGGTAAGTTATAAAATAAAGTTAAGGAAATACCTATTATAATAAAAATATTTTTGGCTTTAACTAATTTCGTTGGAATACTTACTTTTCCTTTGCCTGCAGAAATCATTTTAATAAGCTCAATTATTGTATCTGTGGAAACAATAATTACAGGAATTATTGAATGAATAAATCCTCCTGTAGCTAAAATGATTAAAATAGAATTAACTAATATTTTATCAGCTATGGAATCAAGCATTTTACCTAAATCAGTAACCATATTATATTTTCGTGCTATACGTCCATCTAACATGTCAGTAAGAGAAGCAATGATAAATAAAACTCCTACAATTATATATTTTATATCAATAACAATAGATTCGTTGACAAAAATTTTATAAGTTATAATGCCAGTAGCGTCAAATGGAAATATCAAAATTCCAACAATAATAACCGCCAAAAAAATTCTCATTAAACTTATTCTATTTGGTAAATTCATAATCAACCTCCTAATTTATTCTATAACTCATAACTATTGATTCTTCATTATTATCATCGTTTTTTGTTATTTCTTTAATAACAAATACTAATATAACAACCAATACAATTATTGCTAAAGCATACACTGTAAACATTAAAAAAGGTGGTCTTTTTTTATGCTCTATTGTGTATGGGGACTTAATTTTATCATCATCATTTTTAATAATAGTTTGGGCTTGTTTTATATCTTCTAATGAAATTTTAGAAGTATAATCAAAAAGATATTCATTAAATTCATTAACTAAATCTTCTTTATTTAAACCTAAATATTTAGAATAATCACGAATCAGATATTTTAAATAATAAATATCCTTAAAATTTTCCATATCCCCTTTTTCTAAATTTTCAATTTGTGAAACCTCGAGTTTAAGATCTTCTGCAGCTTCAGAAATAGAAATTCCCATTGCTTCACGAGCGTCTTTTAACTTTTCACCAATTTCTTTCATATTATCTCACTTTCTTTATAAATAAAAAAAATAAATCTTATAAGCCATGTTCTGTACTTTAAAAAAGCGACAAACATTTATCTATCAAATAATTGATCCCTAGAGGATTCGTTTCTCCTCAATCGGGTTCCCCTACCAAAATTTGGGTTTCTCACTCGCGGGGTTTACCACGTTCCACTTCCTCCATTTCTGGATTAATCGTCTCTTTGGCACTTTATATCTACCATAACCATATCATAAGACTTAGGTTACCTCGACGCCGTTAGTAAAAACTACCATTGGTTATTTTTTCCCAATGCACGAACACTACTATCATCACAGACAGTGTGAGCATGGACTTTCCTCTACCATATTATATAGCAGCGTTTGTCAAGATTTATTCTCTTCCATAAATTATTTTTTCTAAATTGGATAATCTTCTTAATACATCTGCGTTATTAGTACCATTAGATTCATTAAATTCATTATCTTTTAGCACATCTAATCTTGTAGACATATTTCTAATTTCTTGTTTTAATCTTATATTATCTTCAACTAATGCTTTCTTTTCTGTTTCTAACTCCTTAATAACAGAAGACATTTCTTCATAGTCTCTAATAATGACATCTAAAAATTTATCAACTTCTTGAGGTCTATATCCTCTTGTGTCAATTTTAAATTCTTTATCTAATATATCTTGAACCGTTAACAAAATCCTTTCTTGATACATAATAACACCTCACTTTTTATCCGACATAATTATCTCAAAAAAAACATTAATTGTCAATGTATAACACTGACAATTAATGCCATTACTATTTCAACGTATAAGGCTTTGCTTTTGTTCCATTACCACCAGCATATAAAGCATTATTGCTTATATACGCTGTTACACGAATCTTTTTATCGTTATGAGCATCTATTTTGGCAACTCCACCGCTAGTTATAAAATAAACTTTCTGACTTTTTTCTTTAACACCTGTCATAGTATAACTTGCTAGTGACATTGCCATTAAATAATTATAATTTTCACAAGATTCATCTTCAATTGTTTTACAATTTACATCAATACTTGCGGCTACATAATCATTTGCATAAGGAAGTGAGAACAATTGATCATTAGCAACTGTTTCACATTCTTCATTATTATTAAGACTTAAATTAGACGAACTTCTTTTTCCTATACAAATAGAATGATAAGCTAGATTAGCAACAGAACTAGATATAAATTTATTGCTTGCTTCTAAGCCCTTCAATGTTTCTTTAATTCTACTTACTGGGTAATTATTAATGCCATAATAACTATCTACTTCAATATTATATCTATCATCCCAAACATAAGTTTCTTCACTTTCTTTGTCAACAAATATAATACGAGCATAACCATCTTTATCAATATCTATTATTCTCCATAATTTACCATCTAAAGAAACATAATTATCAACATATTCACCTTTAAAACGATAATTTTCCCCTTCGGCATAAAGACCATCACCAGATTCTTTAGTTGCATTATCACTTAATAACTTAGTGGAGAACTTTTCAGTTTTATAAGCTTCTCCACAATTTAAAATTGGTGAATATAGATAATTACTACCATTCTTAGTAACAATTACTTTAGCAGAACAACTAACTCCCTCTTTTACCATCTTAGAAATTGATTTTATATATTTTCCACTTTCTAAGGTATCCGCATCAATTGTTATACTTCCAGATTCTTCTTTTGGTAATAATTTTTCATTCGTATTTAAATAATTTATGGCTGCTGTTTTTAGTCGTTTTTCAATATTTTCATAAGAAACTTTCTTATTTAATACACCCATAATAATAAAAATAATAACTATTATAAGAATTATTCCTCCCATAATTCCACTCAAAATATAAATTAGTTTTTTCTTATCCATAAATCCTCCTATAAAACTAATTTAAGTATAGCAAAAAAACTATTTTTTAGCAATATTATTAATACTTTTTGTATTTATTAAAAATGGAGAATATATTTTTATATAACGCACATCATCTATCATTTCATTAAAAATTCTATCAACATGATGATTCATTGTTATCACCTCAATTTTAATTTAACACAAATTATTATCATTTTGGTGTAATTCGACAAAACTAGAAAATATTAGACTCATAATTTTATTGTAGCTATATTTTTGAAATTATAGTATAATTATTATGGTGATAAAATGAATTATCCAAAAGGTATTAAACAAGTTATAAAAAATAATATATCTTATGGTAATCGTGGAATGAATTTAGAAAATGACTTAAATGAAACTAACAATTATTATTTGGTAAATGATATTGCTGTTATACATAAAAAACCAACACCTATTACAATATCCAATGTTGAGTATCATTCTAGAACAGATGCAGTTATTACAAAAGCTTTTTTTAAAACTCCATCAACCACTGATTACAACGGTATATATAAAGGAAAATATATAGACTTTGAAGCTAAAGAAACCACAAGTTCTACTAGTTTTCCTCTAAAAAATATTCATCCTCACCAAATAGAACACTTGAAAAAAGTTGAAAATCATGGTGGTATTGCTTTTTTAATAATAAGATTTACTAAATTAAATCTTACTTATTTTATATCTTATGAAGATTTTGAAAAATGCGTAAGTAATGGAAAAAAATCAATATCACTAGACCAACTAAAAAAACATGGATATCTTATTAAAGATAAATATAATCCTCGTGTAGATTATATAGAAATCATCGATAATTATTTTTTAAAAGGAGATAATATATGAAAAAAAGAAAAAATAAAATAAAATTTAATATAAATGGAATAAAGAAATGGTTATTTAAAAGTAAATTTAACTTTTTTATAATATTATTAAGTATTATAGGTGTTGCTTTAGGAACATATCTATTTGGATTTTTATTCAGTGTGGTCCTATTTATAATACTTGATATTATTCTTTTAGGAATACATTGGTTTTTGAATAAAGGAACTGCTATCCAGGTAAGAAAAAAGAAAAAATTCATGCTAATACTATTCTTAGTATTATGTATTATTGGACTAGTTGGAAGTATCATTTTTGCTATTATAATAGTAAAAGAGGCACCTGAATTTAATCCTGAAAATCTTTATACAAAAGAATCAAGCATTTTATATGATAAAGATGGTGAAGTATATGCCAAACTAGGTGCAGAACAAAGAATAAAAATAACTTATGATCAAATACCTCAAGTTTTAATAGATGCAATTATTGCTACTGAGGATTCAAGATTTTATACACATAATGGGATCGACTTACCACGTTTCTTAAAAGCATCAGCAACTCAACTTCTTGGACGCGGAGGCGGTGGTGCTTCTACCATAACAATGCAAGTTGCCAAAAATGCTTATACATCTCCTGTTTCAAATGGTTGGGAAGGTATAAAAAGAAAATTTACAGATATTTACCTGGCTGTATTTAAAATTGAAAAAGCATACACAAAAGAAGAAATTTTAGAATTCTACGTTAACTCCTACTATATGGGTGGTGGTGCATATGGTGTTGAACAAGCATCTAGAAACTATTTTGGAAAAAGTGTATCTGAGTTAAATTTATCAGAAGCCGCTATAATTGCTGGACTATTTAAGGGTGGAAATGCATATGACCCTTATTTATATCCTGACAATACTGAAGCAAGAAGAAAAGTAGTTTTATCTTTAATGTTAAGACACGGATATATCAATGAAGAAGAATACAATGCTGCTAAAGATTTAACTGTGGAAGATACTGTTAAGAAAATCGATAAATCTTCTTCATCAAAAAATTATGCATATCAAAGTTTTATCGATACTGTTGTTGAAGAGGTAAAGAAAAGAACAAAAGCCGAGACTGGTACTGAACAAAATCCTTATGAAATACCAATGGAAATATATACAACTATGGATCGTACAAAGCAACAATATCTTGATGATCTTATGAATGGTGATAACTCTGGTTATAAATGGGAAAACGATGTTGTAGAAGCAGGTATTGTTGTTACTGACACTAACACTGGTGCAGTAGTTGCCGTTGGTGCCGGTCGTGATAAAAATGCAGTTGGTACATATAACTATGCCACAATGATTAAAAATCAAATTGGTTCTACAGCAAAACCATTATATGATTACGGTCCAGCGTTTGAATATAATAACTGGTCTCCAGCTACACCTGTTCCAGATGAAGAATATTCTTATAGTACAGGGGGAAATCTTAACAACTGGGATGGAAAATATAATGGATATATGGACGTTAGAAAAGCTCTAAGTCTTTCAAGAAACGTTCCAGCCTTAAAAACATTTAAAGCTGTCAATAATAATAAAATAAAAGAATTTGTTACCAACCTAGGATTAAGTCCTGAAGGTAGTGGTGGTATTATTCATGAAGCCCACTCTATTGGTGGATATAATGGAGAATCTCCTTTAACTCTAGTTGCCGCTTATGGAGCATTTGCCAACGGAGGAACTTACATTGAACCTTATACATTCACAAAAATAATATATAAAGATAGTGATAAAATATTTAATGTTACTCCAAAAACACAAAAAGCTATGTCAGATTCAACTGCTTATATGATTACAAGTATTTTAACTGATACAGCAGTAGCTAACATGGGTAGTAGTAAAGTAAATGGTATATCATACGCTATCAAAACTGGTACATCTAATTTTAGTTCAGAAACTAAAAAAGCTCATAAGTTACCTGCTAATGCTGTTAATGACCTTTGGGTTGCTGGATACTCTAGAGACTATGCTATTGCTATGTGGTATGGATATGATAAAATTAATAAAGATTATGTTAATAGATTATCATCTTATCAAAATATTAGATTATTTAAAGCTGTTAGCAAAGGTGTTTTATCTGGAACTAGTTCATTTACAATGCCAAGCAGTGTTGTAGAAGTTGAAATAGAAACTGAAACATCTACACCTTTACTTGCAAGTGAATATACACCAGATAATCTTAAAAGAAAAGAATTGTTTAAAGCTGGAACTGAACCAACTGATGTATCACAAAGATTTTCAAAATTAAACAATGTAACTAATTTAAAAGCTACCGCAAATGGTAGTAAAGTTACATTAACTTGGAATGAAGTTAAATCAGACGCTATTGATGAAACTGCACTTAGAAATGAATTTTCAAAAATATTTACAAATGAAAAAGCTCTAAATTCATTTATCAGTTCTAGAATCAATTATAATAATAACTACATCGGTAAAATCAGTTACAATATTTATAAAAAACAAAGTGATGGTAGTCTAAAGCTTTTAGGAAATACTGTTAGTACTTCATACGAAGACATAACAACAGATTCATCAACAACTTATGTTGTAAAAACTACTTACACAATATTCAAAAATAATGCTAGTGATGGAGCTGAAACAACTATTTCTACAACTGGATCAAGTTCAATTATTTCAGCTCAATTAAATGGTGATTCAACAACAATTTTATCAATTGGTACTCCATTTACAGATTTAAATAAACCAGTTATTGTTTTAGAAAATTCTATAGATGTTACCGACAAAGCTACAATAACCAAGACAATAACTGGACCAAGCGACACTATTGATACTTCAATAGAAGGAACATATATAATTACTTATAAAATATCTTATAATGGTTTTGTAGATACATTAACTAAAACAGTCCAAATAAAAAACAGTTAAAAATCCTAACTGTTTTTTTTGCAATATTTTTTTAATTCACAATTCTCACATTTTGGCTTTACAGCCTTGCAATAATATCTGCCAAATAAAACTAATTGATGATGTAAGCGACATAAATTCTCATTTCTAAAAGCTTTATTCAACTTCTTTTCTATATTACTCACATCATCATCAATTTTTGCAATACCTAACCTTTTAGAAACTCTACTTACATGCGTATCTACCGCAATACAAGGAACATTATAAATATTACTAAGAACAACATTTGTTGTTTTTCTTCCTACCCCATCTAAGCTTTCTAAAAATTCCCGATTATTAGGAACAACACCATTACCATTTTCCATCAAAGCATTAGCAATACTTTTAATATTTAAAGCTTTTTTATTATAAGTACCTATTGGTTTTATAATCTTCTTAATATCTTCTATATCAGCTTTTTTTAATGCCTCTAAAGAAGGATATTTTTTAAATAAAACGCTAGTTACTTCATTAACTCTTTTATCAGTTGTTTGAGCACTTAACATCGTCGCAATTAGTAATTCATAATCTTTATTATACTCTAATTCACATTTAGGATTTGGAATAATAGTATCTAAATACTTTATTATTTCTTTACTCTTCATCAGTTAACCAATCATAATCATCATCAGGTATTTCTTGCTTTGGTTTAAAAACATGCCTGCTATTATCTAAATCCTCTTGTGTTTTAATTCCTTTCTTACCCCATTCATTTAATATTTTATCAATATACCTTAAATTAGTAACTCCATTATAAACAGCCTCTTTTAATGCCAAAATAATAGTTTCTTCATTTATATTGCTATCTTGCCATGCATTAATTATTTCATATTCTATTGGAGATAAAGTACGTCCAAATTCTTTCTCAAACACATCATATATTTGGTTCGTATTTTCTTTAGGAGAATCATTAATAATTAATCCAACTAATTTATTGTATAAACCATCAGTATCAATTACTTCTTTACGCACATTATCAACTTTTTTTAATTCTATCTTTACAAGATCCAATTCCTTCAAATGCTCTAACATATCCATTAAATCACCCAAAGGGAGATTTAACTCTGAACTTATTTTCTTAGGATTAAAAGAAGAATCTACACTAAGTAAATACGAAACAACAATTAATTCATCCGCAGACATATTTAATTTGCGATAATTATAAAATAATATTCCGGGTATTATAACATCTTTATTTTGTAAAATTTTTTTTATCTTTTCCACCATATAATCACCTGACTTAATTATATATCATTTTTATTATTTTGTATATTAGAATATTTTTCCACAATATATTTTTTTATAGTTTCATAATCATTTTCTAATTCTTTTTTTAAAACTAAAACTTCTATATCGCGTAAAATATTACCTATTTCTTTTCCTTTTATATTTAATATTTCTTGTATATCTTTTCCATTAATATTTAAATCACTAATATTGTGAATTACTAAATCATTATATTTTTTTGTAATTAACTTCTTAGGAATATTTCTAATTTGACCAGCAATTGAACAGTTATATAATCCATATTTATATAAAATCATAGAATCATATAAATCTAAATTTTGTAATTCATTTAATTTCTTTATTGTTACTTTATCATCATTAGAAAACGGATACGTATTTATAACATCTAGTTGTGACCATATTCCAATTAAAGATGGAACTATAACTAGTTTATCTAAATTATGTAATTCCAAATATTTATCAATTCCTAATTCCATCATTAAATTGACACCATAAGAAGCATTCTTGTTAGTAAATATTTTTTCTAACTCTTCCTTTTTTCTTTCGTAAGAAAGACTCTCTAAAAGATATCCATACTTTTTAATAAATTTTTTAACACTATCATCTAATGTAAAATTTAAAGTAGTTGCAAACCTAATAGCTCTTAAAATACGTAAAACATCCTCTTTAAGCTTCTTTTTGGGTGATCCTACCACTTTTATTAACTTATTATCCAAATCCTCTCTAGCCCCTAGTAAATCTATAATTTCGCCATATTCATCCATACACAACGTATTAATCGTAAAATCTCTTCTTTTAAGATCATCAATTAAACTATCTATATACTTAATTTTAATTGGAGCCCTATGATTTTCATACTTAATATCTTTTCTAAAAGTAGTAACCTCAAATCTAATTTTTTTATATCTTATCGTTACTGAACCATAACTTTCTTTTGGTAACATTAAATTACCAAAAATTTCTTTTAATTGTTTAGGAGTTGCATTAGTACATATATCAACATCCACACTTCTTTTATTTAAATATAAATCTCTGACATATCCACCAACCACATATGCTTTAAAACCATTATCATTTATTTTCTTTAATATTTCTAAACTTGCATTATACATGAAATTTCCATAAAAAAAAGGCATGAGCCTTTTAGTTTAAAGCGTCTTTTAACTTAGATCCTGCTTTAATAGTAGCTGCAACTCTAGCTGGGATTTTAACTGTTTCGCCAGTTCTAGGGTTACGTCCTTCTTTAGCTGCTTTTTTCTTAGCAGTAAAAGTACAGAAACCTGTTAAAGTTACTTTCCCTTCTGATTTTAATCCTTTGATAACTCCGTTCATCATAGCTTCTAAAGCACGAGATGAATCAGCTTTTGATAATCCAGTTTCTTCTGCAATGAAGTTAACTAAATCTGTTTTTGACATATTCTTGACCTCCTATATTATAAGCTCTATCTTGCTTACAATTAAAGAATACCATTTTTTTTAAGTAAAAGCAATATGTTTTGCTTATTTTAACAAAAAAGTTATAGGTTTTTCCTATAACACAATAGCAAATAAATTACCATTACCTTTATTTACTAATTTTGATAATGTTTGTTGTAATTTAAATCTAGCATTTTCTGGTAGCATTGAAAGTTTAGCTTGAATTCCTTCTTTTACAATAACATCTAAACTACGACCAAATATTTCACTTTTCCAGATACTATCAGCATCATTGTCATAATCTTTCATAATATAATTTATTAATTCTTTGCTTTGCATTTCTGAACCAATTATTGGTTCAAAAGTACTTTCAACATCCACTCTAATCATATGTATAGAAGGCGCTACTGCTTTTAATTTAATACCATATCTACTACCTTGTTTTAGTATCTCTGGTGTATCTAATTTCATGTCAGAAAGAGTTGGACTTGCAACACCATATCCTGTTGTTTTAACCATTTTTAATGCCGTTTTTATTTGATCATACTCAACTTTAGCTTCATTATAATCTTGGAATAGTTTTAATAGTTGAGATTTAGAAGTTACTTCTACACCAATAATATCTTTAAGAACTTGGTTGTATAAGTTATCTGGTGCATCTAAAGTAACAGTTACTACTCCTGAAGATGTATCAACATTAGAAAGATATGACTTACTTATATATTCACAATCATTAAAATGACTAGTTATATGTTCTATATCACGAAGCTTATCAATCTCAATAACGCTTTCTCTTATTTTTTCAATATATATTTTTTTAAGCCAGTTTTCCGAATCTAACGTTGCTATCCATTCAGGCATATCAACATTTACTTCTAAAACTGGGAATTCATATAAAGCTTCTTTTAAAATCGAATATATATCACGTTCAGACATATTTTCAATACTAATTGGAAGAACTGGTACACCATATGATTCTTTTAAGCTGTCAGCCATGCGTTCTGTTTCTGGCAACATAGGATGAGTTGAATTCAAAATTACAATAAATGGTTTACCTATTTCTTTTAATTCTCCTACTATTCTTTCTTCTGCTTCAACATAATCACTTCTCTCTATTTCACCAATAGATCCATCTGTTGTAACAACAATACCTATACTTGAATGATCTTTTATTACTTTTTCTGTTCCTATTTCAGCAGCTTCTATAAAAGGAATCTCTTCATCATACCATGGTGTTTTTACCATTCTAGGCCCATTTTCATCTTCATATCCTTTTGCACCAGGGATAATGTATCCAACACAATCAACCAAGCGTACACTAGCCGTAAAATCGTCTACCTTAATAGTTGCTGCATTACTAGGAACAAATTTTGGTTCAGTTGTCATTATTGTTCTTCCCTGTGCACTTTGAGGTATTTCATCTAAAGCTCTCTTTTTCTCGTATTCATCCTCAATATTAGGTACAACTAAATTCTCGATAAACTTTTTTATAAATGTTGATTTACCAGTCCTTACTGCCCCTACTACACCTAAATATAAATCTCCACCAGTTCTTTCAGTAATACTTTTTATAATATCTATCTTTTCCATATAATCCCTACTTTCATCTAATTCATTAAACTATATGAAAAACAATATAAAAGTATTCAAAAAAAAGAATTATTTCAATTCTTTCATTTTTGGATTATTTTTTAATTCAAAATCTTGCTCTAAAGATATAATACCATCATCTAGTAAAGTGTCTCCTACTTTAACCATTGTACTAAAAAAATTTTTATTTACTAAATCATAAATATGTTCTCTTACTTTGTTGATATCTTTAGCAAAATATATTGAATGATTATTTCTTATTAAAAGAGCCATAACATTCTCTGTTATTTCATCAACAAGACCTAAATAATTTATATTCGTTCCTGCATTTACACTCATAAACATAGTCTTGTATTTGTTAATCTCTTCTTCTATTGCAAGATTAACATCAATTTTATCATCCTCTAATTTATATCTTAATAAACCTATATTAGTATCAATCGACTTCTTTAAATTCATGTCTTTCTTTTGATACACTTTATAAATAGCGTTTAATAATTCATCATTTGTAAATTCAACAAGTGGATAATTTTCATTCATATACTTAGTAATACTACTAACTAAGTCACTTAAACATGGCTTTTCAACTTGATACACCATTTTTAGTAACTCTGAAGACATCATTTCAAGTGAAGAAACAAATTCATTAACCTTTATTTCTCTATCCATATTACCACCTATTATTATTTTAACACAATTTATACTTTACGGAAATGAATTTATTGAAGTTTACACCAATTTGTCACTAAAACATTCCATTTATGTCTTTCGGAACTTTGTCATTGACAACTGCTTTAATAATTTTATCTTCTTTATCTTTTGAAACTTCTTTACCTGTCATCTTACCAAGCTCCTGTATAACCTCTCTTAATGTAGCTTCATTTTTTAAATCACTTTGTTGTAATTTAGCCGCTAAATTTAAGATTGTATCTTTTCCTACTTTAGTCTTCTTTTCTACTCTATTAAAAAAGCTATCTGAAAAATTTACCATATAAACACCTCTAACTTATTATATGGTATTTCTTTTTTTTCGTTAAAAAAAGAGCTAGATTTCTTCTTCTCCTTTATTTTTAAATTGTAAAATAATTGGAGTCCCTTCAAAATCAAAAGCTTCTCTTATTTTGTTTTCTAAATAACGTTCATATGAGAAATGTATTAAACCTTTACTATTAACTTGAATATTAAACGTTGGTGGTTTCGTTGAAACTTGTTTACTAAAATATATTTTTAAGCGTTTACCCTTATAAGTTGGTGGTAAATTTAATGCATAAGCATCAGTTATAACATCATTAAGTAAACTTGTTCCTATTTTCTTATTTGTGTTTTGATAACATTTTAATACTTCAGGCATCAATGTATGAAGTCTTTTTTTAGTAAGTGCGGACAAGAAAACAATTGGTGCATATGGCATAAATTGAAAATTATTTCTAATTTTAGTTGTAAATTCTTTTATCGCACCATCTTTATTATCAATTGTATCCCACTTGTTTACTACTATAACAACAGGCTTACCTGCTTCTATTGCATATCCAGCAATATGCTTATCATGTTCAATTATTCCCTCTTCAGCATTTATAACAAGTAAACAAACATCAGATCTATCTATTGCTTTTAAAGATCTAAGTAAACTATATTTTTCTACATTTTCATAGACTTTACCACGTTTTCTCATTCCAGCTGTATCAATAACTACATACTCTTCTCCATGGTAAGTAAATGGTGTATCCACTGCATCTCTAGTTGTTCCAGCAACAGCAGAAACAATTGCTCTTTCTTCATTTAATATAGCGTTAACCAAACTACTTTTACCTACATTAGGTCTACCTATTACAGAGAATTTTATAATTCCTTCTTTATACTCTTCTTCTATTTTTGGAAAATCTTTTACAATTGTAGTTAAAAGTTCATATATACCAATATTTTGCTCTCCACTAACTGTTAGATACTCTGAAAAACCAAGCTCATAAAAATCATATATATTATCACGAGATAAACTACTATCTACCTTGTTTATAACAACAATAACCTTTTTACCAGATTTTAATAACATATCTCTTACTATTAAATCATTAGTTGTTATCCCTTCTTTACCATCTACAACGAAAAGAATAACATCAGCTTCATCAATTGCTAAAGTAGCTTGAATCTTTATTTCTTCATTAAAAGATGCATCACTTATATCAATACCTCCCGTATCAATTAAATGAAAGGAATAATCTTCAAATTTAACATTACCATAAACTCTATCTCTCGTTATTCCTGGAGTATCTTCAATAATTGATATTTTTTTACCAACTAATCTATTAAAAATAGTTGATTTACCTACATTTGGTCTACCAACAAGCGCAACTACTGGTTTTTTCATACTACCACCTCTTTTTCTACACTATTATAACACATCATAAACTTTATACAAACAATTTTTTATTATTAATTAATTTAGCTTTATTTATAATTTTATAAGCTTCTTCTCCATATATAATTTTACTATTTTCTAAAATAAAACCCATATTTATATCTCCCACAGTTTTTTTAGGAATAACATAAAAAGAATTATCATATTCATATATTTTACAATAATCTAAAACATTTTTATTTAACAAATAAAACTTATCTAACTTAAAAAGAAATTTCTCTTTTTTCATTATTCTTATCTTCATATCTATATGATCATCGTAAAAATCATAAAAATTCAGATCTTCTTTTTCTAATTTTAAAATAATACCAAATAAATTATCTTGATATATATTTATATCATAAAAACCCTTTATTTCTATATCATAATACTGATTTAATTTTATAAACAAGCTTTTAAAATACTTTTCTAAATTATTTTTTAGTGAAAAACTATTTTTTTTCAAATAAAAATTATTTAAAAAAACTATTAACTTACCATCATCTAGTTTTTCTACCTTCATAAAATCACCTATGTTATTTTATGAAATAATACTAATAATGAGATAAATTAAATAGTTCTTTCTATTTTATTATGAATTTCATCTCGCCCTAACTTTGTAACATTTGAAAACATTATAAAGTCATCGCCAACAACCAAATCAAGTTCATCTAATATCATTGTTCTTTGCTTTTGTTGTAATGTAATACCAATTTTATCTGTTTTGGTTGCTACTATCGTAACAGGAATCTTATAATGTTTTAAATAATTATACATCATTAAATCATCACTAGTTGGTTTGTGACGAAAATCAATTAACATAAATACTTGTTTCAAATTTTTTCTACCTGTTAAATAATCTTCCATCATTAAACCAAACTTTTTTTGTTTTGCTTTATTTAAGTTAGCATATCCATACCCGGGTGCATCCACTAAATAAAATGAATCATTAACTAAATAAAAATTAATCGTCTGTGTTTTCCCTGGATTAGCAGATGTACGAGCAAAATTCTTTCTACTAATAATCGTATTAATGAAACTACTTTTACCAACATTAGAACGACCTACAAGTAAAAACTCAGGCTTTTCATCAGTTGGATATTGACTACGTCTCACCGCACTAATAGCTAAATTAACACTCTTTATTTTCATGTTTACCACCTTACTATTTTTGTGACTAATTAATTATAACATTATTGGTTGATATTGTCAAAATAGAAAAAACGAACTATATATATAGTTCGAATAATTATAAATTTGGTGGAGCTGAGGGGAATTGAACCCCTGTCCAAGCATCAATTCATATAAACGTCTACAAGTTTATTTAGTTAAACAATGTCCTAATAAATAAAGTAACTAACAACAAATTTATTAGTAAGCTTATATAATTCATTATTACTTATAAGCATCATAATAATATATCCTACTAAATCGAGCCTCTTATTATCCCGTAGGAGAAGATAAATAAGAAGCGCCTTCTAAATCTATTAAGCGAAAGCTAATTCGTTTCTGTTTCCAGTTATTTTTTTGTTGCACTTAACGTGTGCCTCCGACTTGCAGTTCATAATCCATAACACCTGTCGAAGCCAAAACAGCCCCAGATATATGTATTATAACACATATTTTATAATTTTCTACCACTTTTTGTAATTTCATCTTCTTCCGTTAAATTATTGTGAAATGTATTTGCCTTTACAAATTTATTACCAC
This sequence comes from uncultured Bacilli bacterium, assembly GCA_934162195.1. Lineage (GTDB taxonomy): Bacteria > Bacillota_I > Bacilli_A > RF39 > UBA660 > SIG204. The sequence continues at coordinate 17,382 of CAKPHO010000007.1, forward strand.
TAATAGTCTTAGAAACTACCTTCTGCTTTTTTTGCATCTTGGTTTTGTTAATATTATTAACTGCGGTATCCCTTATTTTTAACCAATATTCATTGTTATAGGCTCTTTCTAACGCTGCAGTATCAGCTAACTTGAAAAGACTATATGTAAATAAAGAGAACCCCCCTAATCCTCCACAAAACATTGCCATAAAGTCTATTAATAGAAAATCAGCCAAATAACAACCTAAAAACAAGCTTATAGAATATATCATAGCAAAAGAACAAATTTTAGCACCAAACTTATAAAATTTTGAGTTCTTTAAGTGACTATGACTTTCTGATAATGCATTACTCATATATTTTTTTACATAATCTTGATTTCTAGGAATAGATAATTCATTATCATCAAATTCCATTTTTATAAACTCATCATCTAAAGTAATTTTTTTAATTTTATTCATAAATAACACCCACATTAATTTTAATATATATTTGTAATTATGTCAAAAAAAAGAAGCATTAAGCTTCTTCTGGTGCATCTAAATATTTTAATAATAAATCTAACAACTTAGTATCATTAACCCTACTAAAATATGATTTACCATCTTTTTTTGTTTCTTGCATTACATAAAACTCATTTGTAAAGTCTTCTCCGTCAGGTGTAGTTTTAACTGTCATAAAGTAACTATTTCCTTTATATACAGCTTGTTTTAAAACAAAATACTTTTCATTTTCACTAAATTTAATAATTTTATTAGTTCTATTTTCCATATTTACCTCCTAACGTGTCTTTCCACTTTGTATTTCATCAAGCCATTGATTATTATCATGATCGAATGTTATTTCGCCACCCATAAATTCCTCTAAAGCTTTTTTTATTTCTTCTGGAGTTCTTGTTGCAGAAGAAGGTTTAGTTTCTTCATCTTTTTTTTCTAACTCTACTTCGGCTTGTCCATTTTCATCATAATTTTTCAATTCAGCACCATCAGTCTTTTTACCAACTTCATCTCCATGAGAAATAACAGTACTATCATTTATATTTCCACTTATAATGTCATCAAAACTTGCTACTGCTTCACCTTGATCTAATTTAACTGTTTCTGTTTCTTTTGTTGGCTCTGGGTCTGGTGTAACAGGTGTATCAGGCACATCTGGAGTTACTGGCGTATCAGGAATTGAAGGAGTATCTGGAGTTGAAGGGGTACTTGGTGTAGTTGGTCCTTTATCCTCATTTGTTGGAGCATCTACTTTAGGTGTTGAAGGTGTTTGATCATTTGATGGTGTTACTATAGTGTTATCTTTTGTATTTGGTGTTTCTACAATATCATTTGATTTTTCATCTTCATTATCATCTACAGTTTGCGTATATGAAATATCCCTTGAATTATCTTCAATAGGTTTCGAAGGTGCTTTTGAATTACAACTATGTGCAAGAATTACAATACCAACAGCTAAAGCTGCTGCAGTGATAATTTTTGCTTTTTTAGAGAACTTTCTCCATAAAGCAACAAATTTTTTATCTTTTTTCTTTTCTTTTAATTCTTCTTTAGCCTCTTCAATTTCAGCTTCTCTCTCTTCATCCAAATCTGATGGATTTACAAGCAAACCTTCTATTTCATCATCATCTTTTTTCTCTTCATCAACAGAAGTTTCACCTTCATTATCAGAATGACTACTTATATCTTCGAATTGAGGTTCAATTGGTGCGATAGGTGCAACAATTGTTGTATTATCGTCTTTCTTTTCTTCTTTAGTAGCTGGTTCGGCTTCTTCAAAGCTTTGTCCATATAAACCAACTAATGTATCTGATTTGTCTTCCTCTTTTTGTTGTTCAGGCATTTCAACCGTTTTTTCTTCAACCTTTTCTTCTGTTGATTCAACTGTTTTTCCTGCAGAAATAGCAGCAATTAACTTATCAATCTCTTCGTTTGGATTATAAGTAATATATTCTTTTCTTGATTGTAAAGCAGCTAATCCTGATTTTAATCTAAATAATTCATCTTTATCTAATCTTAATTTGTGATTATCAATAGTCATTGGATGACTTTTTCTATCTTCTAATATTCTATTCAATCGTTCTTGTTTACCAATTATAACTTCTCTTTTACGATTATTTGCAGTAATTAACTCACCATAATTTTGTAAATCTTGAACATATTCTGCTTTCATTTTTTCACATAAAGATACACGCTCTTTTTTTGCCGTTAATTCTGTTTGCAAATCAGTAAGTTCTTGATCAGTAAGTCTTATACCAATATTTTTTCTTACAGCTATTTCATTCTTTCTAAGTCTTCTTTCAATGGCAGCTATTTCAATATTTAATTCTTCAATTTCTCGATTATAATCCGTAAATATATTTGTAGCTAATTCTTGTAAACTTTTATACTCAGCATCTTCACGATTTATAACCTCTAATTGATTAGCAAAAGATTCCTGTAGTAGTTCTACAGTCAAATCTCTTTCTTCATTTTCATCACTGTATTGATAATTATTTACATCTGCTATTTTAGCTTCTAATTTAGCAATTTGTTCACTGTACTCATCAATTGCCTCATCAATTTCAGCAACTTCTGTATCAACATCATTTAAATTTCCAGAAGCAGGTGTTGAATTATGAGCTTTTAATTTTTTTAATTCTTCTAATATTTGTTCATTTGTCATCCTGTTACCTCCTTTTTATTTCTTTCTATTTCTATATTCTAATTTAACTTGATATCTTAAATCACTAGCATCTTCGATTTCCTTTAAAGTATTAACTTGATAATTAGCAGCTTGGAAAGCACTAATTAATTCACTTTCAGAAACATAACCATCAGTAATAGCTTTCCATGTGTCGGCACCATTAACCGCAGTTATCTTTTGATATTTTACTTTAATTCTACTTTCAATTTGTCTAGTACCTGAATAAGCTTTTGGTTGAGCTGTTTGATAATTACTCCAATTTCCCCAAACGCCATCGCTTGCTTTTGTAGCACCTGTTGAAGGAGCTGTAGCATAGTACTTATCAGTTACATTTGTAATTGTCTTAAACCATTTTGAAACTTTCGCTACAGTATTCTCATCTTTAATTAAACCACTTGCAGGAGCACTTTGATAATAAGTTTTTTCTCCTGATGCACTACTTGCATTACTTGGATAATACTTCTTAGTTGTATAAGTACAAGTTTTTTTATCAGTACTTAAAGTACCTGTTGAACATGAAGCAGCACATATTGTCTGTGGTCCTCCTTGTGGTAATGCTTCAGCACTTCCACTTTTTGGATCACCACATGTGTATGTCTTTCCACCATCCGGATTAATCCAATTTGCTCCTTTTGATGCACAAGTTTGTTGCTCTCCATTGCTATTCCATACATTTACTTTAGCAACATCACCTGTTGCAGTATTGTAACATAAGTATTGGAATGGTTGAGCCATAATTCTATTTTGTGAATCAACAGTTGCTGTACCTGCTTTATACCACTTCCATCCATTTCCTACTGATTCAGATTCAGTATATTCACTTGATGGAGCACTTATATAGAAAGTATTTTCACTATAATATTTTCTAGTTGTTGTTTTCCACTTATAAACTAAATCTCTATAACGATAGTATGTTGTTGATGAAATTGTTTTATAATTTAAACCTTTTATTTCATCAGCCCATCCCTCTTCTTCTGTTGCTAAATTTTCTTTAGATACTTCTAAAGCTTCACCTTTAAAAGTAAATCTAACATCTGATTTATCTTTTACTAAATCACTTTCAGTTCCTTCAGACCATTTTGTGAAATTATCATCTGCTAAAGTTGAACCACATTGTAATACTGGTAGATAGTGATAATTTCCACTTTCCAACTTACAAACTTTAACATATGTTTTATCTTTATTACAATTACTGTATTTATCATAACTTAGTAATTCTTCTTCAACTAATGTACCTAATGTAACAGTTTTACATTCTCCAATAGCTTGTGGTAATAAAGACTCATCTGTTTGGTAATATTCCTTTCCTGCATTTAACAAATCATTTTCCATATCTCCACTAATTTTACTTCCGTTACATCCTTTGATTAGTAAAAATATAATTAGCGCTAACACTAGTGCTCCTAAAACTATTAAAATAATTTTAGGCCAGTTTTTTTCTTCTCCTCTTTCTTTGTAATAACTTTCATCTGGCATAACAAATAACCTCCTTATTTACATAAATTATAGCATTATTCCATATATTTTTCAACGATTTTAAATATTATTCTTAAAATCTTTTTGAATTTCTCTTTTTATGTCTCTTTCTTTAATACTTTCTCTCTTATCATAATTTTTTTTACCCTTACAAATACCAATTAATATTTTAAGTTTTCCTTTATTAAAATAAGCTTTTAAAGGTATTAAAGTATTACCACTTAAAGTTACCGCATCTCTCATTTTAAATATTTCTCTTTTGTTTAACAAAAGTTTTCTTGTTCTTGTTTCATCATGATTAAATATGTTTCCCTGTTCATACTTGCTAATATGCATGTTTAAAAGAAACGCTTCTCCATTTTTTATAATAGCATAACTATCTTTTATATTAGCACCATTTTCTCTTATTGATTTTATTTCTGTTCCAGTTAAAACAATACCCGCTTCATACTCTTCTAAAACAAAGTAATCATGATATGCTTTTCTATTATTTATCTCCATCTTGAACCCCTGTTTCTTTTACTACAACAAAATCAATAGTTTTTGCTTCTTTATTAGCAGCTTTTACTTTAACTTTTATAATATCTCCTAGACGATATCCTCGTTTATTATGAGCACCCCTTAATGAAAATGTTTCTTCATCATACACATAGTAATCATCAGTCAAATCATCTAACCTAACTAATCCTTCTACTAAATTAGGAAGCTCAACAAACATACCAAAATTAGTAATTGTATTAATCATACCCGTATATTCTTCTTCTATATGATCCATCATATACTCAGCCATCTTCATATCATCAACTTCACGTTCACAATCTGCCGCATTTCTCTCTGTATTTGAAGTATGTTCTCCAATTAGTGTTAATTTTTCGTCTATATAGTTAATTGTGTCACGATCTAACTTATGCTCGAACAAATATTTACGAAGTAAACGATGAACTGTTGTATCCGGATATCTTCTTATAGGTGATGTAAAATGTGTATAACATTTACTGCCAAGGCCAAAGTGACCAATATTATTTTTATCATAAACAGCTTTCTGCATACATCGTAATAACATACAAGAAAGGATATGGAATTCTTTTTTATCTTTTAGTTGTTCAAGAATATCTTGAAGCACAAATGGGGTAATTTGTTTTACTTTAACATTTACTTTATATCCCAAAACGCTAATAAACTTTAAAAAATTATTAATTTTTTCTTCACTAGGCTCCCCATGAATACGATATAGGAATGGAAGTTCCATAAAATAAATGTGACTAGCAACAGTTTCATTAGCTGCAATCATAAAATCTTCAATTATTTTTTCTCCCGTACCACGTTCTCTTTTTACAATATCAATAGCTTTACCATCATCATTAACAATTATTTTAGCTTCATCAATATCAAAATCAATATATCCTCGTCTTTCCTTATTTTTTCTTAAAATTTTAGCGAGCTCCGCCATTAATTTTAATTTATCAACATAAAGTTCGTAATCAGGATTTACAATATCTTTTTCTAAAATATTATTAACATTTTTATAAGTCATTTGAATTCGCGATCTAATTACACTTTCAAAAATATCATAATCAACAACATTACCTTTACCATCTATTTCCATAACACATGACATAGCAAGTCTATCTTCATTTGGATTTAAAGAACAAATTCCATTAGAAAGTTTGCGAGGTAACATTGGAATAACTCTATCAGCTAAGTAAACACTAGTACCTCTAAGGTATGCTTCATCATCTAGTTTGGATCCTTCTTTTACGTAATAACTAACATCAGCAATATGAACACCAAGTTTATAATTACCATTTTCTAACTTTTCAATTGATATCGCATCATCAATATCTTTAGTATCATCACCATCGATAGTAAATATTACTTCGCTACGTAAATCAGTTCTCCCCTTCATCTCTTCTTCACTTACACTATCTGGAATAATATCTAATTCTTTGATAACAGTATCTGGAAAAGTATCAGGTATTTCATATTTAGCAACAATAGATAAAATATCTACACCGGGATCATTTTTATGCCCTAAAATTCTTATTATTTCACCACAGTAATTATTATCTTTTAATTTCTTAGTAATTTTTACTAAAACTTTATGTCCAGGCATTGCTCCTTTTAAATTATTTTTATCTAACTCTACAGTAATCTTTACTTTATCATCGTCTAAATCAACAAAAGGTTTCCCAAATTTATCAAAATACACTTCTCCTACCATTTGTTTTAATTTGCGACTAATTATCTTAACAATACGGCCTTCCATCTGTAATCCTTTTTTAGAAATCACCTCGACAACTACATCATCTCCATGAATAGCATGATTCATATTAGTAGGCGCCACGAAAACATCTTCAGGTCCTTCTATATCTACAAAGCCATAACCTTTTTTATTGGCAATCATCTTACCTATTTTTAAATTACTATTGTTAAAAAGTAAAAAGCGATCTTTTTTAGTGCGATATATTTTTAGTTCATCTTCTAACCTATTTATTTCTTTTATTAATTCCTTCAACTCTTCCACAGTGTTAAATCCAAGCTTATCATTTATTTCATGTATATCTAATGCTTTATCACTATTTTTTAATATTTCTAAAATTCGCTCTTCCATCTATTCCACCTCTATTTTTATTATAGATGATTTAATATTAAAAATATAGTATTTTCAAATAAACTTTACAAAAATTAACACTTATTATTTATTTTTGTTTAAAATGTTGTTATAATAAGTTTAGAAATAAGATTGGAGCGTTATATGAAAAAAAATTTATTAGTCTTTAGTTTAGTAATATTATCATTACTTACATTAATAATAAGTCCCGCAGTTATTAATGCGAGCAATAATAAACCATCAGAAAGTGATTTTGTTGGAAATCTTACCTGTGGTGGCAGTGCAGTTCAAGATGGTAATGTAATTAGAGGCATCAGATTTCATGAAAACTTACCTAAATTTACAAATCATTTATATGATATTTTAAAAATAGCAACACCTGTTATTATTATCATTACTGGTATGCTAGATGTTTTAAAAGCTGTATCTGCTCAAAAAGAAGATGAAATGAAAAAAGCACAAAAGAAATTTCTTAATCGATTATTAGCAGGAGTCGTAGTATTTCTTGTATTTGTAATTGTTGAAACAATTGTTGCTTTTGTTTTACCAAGTAGTGGTTCTAGTGAAGAAACTAATTTCCATAATGCTATGAACTGTGTTAAATGTTTCTTAAATGACTATAAAGCTTGTCAAAAAGTAGGAACAGTTTCAACAAGTAGCGCTGGCAACAATAATAGCAACAAACCACAGAACAATAATAATTCCAACGGTGGATCAACAACGCATGAATCATCAAGCGGTACAACTCACGGCGGTGGCGGAGGAAATTTCTAATAACAAAAAACTGATCTAACAAAATTAAATCAGTTTTTTTATGAACTCTTTTATAACTAAATTTTTCTTTTTTATACACTCATATAAATAACTAAGTGAAAACAAAATACTCCCAAGTAAAGCACAAATTATATCTTTCATGGTATCTGTAACACCAGTCGCTAAAACTCTTTGGGCATCACCACCTAGAAGATTATCAGCTGTAAATTCAAATATTTCCCATAAACCAGCTACCATCAAAGTTATAGATATAATAAATATAATATTAAATGTTTTATCTTTTTCATCATACTTATTAAATAAAACTAATAATAGAATTGCTAAAAATGATGTTAAAATACCAGAAATATAGTGCATAAAAGAATCATACCAATATATAATTCCATAAAAATGTAAAATACTTCCTAATAGTTGAGCAAATAAAATAAATATCAAAAATATCAACTCAATTAAATCATTTATTTTAGGACTAGCTTTTCTAAGTATTTTAGGAATAAAAACAATTAGATATAAAGATAAACAAACAAGAATATTAGAATTATACTTACCCAACAAAGTTAATCCAATACATCCTGTATTAATAATTAGCATTGATAATATAATAATATTATTTATTTTCTTCACTGTGAGTAAGTTCCCCCATTTCTACTTGATTTATACTATTAAATCTTTTTGTTATTTTATCTGTTGTAGTATGAATATCTTTTACATCTTTAGAAACAGTTTCGATACTACGATATAACTTATCCCATCTATCTTTATATCTTTTAAATTCTTCATCAAGTAATCTTAATTCTTGATGTATAACTTTAGTATATTTATCCCTCTCTATATTCTTTATAATTATTTGTAACGTTGTTAATGTGCTAATTAAAGTAGTTGGAGATGTAATCCATACTCTTTTTTTATAAGCATAGTCAATTAAATCTTGATGGTAAGCATTAATTTCTGCAAATATTGCTTCAGCTGGTAAAAACATAATTGCTTGATCTGTCGTAATACCCGGAATAATATATTTACTAGCTATAGCATCAATATGTTTCTTCATATCACTTTTAAATAATTTTTCCGCACTAGATCTAACTCCAACATCATTATTTTTATCCACCATAATTTGATAATTTTCAAGTGGAAATTTTGAATCAATAGCAATAACCCCTAATGGTTCTGGTGCAAATAGTACACAATCTGCTATTACACCATTATCAAAAGTGTGTTGAAGCTCATAAACCTTTTTATTATTTTCCCCAAATACACTACTCAAAATGTGTTTAAGATTTACTTCTCCAAAAATTCCTCTAGTTTTTTTGTCAGTTAATACTCCCTGAAGAGAAACTATATCACTGGATAGTGTATCTATTTTCTTCTGGGCTTCATCTATCTTGCTAAGACGTTCTAATACAGAAGTAAATGTTTTATTAGTTTTTTCAAAGTTTTCATCAAGTCTTTCATTAACACGATCATTAATTAATCTAAGCTTATGTTCTATTCCTTCGCTTAATTTAGTAAAATCATCATTCATATCGCGATTTATACTACTTTTAAACTCCCCCATCTCCTTAATGACGTTAGTCTCTAGCTTACCTAATCTCTCCGTTATATTAGACTCATTAATATTTTTCATAAGAGAAATAACTCCAATTATTATTAAAATTATCAACATTCCTATAATTATATATTCCATTCTTATCACCATATTAATTATAGTATATTTGAAAGAAAAAGAAAATAAGATATATCAAAATATCTTATTTATTTAAAATCCAAGCTTCATAACCACCGTTTATATTAACCAATTTGTAACCCTGTTTTCCTAGTAATTCACACAATTTCAAACTTTTTTTACCCTTTTGACAATATACATAATAAACTAAATTTTTATCTAAATATAGATTTGGACTAATTAACAACTTGTTAAATTCTATGTTTTTAGCACTTTCTATATGACTATTATTATAACTTTCAATACCTCTTAAATCAATAATATTAACTCTATCACATACTTTTTTTAAATCAACAACAGAAATATTATTAATCATCTAATCACCTATTACAGTATATGAAAATAAAAAGAAAAAGTAACATAAGTTACTTCAACGCTCCAAAACAATCATCTGTCGAACCATATAAATTAATTAAATGTAATATCAATTCTACAATCATTGGTAGTAAGAATAATATTATTACTGCTACTACTCTTTTTATAAATGATTGTCCTGCTTTTTTCATTGCGTCTGGTTCCCCTGATCCAGCTGCTTTTATAAAGTCTATTGTTCCTAGTACTATTACTAATATTAGTGCTATATATTTCACAAAATTTAGTGATATTCTTATCCACTTTTGAACTTCCTTTGGAACTACTTCACATCCAGTTACCTCTGTACCTGGATTATAATTGTCATCTTCTTTATTTGATGAAGAATTATCCATTTCTTGATATTGATCACCTATACTATTATCTATTGCCTCTTGCTTATCAGTGGTAAAATAATAATTTTGTGTCCCTGCCATTGATGAAGCATCATAATAAATGTATATTGTTTCCGGACAAGCAAAGCGGTTATGCTCCAACATAGCAAAGTTTTGTTCAAATATTTTTGATGACTGTTCTTCTGTTATATAGAATGTATAGCTAGCACCCTCGGAAAAATACAAAGAACTTGTACCAGAAATAATTTGCGCACAACTTTCGTTATAATTATCTATTTTTAAACAATATTCTTTTTTACCATTGTTATAAAGCTTAAAGGTTACAGTAGGATTAAACTTAATAGAATCTATTTTTGTTACATTTCTAGTGCAAGAATCATTAACTTTTACAACTTTATCTTCATTTTGTGAGCCATTTTCAATAATAGGATCTTTTCCTTTTGTAACATACATATATCCACCACTTTCAGATCTATTTCCATAATCTTCGTTGTGTAATGTATAAGAAATCTGTTGTGAAAGATCTAAAGTTAATGTTGGACAAGAATACTTTCCACCTGCTGTAGCTTTCTTTGCATAATCTTTAGTGTCAATGCCAATAGTTACACTTCCATAAGTTTCTTTTTCATTTAAATATATATATGAACCAAATTTCATTTCATGACCAGCATTATCAAATTTAGCAGTACTTTCATCATATACCGTAACAGTAAGTGGAAAGTTAACTTCATCCTGATGTGTTTTAAAAATCCACCAACCGCTATCAGATTCTGGTATTATCATAACATCATATTCACACTTAAATAAAGCTGTTTTTTCTTCGGCTGAAACAAAAACAGGAATAAATAAAACTATAAATAATAGCAATAAAAATGTATTTCTTTTTTTCATTTGTACCTCCAGTAATAACTTACTATTCATATATTTTACATTTTAATTATAACATACAAACAACAAAAAAAGATGAATTTTATTCATCTTCATTAAAAAAGTCATCGAAAAATTGATCATCTGTTATATTCTTATTATTCTCATACTGAATATTATTTTCAACTTTTGAATTATTTTCTTCTAACACTTCACTAGCTGATGGAACAGAAACTTTAGGATTAACTTCAGGTTGAATGCTAACTTGAGGTTTTTCTTCAATTTCAGGAAGTTTTGGTTCATTTGAAACTTCAGGTTTTGATGGTTCTTCAACAACTGGAGCTGATTTTTCAACTTGAGAATTTTCTTTAGCTTTCTCAGCTTCTTTTTCAAGTCTTTCTTCTTCTTCTAATTCTGCTATTTTAGCATCTATTTTTTTAACTAAATCATCAACATTAAATCCACTATTAGAAGAATTAGAATTATTACCACCAAACATTGGAGGTACAAAAGGCATTTGATTATCCTCTTTAACACTTCCACCTAACATAGCATTTATTTTTTCTTCTTTCCTTTTTTCAACAAAAGACTTTATGTCAAATACACTAACAGGTTCTTTTTCCCTATTAGGATATTCAGCTTTTGGATAATCTTTTTCCCATTCGTGATTTTTCATCATTTGCCAGTTTGGAGTTAACTTGGTCTTAAATGGCATCATTCTGATACGAATTAATATCATTGTCCATCTAGGTAATCTTTGAAGATCACTAACTGTAACTAATGGTGTAGAAGCAGTCTTATCTTTTTCTTTTGATTTCACCTCTCCACACATTTTACTAATCTCTTCAAGAGCATTAAGCTCACTACTTATTAAATAAACAATATTTCCACAGTTACCTTTAATTGTTTCTCCATTTTCTTTACCATATACCTCGTATAATTGTGCGAAGTTTTGAATAATGAAACTAAATCTCATTGCTCGAGAACGCGCTGCTGTAACCATTGTTGTAACATCCTTTAGTGGAGGCATATTAGCAAACTCATCTAAAATGAAATTTGTTCGATAAGGAAGTTTTCCACCACATTCTTGGGCTACTCTAATTAATGTTTCATAGCATTGCTTTAAGAAAATAGTAACTAAAGAATGATATGTCTTCTTTTCATCTTGAACAACTATAAATACAGCTGTTTTTTGACGACCAATGTCATCCATATTAAAATCACTATGTGATAACATCTCACTCATATTTTCACGAGAAGCAAATAATTTAATTTTTTGTTTAAAAACTGATAGAATGCTACCCTTAGTATCACTTGGAGCCATCAATGTAGAAGAAGCATTAACATATGCAGGGCCTGCAGGATCTTTATAGCTAAAATATTCTTTAATATACGTAGTGCCTGCAATTTTCTCTTCACCAACAGTAGTCATCAAGTTAATACTATTCAAGTTAATTTCTTCTTCTTTAGCATCTTCAAATAATCCAAGAGCTAACCCTGCAAAATAATCGGCAGAGGTTTTTTCCCAGAAAGGATCTTGATTTTTAGAAGATTCATCATAAAGAATATTTAAAGCTAAATCATCTAGTAACTCACAAGCTTTATCTTGATTACCACTTTTATACAAATTGTAAGGAAGAGAAAGTGGATTCCAACAATTACCTTGTTGTGGATCGCGGAAGTTCAAAAGAACAATATTATAGCCTTTTTCTCTAAGTTCAACTGCATTTTTTTCATAAATTTCACCTTTAGGGTCAGTAATAATCATAGACTCGCCCTTTTTAGCTAATATCTTAACCATAGGTTGAACAATCATTTCAGTTTTACCAGAACCCGTAGAACCAATAATTAAATTATGATATTCACCATCATCAACCCAAATTTCTTTACCATTGTTAATTAAAGGAATCCCTGCCGCATCACTTTTTAAATCTTTAGCACGAACCATTTTTAGTTCTTTTTTCATTTCTTTATCAGTTGCCCATCTTGAATATCCTTTTTCTTTTTTAGGATCTGTACTTATACCAATTCCTTTTTCTCTTTCAAAAAACAAAGATGAAACACTCATTATGATAGCAATTAAAACACAAATATAACCCATAATAGTAGCTAGTAAATAATCTTTACTAAAAGCAGGTAATGGATTTAATCCGTATAAAACACCTTCTTGTGCAAAAGTACCTAAATTTACTACCGCAATTGCTACAAAATATAATAAAAATATACTGAAGATAATAAATATTAGAATATCTTTAGCATCAGCTCTAAATTTTAATTTCATTTTATACTCCTCCTAATTTCCATTCTTTTTTGTTTTTATAATATATATTATTGATACTATCATTATAGCACATCCTATTATTCCAACAACAATATAAGTTATCAATTTTGAATTATTAAGTAATTCATTTGATATTTCTTCAATCATTGTTTCATTAGAAAAAATTATTTTTATTGGCTTATTTATATTTACTTGTCCATTAGGATTAATTACCCATATATATTTATTTTTTTCTACTTTATCCGCGTTACTTTCAATCACCTTATGATTAGATGTTATTGTTATTGTATATTTATCCACTTTCATATAACTATAAACACCGCATCTAAAAATATCTGATGTTACAAGTTGATAACCTTTTTCAGTTTTTACGAAATTAAATGAATCATAACATTCTCTAATTAAACGAGCACTATTAAAATCTTCAATACTATACTTATAGGAAAACGATCCAATGTAACCATTATTTGTTTGTTTTCCATTAAAACTATATTTTTTAGAATTTCCATTAATAGATAAAGCATTTGATTCATATTGGGCCGAATAATTCATACTTTCGATATTAATTTGATTATTTTCAGATGAATCAAGATTAATATTTATAGACTCATTTAATTCTGAATCTGTAAAATCCAAATTATAATCAACTGTACAACCAGTAATAAAAAGAGAACCTACCAATATAAAAAATAACAATACTTTTTTTTTCATCTAATCACCCCAATAAATATGCATAAGAAACAAACGTATATGTACCATGCTTACACATATAATCTGCTGTTACAACGCGTGTACTAATTGCTACACTATCCCAGTTATTATTAGCATCAGCACCATTTTTGTTCCATCCTTCTGAAATCAAAATAGTTCCATCATCATTAATTTTTTCAACAATTGCAACATGCCCATATGGATGGTCAGTTGTATCCCACGAAACAAGACTTCCAGCCATTACTGCTCTACAATCATTACTTTGAGTAAATATTGTTTTATCAGTGTTACTTGTAAATCTATTCCCATTACCATTTGTACTTCTAAGGCTTTCCATTGCTTTAATTTTTAAATCTTCTTCCATATTAGAATAATAAAGAATTTCTAGGGCTCTACTCTTAGCGTACCAAGGACATTGAGAAATTAATCCAGACTTGCTAGTATAAATATAATCAATACCTAAGCTAGTATAATAATCTCTTCTTTCTGCCAACTCAATTTTATCCGCAGCTGGCATTGTATTACTAGTATAATTTCCTCCTGAAATTATTCCCCCCATTTTACCTAATTCAGAATCATAATAAAATGTTTTTAAAATTTCTTTATAATTTTTACCTGTTGTTTGTAAATATCGACTTCCCCATTGACTCATACCATTTCCATGGTAATGTTTTGCATAATATTCATATTGACTTTTACTAACTCTACTATCTAACCAATCTTTAGGAATTGCCAAATTAGCTTGTTTTAAATAATAATTAGTAGCATCTGAATGATCTATTGCTAATGCATCATATTGAGCACTAAAAACTTTACCATCTTTTAATAAAACTTCACTATTTGTTTCTTCTGCAGCTCTAACAGATAAAGAATCAGCCGTATTCGCAATCGTTTGTGCTCGTGTTGAATTCAAAATAGAATTTTTACAGTTATCAGTAGCATTTAAGGCATATGTTCGTGCTGCTACAGCTTGGGCTTTCATATTTTCTATATTATCCCCTTCATGCCAATTATTTTCATTAGTAACAACTCGAGCAACATAATCCTCTAAATTCATAGATTCAACACTGCCGTCCTCATTTTCAACTGCTATACTTGGGCAATAAATAGAGCTAGAAAATAAACGAGTGATTAGTGATATATTACCCATTTTTAAAATTTCATCTGCTATATCTTCCTTAGTTCTAGTTTCAGTAACCATACTAGGGTAATTATCATCAATATAAGAATTAATTAAATATTGACGATAAGAACGAGCATTAACTTGACAAGAAGTATAATCAACTAGTCCTTCTTCTTCACTTTCTGTATCAGAACCTTTAAAATAAACATTAACTAATTTTTTTATTCTTGAAGCCGCACTTGTATTACCAATTCCTTCAGAAACATCTATAAAATTAAAATAATTTCCTGTTTCTGTTTCTTCTTTTTTTTCATTCATTATTTGACCATAAAAGATAGTTGATGTAATTAAATCTTCATTAATAAGACACCCTGTACTTTTATCATTATACTTTTTTATAGCTTCATCCAATAATTCATAATAATTTGTTGATGCTTTATTATTACAATCTTCTTCCGTAGGACACCAACCTTCCCCAATAAACCAATGGCCTAGACTTGCAAAAAAATCTCCAATACCTTTTGTCGCATCTTTTAGCCAAGCAATTGGCGCCATTAAAACTGTATAAATAACCGCAATCATCAATATTCCATATAATATTGAACCAATAACAGATATTAATATTAATATCATTTTCGTTTTTAATTTTTTTCCTTGCTTTTCAATAGCTTTCTGCCCCATTTTACTATCTACTACTTTATCCACAAGTTTATCTCTTATTCCTTTAGGAATCCAAGCAGTATAAGGATTAGAGGCAGCCGCCGTTTTCAAAGCTACGCGAGCAGCTTCGGTTCCAGCTTGTTGTGTAGCATTATCTAATTTACTTTTTTTATTTTCCCCATTATCTCCTTTACCTTTAGAAGATTTAGTAGTACTCGCATTTTCTTTTTCATTTGAATTGCTATTATTAGAATTTGTTTTGCCGCTAATATTATTATTTAAACCTTGTTTTGTTTTATTTTCTTGAATTTTATCAGATAATTTTTGACCACCTGGTAATGTTGCCTTACTGCCATTACCAACTATATTTTTATTATTCAAGCAACATCACCACCGTCACTAATTAATTTCTATAAACCTCCGCCAGAACCAAATGAATCTAATTCCTGTTCTGTTGCAATTATGTTTATTCTCATTCTTCGGCTACCACAAACAAACAATGCTTCACCTTGATTATATTTCTTTATACTTTCTTTTTCATTATCATTCAAATCTATTAATTTAGCTAAATCTTCAACAGCTTGTTTCTTAAGTCCCATAACTAGATAATAAGAAGCATTGTCAAATATAGCCTTACCTTGAGTTATAACCCCTGGATCACTAAAGTCACTAGGTTGTTGTGTAATTATTATTGTACCTGTGTTATACTTACGAGCACGTCTTTGAACTTGAGCTAAAAAATCAGCTCCTAAAGTGTTGTTACCACTTAATAAAACGTGAGCTTCATCAACCATTAGTACAGTATTAATACTTGAATCAAGTGTTAATCCCCATGCATATTTTAATACATTAAAGAATAAAGCATTTCTAATATTTGAATCCGCATTCATTAGTTCTCTTATATTAAATACAATAAAGTCACTCTTTGGAGATATAGTCGTATGACCATCAAAGTAGTATTGTAATTCTTTAATTAATGGTCTAACTTTTAATTCTAACATTTCTAAAACATCTCGTTCATGTGTTTTCTCAACCATTGCTCTTATTTTACCAACAATAGTTGCGTATACATCTCTAAATGTTGGGAAATCACTTGACTTAAACTTTGTAAAGTCAGAGTTAAAATCAATTCCAAATCTCTTATAAGTATCTTGTAATACTTCACTAAACATATTAATTGTATCTTCTGTAATACTAGGATCATAGTACTTTAAAAAAGCTTTTACAGTTTGAATAGTACGAGTTAATACTGTATATCCTAAGCCTTGCGCAATTTCTTCTTCATCAGCATCTACCACTACTTCAAGGGGATTAATCATACCAAATTCTCCACCTTTACCTAAGTCGATAAAGTCTCCACCATACATTTTAGTCATTTCTTCAAATTCACCCTCTGGGTCAATAATAACAATTTGATTATTATTACGAATATGAGATCTAACCATTAACTTTGCAGCTGTAGATTTACCACTACCAGAGGTTCCTAATATAATTAAGTTAGCATTGTTTCTATTATGTTCTTTCTTTATTTGATATAAAAATTGATTAAATAGAATAACACCACCAGAGAAATCGACACCTAATAATGTAGATAATCCTGGATCTTTGATACTATCAAAAATAAATGGATACATAGCTGCAATGGTTGGAGCTGGAATAGGAGTACCTATTCTATCTTCAATATCTTGTTTGCTATATATTGGTAAAATAGATTTAAGAACTTTTTCTTGCTCAAAACGTAATGGGAATGCTCTCATTTCCATCGCTTCTAAATAGTTCTTAACTTGCATTTTTTTATTAACCAATTCTTCTTCCGAATCAGCAGTTACCATAATATGCATTTGAAAATCATATATTTTAGATTGAGTTGAAGCTAATTGTTGTATAAAATATTCCAATGATTCATAATCTTGACGAATTCTTTCTTGGATAGTTTTATCATTTTCTTCTTGATATCGTTGTTTTAAATCAGCTATTTCCTTGTTTAACATCTTAGTAATAACACTGAATGGTAAAGGTATATGTTTAATAACAACCTTAATACCAGACATACTAGTTAAAGAAGCTAAATAACCTGGGCCAATAAATTTTGGATAAGAAACAACAGTTAATATAGTTGCCCATTTATCGCTAATAACAAAATCACTTGCTCTAAATTCTAAACCTTTAGGCGCTACTTGTGTTTTAACATCCATTAACTCATCACCGTCCCAAATGTAGTAGTTTGTCCACCATTTAAGAAGTTATCCAGAATAATTCTTAAATCGTCATTTGTTGTTTGCCTGCAAGTTAATCCAGCACCAGCAAAACCATTAATCAAAGTACGAATTCTTTTTTGAATTAACTCTGAATCTTTTTCCTTAAATAATAAGTAGTATTCAGTATCAACAACATTATTACTCATAAACATATTAGCTTTATTTATATCATCTACAATTAACTTTCTTCTAGCATTGTCTTGAACATTGTTATATAAAAGTTGTAATTGTGATAAATAAACATTTATATCTACCGGTCTATCGGCAGCTATAACCCAAAACTCATAATCAATCATGTTATACACATTTTTTAAATTAGCTATAATACTATCTTGCATATCTTGATCCAAGATAAAGATATTTCTAGGCATTATCTTAATCCCTGTAACTTTTAAATTATTATTTAAAATAATAACTCCATTCGTTATACTTTTGATAGGTATATTATCAACAGTATATCTACTTATCGGCTTTTTCTTTGCCATTGCTAAAACACCAACCTTTCCAATAATAAACTCTTCTACCAGTGTAAAAATTCCACATTGATTTAATAAATGTTCTTACATTATGATAGTTTGCAATAGGAAATACAAGGAATCCTGTTATTGCTGCAGGACCTACAGCAATCATTGCAAATACCCAATTACTAATAGGGAGAATAGGTAACAAAATTAATGTTATCGCTATCCCAATTCCAAATATTATCAAATCAGTTACATTGAACAAACCAAAGATTAACATTGATTTCTTTGAGTTTGCCGGTATTAAAAATTGATTCATTTAGTATCACACCCTTTTTATTATTTAATTTTTTAAGTATCGAATTGATCCCATTCTTTAGCTCCTTCGTGAGTACTATAATCTGGTGTTGTAGAGCTAACATTCGACGAAGAACCAGTTGTTGAACCAGAAGATCTTTGAGAAGAAGAACTTGATGATGAAGAACTTGATGATGAAGAACTTGATGATGAAGACCTAGGTTATGAAGAATTAATGTGTGCTTCAGCCTTTTTACGATCTGCAGTAGCAGAATATAATTTGTACTTTTCTGCATCACTAGTATGAATAGCTGACTGTTCATCAAAAGCTGCTTTTGCTTTATCGAAATCTGACTGTGCATCTATAGAAGCTAATCTAATTTTTGAGAACTCTTCTCGACTAATTTGACCTCTTTGGAATTGAGCTTGAGCTATATCATAAGCCTCTGATGCTTTGTTTCTCCTATCTTTGGCAGCATCCATTAATTGTGCAGCTTGTTTAAAGGAATCACTTGAATAAATTGAATATTTACCATCCTTTTCTGCTTGTTTCCACAACTTTTCTCCTTTTTCATACTTCTTTTCAGCATCTCCACTATTCTTTTTATACAATGAACTCATAGTATCACCAGAATACTTTTTATTTAAGCTTGTAAATCTTCCTTTAGCCTCTTGACCAGAATAACTCATTCTTTGTTTAAATCTATCAACAGCCGCAGAATTGTCTTTACCAGTAAGTTTATTTTTTAAAGAAGAAGCCCCAAGTCTAGCACTAGCCCCCAATGTATTAGCACCAAGTTTTCCAACTCCGGTCAAAGCTCTACCTGCCATAGCTCCACCTGCAACTAATGCAGCTCCTCCTACAGCTCCTCCTAATTTCTTTTTAAGACTAAATCCATCTCCGCCAGATAATTTAATACCTAAAATTGATTCAAGCATACTAGGTAATTTTTTTGCAAACATTAAACAACCAATAATTATAAATAACTGCACAAAAGGATTTGTAACAGCTGAAGCGTCTGAATATTTTTTCATGCCATTACTTGATATTACTGCCGCAATAACATCTACAGCAAAAAATAAACCAGCTAGCTTTATAAACAAATCTATAAATGTCATCAAGCATTCTTTACCCCACTTCATGACTTTATCATTTCCAACTTTTGGATCAATCATCGACATGATTGGAACAGGTGCTATTATTTGTAAAAATCCTAATTTAACCGCACGTAATGAGGCATCTATACAGAAAGTTAGCAATATATATGCTACAAATCCACCACAAGCTGTTGAAATTAAAAACCAATATGTATTAGCAAAATCTTTCCCATCTTCTCCTGATTTAGTAACTGTGTCTGCCGCCACTAAACAATAAGGATTTTTCCCAGAACATTTTGTATTACTATCACATCCAGTAGTTCCTTCTTTACATTCCGCATACATATCTTCCTGATTATTTACTTTTGATAAATCCTTATCATCGCCTAAATCTTTATAAATGAATGAACTATAAACTCCATAAGCAATAAGTTTAGCTTGGTTATTTGGATTAAAATCACTATCTTTATCTGTCATATTCTTTTCCAATTTTCTACCAGTAACAATTTGATAAATGGCATTACTTTTTAATATATCTGTTTGTAAATTAAAAGCCGCATTAAATAGGTTAGGAGTTATAGCTAATAATACTAAAGAAATAACTACATTTGTTATTAATTTACCAAAGCCTTTACTCTTATCAGAAAGCATATCTGGATTTATCACATAATTTATTATTGAAAGTGATAATTTAAAAATCATAAAAACTCCAAGAAAAGTGTAAATTCTTCCTAAATATTTATAAATCAAATCATTAAAAACATTTGTATCCATAATTTGTACAAGTAACGAATACAACTGTGTTATAACAAATATAACTATATAATCTAGTCTGGAAAATATCCATCTTAAAACGCTAAATAAAAAATTCACATATAACACCCTTTCACAAGTTATAAAAGCACGCAAAAAAGCCACTTACACTTATACTAAATACAGTATATCACATAAAAAAAAAATAATAAACAAGAATTTATTATTTTTTAGTATTTTATTTTTCTGCAACCGTTTTACAATCATTATTTATAAAACAATTTACGCAATTCCAAATACCCGCTTTTTCACCTTTTGCAACGATATTAAATACTAGTTCAACAATTACAAATACAAAGAATACTATGCAAGCAGATAAAAGTCTCTTAAAAAACATTTGTTGTGACTTCTTTATTTCATCCTCTTTTTGTGCCATTACAGCTTTTCCTAAGTCTAACATTCCAAATATAATCAATAATACTGGAACCCCAATTTTGATTAAATCAACAACTAAACTTGTTAAACGAGGAATAGTTGAATTCATATATGGTATTATTCCATTACCACAACTTACATGAGCTAAAATCATCATAACACTTCCTATCTACAAGAGTTTGCTTTATGATCTTCCGAAACTCCGCTTACAAAACAGCTAACGCAATCCCAGACATTAGTTTGATTTTTTGCAACCAAATTAAATACTAATTGTACAATAACAACTACAAAGAATACTAATGCAGCTGATAAAATTCTTTTGAAAAACATTTGTTGCGATTTCTTTATTTCATCTTCCTTTTGAGCCATTACTGCTTTTCCTAAATCTAACATTCCAAATATAATTAATAATACAGGAATACCGATTTTAATTAAAGTTACAACTAAGCTTGTCATATCTGGAATTATACGGTCCATCGTAATAAGACCTCCACCACAAGTTACATCTTCTAATATAAACATAATTATGCCCTCCTCTACTAACTAAATAATACTTTATTTGTTATATTTTGTCAATACCATTTACATTTTATTGTCTACTAAATCCAAGTTTTTGCAATAATTCATTTAATATATCACTTCTTTTATGATCATCAATTGGTGGCATATTAAAAAACACTTTTAATTTAGATTCATATTCAAAATCATCTATATCTCTTTCACTTAACGCACTAGGATTTAAAATTACTGTCTTGTTTTTTAATTCATTCAATACTGCAGGTCTTGTCATGACAAGTTTATTTAATTTAATAATAGAAGGTTCTACTAAATATAAAACTTGTTGACACATAGCTTCTGCTGAAGTGTTATTATTAACATCAATAATGATAGCTTCTTTATTCATATTTTCATTTATAACTTTAGCCAAAAGATTTCCATCAATTGAAACCATTTCTTTATCATTGTAATAAACAAAATCTCTTTTATCTACCTCAATTGGCAAAACTTGATAATTTTGTTTTAATTGTTTGTACATCATATATGTTAAAGTTGTTGCCCCAGAATGTTGTGTAACGCTTTTTATACCTATAATCTTAGGGCCATACTGTATAGGTGCTTGTGCTACTGTTTCATACCTAGTTATTATTCTTTCTTTAGTTTGGCCTTCTTGAGTAGGTTGATCAAACTGTTGATACTGCGCTACATCCCTATAACTATTTGGATTATTATATAGATACATTAATCCCTCTTGATTAGTAGTAAAATTATATATTCCCATTGATATTAATCTTGACAAGTATTGTGGATTAGTTGTTTCAGGAGTATTATCTAAAAGTAATATTATTTTACTCATATCAAGAGCAATAGATAATTTTTGAATGTTTTTAATATCCTGATAATTTTCTATAGCAGTTATATCAAGAATCATTTTATTAAAAAAGAAATTTTGAAAATCTTTTATTATTTCATCAGCAGAAAATACGCCATCAATTCTTCTTATTACTTCAATATCTAAATTCGATAGCATTTCTTTATATTTATTTGCTACAATAACATTCATGTTTTTACCTCCTAATCATAAAATACTTTTGTTTCCCCACTAACAGGAATATTTAAAATACCACCTACTACAGGCACATCAAAATACATATACGCTATAACTTTATAGTACTTTCCTCTCGTAGAATCATCATATTCGTATATACACACTTGATAATTAGAAGCAAGCTCAATTGCTTTTTTATTATCTATTTCTTTACATTTTTTAGAACCACTTAATCTATAACCAACGCTACTCAAACTATTATTAATCTCATTAGTTATATTAGCTTTAGTTACATCGTCATCAAAATTACCATTGTAATACTCAATTATATCAACAAGTCTATTTTTAATACGAAATGCCTTGGTATAGCTTATGGATGTAACAAGTAAAGCCATTACAATAACAAGAAAAACGATAATTATATTCATTAACATTGCATTTCCAGTAGCAGCCTTCATATTACACCTCTATCCCATATAATGCATAGTCATAGTCTTTGTATAAACTGGTATTCTAATTAAATTACCAATGATAGGAAAATCATAACTCATATAAGTTAAAACACCATACCAATATGTTCCATCTTCTTTAGTTTTATCAAACATATAAATACAAACACCATCACTAGTTCTATTATTAGTATCTGTGTTAATAGCAGCTTGCCCATCTTTTTTTGGACAAACTTTGGATATTCTTTGATACCCATAACTGGTTATTGTTTGTTCTATTTTCTCTTTAGCATACTTATTGTATCCTTCGTTTATTTCAATAGCATTAACTATTTTACTATTAACACGATACGCTTTACTATAGCTTATAATACTTATAATAGCAAAAAAAGATATAGCTATAAAAACTATAATTATATCTAATAAAAATGTATAACTAATACTTTCCTTCATAGCAATATCTCCTTAAAGCTTACTTATTATTTACATTTATTATTTGCGTCATCCCAGTAGTCAGTTCCTGTACATTTATTATCTACCCATTGGTAACCTGCTCCTGTACAGCATGCTTTTTTTGCACTATTTTTCATTAAACTTGTAATTAATGGTGTTGCAACAGCAGCGACAATAGCAATTAAAATAATTGTAATTACAGTCATATTTGCTTCTCCAGCAGCTTCTTTCATAAATTATTCCTCCTCTATCTTACGAATTAATTATAACACAATTTTCATAATGAAACAATTAAATATTAATCATTTGCATCATTGAAAGTAGTAAAAGTACAATAATACCTGCTCCTGTACACATTAACATAGTCATTGTTTTCTTTTCCATACCTTCTAATCTATCTTTATATTTTTGTTCACGAGCTTTATTTTGTAATGAAGATATTGTTTTAGAGAACATTAATAATTGTTCTTGCTTATCTTCCTGTGAACCAAGACCTAAACGATATAAAAGTCTCATCATGCGCATCGAATCTCTTACTGGATACATTTTAGCAAAATCCATATAAGGTTCAACAGATGAATCACCAGCTTCAATTTTTTCAACTAACTTAACTAGTCCATCTTTAAAAATTGCAGGTGCAGTAGCAATACTTCTACGTAACGCTACAGGAACCGTATAGTGTTGAATTAATATTTCCAAACTCTTTAAGTAATAAGGTAACATTAAATCTATTGTATAAAGGTTCTTTTTATAAAATGATTTTAATTGCATATATGGCATTTTAAACACAGCAAATGCTGCTATTAAACATAAAATAAAGTACATAAAATTCATTTTATTAATTAAAATAACAAAAACAGCCAAAAGGGCAACTAAAGCATTTCTAACTCTCGTTCCAAATAATTTATTTACGTCAATATTATCTCCATATTTAACACCTAGTAAAAACTCGTAATCTTCTTCTTTTAGAAATGCAAAATATGGTTGAGTTTCTGTAATAAATCTATGAGAATCAATTTTTTTATTTACATGGAGAATAACGATAATAATAATTCCTATAAGTACAAACGTCATCAACATTATTCAGCACCTACATTCTCATTATAATATTTTTCTCCATTAAGTAAGAAATATGTATTAATAATTAGGATTCCATGTAATAATAACCTAATTCCTATTTGATCTAACATCGTTATATATGTTGATACCCCTAATAAAAATTGTACTAACATAACCATTAAATAAAGTACAAACCCAAATTGTAAGAACTTTTTATGGAATGTTGCTCTATCAATTCTATCACGATATACATTTTCAACAAGCATATCTATATCTAGTGACATATTCTCTAAAGCCTCACTAGAATCTTTAGCACCTTCATTAGTTATTTGTAAGAATAACTGATGCATATTTCTTATAACATAATAATCATACTTTGAATTCATATATTCAAGTGATTGTTCAATCGTACCATTTTGATAAGCCATATCAATCATCATTTTGACATCACTTTTAAAAGGATCTTCTAAAACGTCTGATTGATATACACCTTCTAATGCTTTAACAAAGCTTTGTGTTGTAGCAAACTCCATTATTGTATTGGTTGTATATACTTGAACTTGTTCAAATATAAATTCACTATATAGCCTTTTACAACGCAAGTAAGCAAGATAAGGTACTGTTGCTATAGCAAAAAGTGAATATATAATTGATATAATTATATTATAAAAATATAGGTAAGATACGCCAAACGCTCCTGCTGCAAATATTAACACTTGTGTTGTATATTGTTTTGGAGTATATTCTTGGCCTAACTCTTTTACTTTTTCTCTTACATGTTTAAATGAATAAGGAGCATATTTATTATATACACTACTTACTGTATTAATTATATATTTATATGCATTTTGTCCAGAATTTTTTCTATACACTAAAACAAATATTATTATTAGCGCTATTGCTATAAATATAAATAATTCCATATATATACCTCCTATTCAAAAATAATATCATCATCTTTAATATCAATAACGGGTTCATTATCTTTAATAATATTATTGATGTTGTCATTATCATTATTTATTGTTTGTTCTTTATCTTCTTCTTTTACAATTGCATCAGGTTCAACTATTACACCTTGAGCTGATAAATAATCAAGTAAATATTTAGTTGGGTTATTACGAAATACTTTTCCATCTATACCTTTTTTATAGATAGAATTGCTCTTAGCTTCATTTGTCTTGTCATCTACATAAAACTCACAAACTTCACCAATTTCACGTACAAACTTACCACTTTGTTTACTTTGATATCCCCTTATCATAACACCAAGTTGTACATATCTATGAATAGTTTTAACAAATTGATCTACATCCTGATTTGTTTCAAGCAAACTATACATACGCATTGGAATTGAACTAGCCTTATCAGCATGTATTGTTGACAAAATATTATGCCCAGAAGAAATAGAATTTCTAACTGCCATAACAGCTTCTGCACTACGAACCTCGGACAGTAATATCCATTTAGGGTTCTGACGCATACAAGTTACTAATACGTCTGAATATGAAGCTATATTATTTGTTTTCATTGCTACTATATCTCTATGTGGAAATATTCTATCAAGATGTAACTCTAAGGTATCCTCAATTGTAATAATTTTTTCATTTTCAGCAATATGTGCACCTAAATATTTAACAAATTCTGTTTTACCAGAACCTGTTTCTCCACATACTAGAATATTACAATGTCCTTGTACACATTTCATTAAAAAATCATGTATTTCTATTGTAATATAGTTTTCTGCAATAATTTTATCTTTTTGTAATCTTATTTTAGCAGGAGTTTTACGTAAAACTGCTGCTATTCCATTTTTGGCTATGGAATCATGAACAAAGTTCAAACGTAATTCTGCACTCTCCGCATCCAAGAAAGGATGAGCCATATTAAAGGTTGTCCCCATTACATTAGAACATTGAAATGCTAATTTCTCCATAAAAGCATTATTAATGTTTGGATTTTCTATTCTAAATATACCATGAGATAGCGTCTTTAACCAAATCTGCCCCCCATTACTGTACGAAATATCTGTAACATCATCATTCTGTAAATACTGTGTTAATGGTCCAAAGTCTATTTGAGAGAAAACTGACTCTTCCATAAACTAAGCTCCTTCTGTTGGTAAATTCACAGTCTTAGAATTAATAAAGTCTCTTAAATATTCTGTACTAACTTTTGTATCTCCTTCAGTTGGCGCTACACTACCATATGGTACTGGGAATAGTTCTACTGAATATGAATATAAATATTCAGCTTTTCTTAATAATAAATGTATTTCTTCTGATACACCAAATATTAAATAAGCTGGTGTACGATTTTCTTCAGAATTTTCAAATACATTTTTACCACTACTATCTTTTACACCTAATACTTCTACATTTTCAAGTAATTTTCCAACCATTACTTGTCCTTGATCATCTACTGCTTTCATATAAATATCAATTCTATTACCTGGAAAAATAGAGTTTCCATAAGTACTTTCCATACTAACTGGAAATTGATAAGGCCTTTGTCCTTCTTTAACATCAACAAAAGCAGAGTCTGGTAATTCTTTCGCACTAATTACAGTTTCTTTGTAAAACATGCTTCCTGCAGGAATAATTGTATTATAGTTTGAATATTGTCCAATAATACTCTTTGAAGCCCTAATTACATTACTTGTAATAGCCGATTGTGGAACCTCTATATAGGTAACCATATCGTCTTTAATTAATGTTCTTGGTTGAATAGTTGTTGATGCAACAGCTATCCTAACAGGTTTTACTTGTGTATTTATTTGATAAGTATACCCAAAATAAAGCAAACCTACAATAACAAGAA
Organism: uncultured Bacilli bacterium; assembly: GCA_934162195.1. Classification (GTDB taxonomy): domain Bacteria; phylum Bacillota_I; class Bacilli_A; order RF39; family UBA660; genus SIG204. The sequence continues at coordinate 44,607 of CAKPHO010000007.1, forward strand.
CACCTAAAATTGTAATTGTATTTTTATTTTTAATAAATCTTTTTAGTGAATTTCCAAAATTTTTCATTCGCTACCCTCTCCATTCTAAAGACATTATAATTTATTTTTCTTACATAGTCAATTTTTTTCTCATTTATTTTTTTTTATTTACACTTTAAAAATCATATCTATTTTTCTTTTTCACAATAATTATTATTGGTATTAATAAAACGATTGTTCCGATTGTGATGTATAGATAATATTTTGCCCAAAAATCTTCTAATATTTCAATTATTGATCTTGTTTTAACATTATCTTCTTTTATTTCAGCAGAAACATCAGATTTCTTTTTATATTCCTCTACTTTTGATTTAAATGTTTCATAACCTATATTGCCAACTTCTCCCCATCTTTGACATAAATTATAGTTTTCTATTCCATTACAAATAGAATCTTTATAATATTTATTATATTTAGGTAAATTGACATAAATAGTATTCAATAATTTGTAAGAACAATCTCCACTTTTTGCATACACATCAAATGAATAATTAGTTCCATCTTTTAAGTTAGAAATCATATAATCATTTAAATCATTTCTATTACTACTATAACTTTTATTATTAATATTATCTTTTACTACCAAGTCTTTATGAACATTATGAATAGTTATTGAAAAAATAACTTTATCATTAGCTTCAGTATAATCATAACTAGTTGTGATATTAGAAGCAAGGGCTAAATAACGGACTTTATCATCAACAGTACATGCACCAAAAGCCTTAACAGGAAGTATTATAAAAAATGTAAACAAAATTATTTTTATAAATTTTTTCATATATGCCTCCTATTTTACTTTAATTATATATTTATTATTTCTAACATCTAAAACTAAGTTTACTTCTTCTGCATCTAATATTTCTTTATTTATTTCAAAATAATAATTACCATCATCATGTGTTTTATTATATTGATCTTTTAATTGATATTTTTTTTCTGTTCCATTTATTTTATAAACCAAGCTACCAAAAGAAGTAACAAGCTTATCAACTGTTTTAATATTTCCATCTTCAGGTATATTTAATTCACCAGCTACTTTAAAAATAGCTTTATCAATATTTCCACTTAATTTTGGTTGAACAACCTCATAATAATTATAACATTCAGCACTATTATTTATACAAATCTTATAATCTATATGATAAGTGTTATTTAATGATAATTCTCTAAATTTTAATTCATACGTATTTAATAATCCCCCACCAAATGTATATTCTTGATTAAGCATAATTTTTTCTTCATCTTTTTTTTCTTTTAAATTAGTAACTTTTATAGGAATTATTTTATCATCCGTTTTATTACTAAACATTCCTTTTACCAGTTGTTCTGTGTAAACTAATTTCATATCATTGTTTTCTACAGAACTAGGTATCTCATAAACAAGCACAAATTCTTGAAACTCATCTGTTAATTTTTGATTTATATAAGATGTCCCTAAATCTGTTACAGCACTAGCAAATTTATTATTATGATAATATTTGATATTATCAATTTGTAATGCAAGCTTACCAAAGATAAATTTTTCAGTTTCATTTAATGTTCTTATTTTGAATTTAACTACCACCAAACTATTATTATCTTTTGTAACTTTATTTAATTTAGTATCAGTATCAATTAAATAAGAATTTTCTATAGCCATATTATAATCAATGACATTAAATACTTGATTAACATTATATTTTTTTGTAGTACTAGTAATATTTTTAATTATGGATATGGAAAATAAAATAACAATAATTGTTAAAATAATTAAAAGAAAATACTTATTTTCTACGAAATAATACTTAAAATTACGATATTGTCTTTTAATATTTCGCTTTAATGTTTGGGAATCAAATTCAATATTTACTTCAAATTCCTCACTATCACCAACATTTAAATTTAAATCCTCAGCATCTTCTCTAAAGTCAAACTTTTTAACATCAATACCAATACTTCTTATAAGTGAAATAAATAAAGTATATAATTGCACAACAAATCCTAAATTCAAAAGATCTCGAATTGCGCGAATTATTCTTTCATCAACTATTTCTTTTTGCATTGTTCCAATTATTGAAGATGCATATATATAAAGGACTATTAAAGCTATATAAGTAACAATATTTAGTAAATAATATAATTTAGGTTTATCCTTTAATGACATAAGAACTAATACTACAAGTGACATTACAACAACTAATAACGGAAAAAAATATATATATCCTCCTAATAATACATTAGCAACGTCGGCATCTAAAATGACTTGTGCAGAATTAGCAAATTCATTAAAGAAACTTTGCAAGATAGTTGTTTGATATAATAAAACTCCCATACATAATGCCATGATAAAATGAATCAACTTAAAATGTTTAATTAAAAATGCATATGGTTTTCTAAGTATCATCTTTACCACCTCTATTCTATATATAGTATACCTTATTTTTTCTAAAAAAAAAATAACTAAATTAAAGTTATTCCGCACAATGGAATAACTTTTTACTTTTTATAAAATAAACTATTAAAAAACGAACTAAATAAACTAGTTCGAATAATATCAACTTGGTACCGGTAGTCGGACTCGAACCGACACGGGTAGAACCCACTTGATTTTGAGTCAAGCATGACTACCAATTCCATCATACCGGCATATTAGAGGGTTAATCTTCCTCTTTATATTTTGATTCAAATAAATTAGTTTCATCAATTTCTTTAACATCTTCAACTTCTATTTTAGGTAATTCATCTATTGAAGAAAGGCCAAAGTAATCTAAAAATTTAGGAGTTGTCGCATAAAGAAAAGGTTTCCCTGGTAATTCAGATCTACCAACTTCTTTAATTAAATCTCTAATTAAAAGCTTTCTTAAAACATAACTGCTATTGACTCCTCTAATTTCATCAATTTGAATACGAGTTATAGGTTCATTATACGCGATTATAGCTAAAGTTTCAAGTGCTGATTGACTTAAAATACCATTTTCTTCTACTTCTACTAATTTTTCTAAATATTCATGACATTCTTTTTTGGTAACAAACTTATAATTACCACCTAACAGTTCTAATGATAATCCATGATTGTCTTTCGCATATTCCTCTTTTAATGACTCGAGAAGTTTTAAAACATCTTCTTCAGACTTTTCTAATACTTCTGAAATCTGTTTTAAACTTATTCCTTCATCTCCGGATACAAATATAATTCCTTCTATTATACTTTCTAAATTCATTTTATTCACAACCTTTAGATAATAAAAATATTTTTTCAAAATTATTTTCTTGTTCTATTTTTAATTCTTGTTTACGAGCTAAATCTAAAATAGAAAGAAATGTTACAACTATATAGTTTTTGTTAACCTCTTCAAAAAGCTCATCAAAATAAACTTTCTTTTTCTTTTTTAATACATTTCTTATTTCATCGCATCTAATACTCACGGAATACTCTTTTGTTGTAATTTTAGTATTAAGTGGTTTTTCTAACTCTTTTCTTTCTAAAAATTTTTGAAAAGCTAAAACTAAATCATTGACACTGCCTTCATTTTCAACATCAAGATTTACTACTTTAAACTCATCAAGATTACTTGGTTCTTTACTAAACATTTCTTTTCTAGCCAATTCTAAATCTTTAAATTCATTAGTAATTTCCTTATACTGTTGATACTCTAATAATCTTTTAATTAATTTTTCACGAGGATCTTCTTCATACTCATCATCCTCTATCTTAGGTTTAGGAAGTAACATATTGGATTTCATTTCAATAAGCTCAGCGGCCATTATTAAATATTCACTAGCTATATTTAAATTTAATTCTTCCATCTTATTTATGTAGTTCATATATTGCTCAGTAATTTCTAAAATACTAATGTCACATATATCTATATCAGATTGTTTTATTAAATGTAACAACAAATCTAATGGTCCTTCAAATTTATCAATTGTAACTGTATATTCCATAATACCTCTCCTAAGCATTATTATTATAACATTTCAAAAAAAAAAAAGAAAGATTTACTTTCTTTGGGAACTTAATCTAAAAAAATCATACATATTTTTAGAAACTTTATTCCAATTATTATTTAGTTCTGTTATTAATGACTCTATTATTTTAGAAAAATCATCTTCCTCTTTATCAAAACATTCAAAATATAAATATTTTAATTTAGTATAGTTATCACTTATAAACTGTTTTAAAATATAATCATAGATTTTTAAATCTTTTCTAGTCTTAAAAATAGTTTGATGTATCAATTTATTTACTTTAAAGATAATCTTACTAAATTCTATATTATCACATACCTCATTCACATCCAATTCTTCATCAATTAATAATTTACTAATTCTTACCTTTTCACCCTTATCGTTTAGTTCTACTCCGATAGCCTCTTTAGAATCACTAAATAAACACACATAATTTAAAATTTTAACATTTCTATTTGTAAAAACCTCGCACTTATTTTTAATTTTTTTTAAAAATAAATCATCAAACTTTACCTGATTATTCTTTATATCATATAAATCTTTTGTTTCTATTCTAAAAAAGGGAATTTTCCTTACATGAATTATTTCATCACTTTCATTCCACTCAAAAAAATCATATGGTCTTCTTTGTAAGTTTAATAAAATATCATAAATATAGTTCATTATTTTTTCCTCCTGGGAACATTTATAGCTAAAAATATCATAATAATGCCAAATAAGGCAGATAAACATTCAAAACGTCCACTAATAAAATTTACATATTCTAAAAAATTATACCCTATTGTTAATAAATTTAAATAACTTATAATATAAACAAATCCTATAATAGTTAGTCCAAAACCAATTAAAAAGAAAAAAATACGCATTAACATAAATGTCACCTAATTAATAATATGAAAGTATAAATTATTTAATTATAAACACAATATAAATGGTGATTTAAGTGTTACTATTTTTATGTTTAAAAATATTTTTTGTTCGTATTATTGATGTATCTTTAGGTACTATTCGTACATTCTTCTCGGTTAAAGGTCAAAACTTTATAGCGAGTGTTATCGGATTTATTGAAATTACAGTGTGGTTTTTAGTTGTTAAAGAAGCTCTAAATACAACTAACAATAGTTTATGGATAGTATTTTCTTATGCCTCTGGTTTTTCTGTAGGTACATATATTGGTGGTATCCTATCAAACAAACTAATTGAAGGTAATTTAGGTGTTCAAATAATTACCAGTGGCAAAAGTAGCGAATTAGTTAAAGCTTTAAGGAAAGAGGGCTTCGGGGTATCTGTAATAGATGTAAGAGGACAAGATGAAAATATAAAACATATGTTGTTTATTGAAATAAACAATAAAAGTTTTTCTCATATAAGAAAAATTATTAAGAAAATTGATCCTAAAGCTTTCATTGTTGTAAATGAAACAAAATATGTACAAAATGGTTATATAAAAAAATAATGACAAGAAAAACTTAATCTGTTATAATTACTTTGGTGATTATATGTTAGTTTTATGTTTAACTGTTTTTTTTGGAAGAATTATTGATGTATCTTTAGGTACTATTAGAACATTACTTACGGTTAAAGGCAAAAGAATAATTGCAGCAACTATTGGTTTTATAGAAGCAACCATTTGGTTTTTAGTTGTTAAAGAGGCTTTAAATACTGGAGCAAATAGTCTATGGATAGTATTTTCTTATGCAGGAGGCTACGCCATTGGAACTTACCTAGGTGGCTTTATTTCCAATAAAATTATTAAAAGCAACTTCTGTGTTCAAGTAATTATCAGCCAAAAAAATAAAAAATTAGTGAACGCTCTACGCGAAGAAGGTTATGGTGTATCTGTTGTTGATGCTAAAGGTCATAAATCAACTAAATATATGTTATTTATTGAAATAAATCATAAATCTTTTAAACACTTAAAAGAATTAATTATGGAAATGGAGCCAAATGCTTTTATTTTTGTTAATGAAACAAAACATATTGAGAATGGATTTATAAAATAATGAAAAGATTTAATATGATAGATGAAAGCTTCACTTGTGAAAACTGTGGAAAAACTATTGAACCTTTAGTATACTCAGCTAGAGACCATTGTCCCTATTGTTTATTTTCTAAACACGTTGATATCTTACCAGGGGACAGGGCAAACGAGTGTCATGGTCTACTAGAACCTATTAAAATAGAAAAATTTAAAAACACTTATAAAATTATTTATAAGTGTCAAAAATGTCATCAGACTCACAAAAATATTATGGCCAATGATGACGATATGAACATAATTATTGAATTATCAAAAAACCCCTAAAAAGGGGTTTTAATTTTATCTAAAATACTTAGCAATATATGGAAGAGCAAATATAAATGCTCCTATAATAATAAACAATACTATAACAAAACCTAAACCTGATTTAGATTTTTCACTTTCCGATTCTTGTTCTATTTTAATTTCTTCTGGTGTTTTATCTATAGGATCATACTTTACTTCATTAGGTTGATTTTGCACCATATTAACTGATGTTTGATTTACAGGTTGTTCTTGATATACTCCTTGTTGTGGTTGGACATTATTATTAATAGTTGATGGATTATTTAAAGTATTGCTATCTTCATTAACATCATCTAATATTTCAATCATATCATTATCATTATTCATATTATCATCTCGCTATTCTAAAAGAATTATAACAAAAATAAACAAAAAAGGGAATACCCCTTTTCTTTACATTTCTATATTCTTTACAAACTCTTCTTCATTCCAAATTGCTATATTTAAACTTTTAGCTTTCTCATACTTACTACCAGGCGAATCTCCAACAATAACAACATCCGTTTTACTTGTAACACTACTTGTTACTTTTCCACCATATAACTCAATTTTTTCTTTTGCTTCATCACGAGAATATTTACTTAAAGTTCCTGTTAAAACAAAAGTCTTTCCATTAAATAAATCAGATTCAATTACCTCTTTACCTTGATAATCCATATTTAAACCAAGATCTTTTAATTTATTAATTAGTTCAATGTTTTCTTCTTTTCTAAAATAATCATATAAACTATTAGCAATAGAGCTACCTATATCTTTTATACTAATTAAGTCTTCATAAGATGCATTAATCAAATTATCAATATTTTTAAAATTAAGTGCTAATATCTTCCCGGTTTTTGCTCCAACATAACGAATACCTAAAGCAAATAATAATTTTTCTAAAGAATTACTCTTACTATTTTCAGCACTATCAAGCAAATTATTAATACTTTTTTCACCGAAGCCTTCTAATTCCATTAGTTCTTCTTTATAACGTTCTAATCTGTAAAAATCATCAACATGTTTTAAATATCCAAGATTGTAAAAATCTTCTATTATTTCATCACCAAAACCTTCAATATTCATAGCATCACGAGAAGCAAAGTGAATTAAAGACTCTATTCTTTTAGCGTCACAATGTGGATTTACACAATAATAGTTAGCTTCATCATCTTTATTTTTTACAAGTTTACTTCCACAAATAGGACATTCCTCCGCCATTTTAAAAGGTTCTTCATTTCCTTTACGGCGTTCTTTTTTTACTTCAACTACTTCAGGTATTACATCTCCTGCTTTTCTAATTGAAATAACATCTCCTACTCTAACATCTTTTAAAATACAATAATCTTCATTATGTAAAGTTGCTTTAGAAACTATAGAACCTGCTACATGAACTGGATCAAATATTGCATTAGGAGTAATTTTACCTGTTCTTCCCACTGTAAATTTTATTTCTTTTAAAGTAGTTAATACTTCTTGAGCAGGAAATTTATAAGCAATACCCCAACGTGGCACTCTTTCTGTGAAACCTAATTTAGCTTCATCATCAAGACTATTTACTTTTAAAACAACACCATCTATTTCAAAAGGTAAACTTTCTCTTTTAATAGATAAATTATCAATATAACTGATTATATCACTAACATTATTTGCTATACCATTTAGTTTATAATTAGTTTTAAATCCTAATTCTTTTAAAAATGCTAAAGATTCATCTTGTGTTTTAATTCCGTACTTATCTGGATTAGGCAAGAAATAAGCCATAAAATCAAGATTTCTTCTAGCAGCAATAGAACTATCTAATTGTCTTACTGAACCAGCTGCTGCATTACGCGGATTAGCAAATAAATTCTCTCCTTTTTGCTTTCTTTCTTCGTTGCACTTTTCAAACGATTTTTTACTCATATATATTTCTCCACGTACTTCGATATCTATATCTTTATTAAGTTTCAAAGGTACTGATTTAATAGTCTTAACATTATGCGTAATATTTTCTCCTATTAACCCATCTCCACGTGTAGCAGCTCTTACTAAAACTCCTTTTTTGTATAGCAATGAGCCAGATAAACCATCCATTTTAGGTTCTAAAGTGTATGTTGCATTAGGGCAAGTTTTTCTTATTCTTTCATCAAAAGCAACAACTTCATCTTCATTAAAAATATCATCAAAAGAAAGCATTGGAGTTTCATGAGTTACTTTTTCAAACTTATCAACTACCTGTCCACCTACTCTAAGTGTTGGAGAATCATTTCTTTTTAATTCTGGATACTTTTCCTCAAGCCTTAATAGTTCATTATAATAATCATCATACTCTTGATCTGTAATAGTAGGATTATCATTAACGTAGTATTCATAACTAGCTTTATTGATCTTTTCTATTAATTCATTAATCCTATTTTCTATCATAATCTCACCTATTTATTTTTTTCTTGTTCTTCTATATACTTTAAAATCTTATTTTGATTAGCAGTTAATCTTTTTATTTCATTATGAAGTTCTTCTAAAATAAGCTCACTCTTTAAATCTGTCTTATAATCATTACTACTTCTCAAACTATCTTTTTTAGCTTCTCTATTTTGACTCATCATAATAATTGGAGCCTGAAGTGCAGCTATACAAGATAAAAGCAAATTTAAAAGAATAAAAGGATATGGATCTACATTATCTATAACAAATAAATTTAACAAAATCCAACCAAGTAAAAAGATAATCATTCCTATAATAAACTTCCATGAACCCGCTATCTCTGTCAACTTATCTGCAAGTTTATCGCCAAACGTTCTAGTCGCATCTTCTTGTTTATCTACATCAATTGCTATAGGTTCGTCTATTAACATATTAATCAAATCTGCTTCATCCATCGTATCTAATTTTTTCTTAAGTAACATCTCTACTATTTCTTTTTTTGTCTTTGTATTCTCCATAACTATCACCTATATTATTATAACATATTTTGTTGCGTATTTTTATAAATAATATACAAAAAAGTTATGGTTAATTCCATAACTTATTAGGATATTCTTTCTTTTCAACAAGTTCATTTAAACCTGCAACTAAAGCTTCTTTATCCTCTTTGTAAGTTATACCTTGCCATTTAGCAGTTGTCTTTAAAACTTTAACATTTATATTATTATTTTCAACATTTTTACAAACAACATCTGGTATTAAATACTCACATTTAGATAAATCTGCTTCATTATCTTTAAAAAATTTAACAAAATCTTTTTCTAGTATTTCAAATATTCTTGGTGTAAAAACAAACATATTCATTGAAACAAGTGTATCTTTATCAACACAAAATTCCAAAGATCCATCAAGTGGTCTTGCAACTATTTTATTATCTTTTATTTCAACACTACTTTCAATAATTTTTGTTAAATAGCCATCTTTTTCTTCACATACGCCTCTTTTTACTGCACCATTCTCCGTAAGTGTGTTACCAGTTATATAACCGACCATTGCAAAATCATTAATTTCATGTTCTTCTTTCATAAAAGAACTTGCTACTTCAAAAGCGTTTCTTCCATAAAAATCATCTGCATTTATAATTGCAAAATTTTCTTTAACAACATCTTTGCAACATAAAATTGCATGCCCTGTTCCTAATGGTTTTACTCTATCGTTTGGTAAATTAACAAAGCTAGGAACATTATCATTCTTTTGAAAAACATAACTAACATCAATAATATTTTCTATTCTCTTACCGATAGTATCTCTAAAAATATCATAATTTTCTTCCTTAATAATAAATACTACTTTATCAAAACCACACTTTATCGCATCATAAATAGAATAATCTAGAATAAACTCCCCATTTTCATGAACTGGTTCAATTTGTTTTAAACCACCGAATCTACTGCCCATTCCAGCAGCCATAATAACTAATGTCATATATCTCTCCTTTATCTTATACTTTGATTATAACATAGTTTATAATTTTTGGATACTCTTATGTCCTTTAATAAGTGTCTTAATTCCGAAAGGCGCTGGAAACGCAACCTTAAGAATACTTTTATCTATTCCTACAACAACACCAATACCAAACTGATCATGTTTTACTTTATCCCCAAAGTTGTATTCAGCGTTCTCATCAATTTGAACCTTAAATTTACTTTTTATTTCAACATTCTTTTCTTTTGTTTCTTTAATTAAATACTTATCATTTATTTCATTAATAAATCTACTTGGAGGATTAGCGTTATCAATACCGTATAAAGTTCTTCTCATCGCATTAACAAGCCATAATTTTGTCTTAGCTCTTGTAATAGCAACATAGCAAAGTCTTCTTTCTTCCTCAATTTCACTTTCACTCATTAATGAATTATTGTGTGGAAAAATACCTTCTTCAAGTCCAACAATAAACACATAATCAAACTCTAGCCCTTTAGCAGAATGAACAGTCATAAGCGTTACTACATCAACATCGTTTTTATGTTCATTCATATCCGCAACTAAGCTAATTTCAAGTAAAAATTCTTCTAGAGAAACAATACCAACATTCTCTTCAAAGTTACGTGTTATAGACTTAAACTCTTCTAGGTTTTCTAATCTAATTTCTGATTCTATTGTTTTCTCTTTAACAAGTTCATCTTTCATTCCTGATTTATTTAAAACAAGATCAACAAGTTCCGTTAAACTTAGATTATCTTTTTCTTTAATCAACTCTTCAATTATTTTTTTAAATTCTAAAGGTTTACCACTATCTATAGCTTCAAATAAACTTATATTATATAAATTAGCTTTTTCTGTTAAATCTGCAATTGTTTTATCTCCGATACCTCTTTTTGGAGTATTAATAACACGTGTTAAACTTATATCATCAGAAGGATTATAAATAACTTTTAAATAACTAATTAAGTCTTTAATTTCTTTACGATTATAAAAGTAGAAACTTCCAATAACTTTATAAGGAATATTTTCACGTAATAATGCTTCCTCCATCGTTCTTGATTGAGCATTAGTTCTATAAAGAACAGCTATTTTATCACGCGATACACCACTATCTATAAGTTTTTTTATTTCACTCATAACATAATAGGCTTCATCTTTTTCATCTGAAGAACGATGATAAATAATTTTCTCACCATTACCATTTTCCGTCCATAAATTTTTATCTTTACGTTCTTTATTATTTTTAATTACATCATTAGCTGCATTTAAAATATTGCTTGTAGAACGATAATTTTGTTCTAACAACACAGTTTTACAATTCTTATAATCACGCTCAAAATTCAAGATATTACGATAATTTGAACCTCTGAAAGAATAAATAGATTGTGATTCATCCCCTACAACACAAATATTTTTATATTTAGCACTTAACATCTTTACTAATAAATATTGCGCTTCGTTAGTATCTTGATACTCATCAATTAATATATATTGAAATCTTTCTTGATACTTCTTTAAAACATCAGGATACATTCTAAATAAATTAATAGGAAGTAATAATAAATCATCAAAATCTACAGAATTATTAGATTTTAATTTCTTTTCATATCTTTCATATACTAAAGTAACCTTTTCTTCAAAATCTGTATTAGCAAATCTTTCATATTCACTTGGACTTAATATTCCATTTTTAGCTCCACTAATACGATTTCTAATAGCTTTAGGATTATATTCTTTAGAATCCAAATTAAGATCTTTTAGTATCTTCTTTATAACAGTTAATACATCATCACTATCTAAAATAGTAAAATTTTCTTTATATCCTAACTTATCACAATTTTCTCTTAAAATAGTTACACCAAAAGAATGAAATGTAGATATTTGAATATTTTTAGCATCACTACCCAACATGTTTATTACTCTATCTTTCATCTCTTTTGCCGCTTTGTTCGTGAATGTAATTGCTAAAATATTATATGGATTTATTCCAAGTTCACTAATTAAATAAGCAATACGAGTTGTTAAAACACGTGTCTTACCACTTCCTGCTCCAGCAAGAACTAAAAGTGGACCTTCAACACTTTTTATAGCTTCTAATTGTTTGTTATTTAAATTCGTTAATTCCATCTTATCACCTTCTATATCATAACACATAAACTATAACTTTTGACACACTAACTTTAAAAAAGAATATAATAAAATGATTAGGAGGGAAATTTTGAAAAAGATTATTATTTCAATTATTTGTGCTTTAGCAGTTATTTCTTTAGGATTACTTGCTTACTTTAAGAAAGATACTAAAGAAGAATTAACTAAAGTTAAAGTTGCGGAAGTCGCACATAGTATTTTCTACATTCCACAATATGTCGCAGACGCAAAAGGATACTTCAAAGAAGAAGGATTAGAAGTAGAAATATTACTTACAGCTGGCGCTGATAAAGTTACAGCTGCGGTTTTATCTGGGGACGTTAATATTGGCTTTTGTGGTAGTGAAGCTACTATCTATATTTATAATCAAGGAGAAAAAGACTATCTTGTAAATTTTGCTGGACTTACTAAAAGAGATGGAAGTTTCATTGTTTCAAGAAAAAAAATAGAAAACTTTAATCTAAATGATATGAAAGGCAAATATGTAATTGGAGGAAGAAAAGGTGGAATGCCAGAAATGACATTCGAATATACCTTAAAAGAAAATGGCATAAATCCTAAAACTGATTTAACTATTGATACGAGTATTGCCTTTGCTTCTATGTCAGGAGCATTCATTGGTGGTACTGGAGACTTCGTCACTCTTTTTGAACCACAAGCTTTACAAATAGAAGCTCAAGGTCTAGGGTATGTTGTTGCTTCTCTTGGTGAACTTGGAGGTGTAGTTCCTTATACTGCATATAACGCTAAAAAAAGTTATATTGAAAACAATCCTAAAGTAATTGAAGGATTTACTAAAGCTATTCAAAAAGGATTAGATTTTACATACGCTAATAGTGATGAAGAAATTGCTAAAACTATCGCACCTTACTTCCCAGATACTTCTATATCAGATTTAACTAAAATTGTAAAAAGATATAGAGATAATGATTCTTGGTTTAAAACAACATATATAGAAGAAGAGGCTTTCAATCATATTCAAGATATCATGGAAAGTGCTGGAGAACTTAACAAACGTGCACCTTATTCTGATTTAGTTACAAATAAATATTCTAAAAAATAGAAGCAATTTATGCTTCTTTTTACTTACACAATTTATAATTTCTAAATACTATAATAGTAGGTGATAAAATGAAAAAATTAAAAATATGTGTTTACGCTATTAGTAAAAATGAAGAAAAATTTGTTGATAGATGGTATAGTTCAATGAAAGAAGCTGATCAAGTTTATGTATTAGATACTGGTTCAACAGATAATACTGTGGAAAAGCTAAAAAAGTTAGGAGCTATTGTTAAAACCAAAGTAATTACACCGTGGAGATTTGATGTTGCTAGAAACAAATCTTTAGAGATGGTACCTAATGACTACGATATATGTGTATGTACTGATTTAGACGAAATCCTATTACCTGGTTGGCGAAAAGAACTAGAAGCTATCTGGGATGAAAATACAGATAACCTTGCTTATAACTATAATTGGTCATTAGATGAAAATGATAATCCTCTTGTCAATTTTTATAAAGAACAAATACATAGTAGAGATAACTTTAAATGGACACATCCTGTTCATGAAATTCTAACCAAAATAAAACCAAATAATAAAGTAAAAAAATATACTGATAACATCACTCTTAATCACTATCCTGATAAAAATAAATCAAGAAGCAGCTACCTTCAATTACTCGAATTATCGGTTAAAGAAGAGCCTTATGATGATAGAAATATGCATTACTTAGGAAGAGAATATATGTATTATGGGAAGTGGACTGAAGCAATTGATACATTGATAAAACATCTTAATTTAAAAACGGCAACGTGGAAAGATGAAAGATGTGCTTCCATGCGTTTTATTGCAAGATCATATATCAATTTAAATAGGATTGAGGAAGCAAAAATGTGGCTTGATAAAGCTATAGAAGAAGCCCCACATCTAAGAGATCCAATAATTGAAAAAGCATTGTTAGAGTATAGTCTAAATAATTTAGCTGAAACTAAAAAATTATGTTTGAAAGCACTAAAAATAACATCTCACGAAAAAACATACATTAACGAAATATACAGTTGGGATGAAACCGTTTATGATTTACTTTCTATTTGTTATTTTAATGAACATAAATATAAGTTAGCTTTAAAAAATATCAATAAAGCTATAAAAATAAACCCTAATAACGAAAGAATTAAAAACAATAAAGCTTTGATAGTTGAATATATGAAAAATCAAAACAAAAATAACTTTAATCAATAAATCTGTTTTTATATCATTAACAAAATAATATACCCCTCATACTATAAATTAGTTAGGAGGAAAACTATGAAAAACATCCTAAAGATTGATAGTTTAAGAAAAACATATCACACTAAAGACACAGAAACTTTAGCTGTGGAAAATTTTTCTTTTGAACTAACTCCTGGAGAATTTATTGCTATCGTTGGACCTAGTGGCTGTGGAAAAAGTACTATTTTATCTATTTTGGCTGACTTGGATAAAAAATCTAGTGGAAAAATAGACATGGATAAGAATATAAAAATCGGATATATGTTACAAAATGATTCTTTATTCGAATGGAGAACAATTTATAGTAACTGCTTACTTGGATTAGAAATAAATAAAGAATTAAATGAAGATAATAAAAACTATGTTACTACTTTACTTAAAAACTATGGACTATATGATTTCAAAGATAGTTATCCTAGTAATTTATCTGGTGGAATGAGACAAAGATGTGCTCTTATTAGAACGCTTGCTACAAAACCCGATATCCTTTTATTAGATGAACCATTTAGTGCTTTAGATTATCAAACTAGATTATCTGTATCTGATGATGTTTATAAAATTATAAAGAAAGAAAATAAAAGTGCTATTATGGTAACTCATGATCTTGCTGAAGCAATATCCATGGCTGACAAAGTAATAGTTCTATCTAAACGTCCTAGTATTATAAAAAGTATTTATGATATAAAATTAACAGATAAATCTACGCCAATAAATAATCGTAAAGCCAAAGAATTTTCTTATTATTATGATTTAATATGGAAGGATATTGATTTTCATGTATAGTGAAGAACATAAATTATATCTAAAAAAGATAAAAAGAAAAAATCACATAATAAGATTATCACAAATATTAATAATTACTTTATTTATCATAATATGGCAATTATTAGCTGATTTTAAGTTAATTAATACATTTATATTCTCTAGTCCAAAAGATGTTTTAAACACCATTATTACACTATTTAAACAAGGTAATTTATTTAATCATATTGGTGTTACAATATATGAAACAATAATTAGCTTCTCACTTGGAACTTTAATTGGCACTGTTATTGCTACTATACTATGGTGGAATAATACTATTGCTAAAATACTAGATCCTTATTTAACTATATTAAATAGTTTACCTAAAGTAGCAATGGGACCTATCATTATCATTTGGGTTGGTGCTGGAATAAAATCAATTATTTTGATGGCTCTTTTAATTTCTACAATTATTACTATAATTAATGTATATCAAGGTTTTATTGAAACAGATCCATTAAAAATAAAATTGATGAAATCTTTTAAAGCGACAAAATCACAATTATATACAAAACTAATAATTCCTAGTTCTTTATCTAACATTATAAGTGCCTTAAAAATAAATGTTAGTATGTCTTTAATTGGACTAATGGTGGTATGGAGAGAAAATTGTTTTTAAAATTAAGATATCTTATAAAATATCTC
>CAKPHO010000008.1 GCA_934162195.1 uncultured Bacilli bacterium
AACAACTTGCACTTTTATCTCTACATAGATTTCCATCACTTGTTATTTGATATTCGCCTTCTAGTACTTCATTTTTATTTAGTCGTTCTTCTGCTACTGCTACTTCTACTTGTTTAATATAACTATCTGCACTTCTTTCGGCTGCTCCTTTTTTCGCATTCTTTATTGTTTTCATTACTATTGGTGTTGCGATTAGTGCGATTATTGCTAATACCACTATTACCGCTAGTAATTCTATTAAGGTGAAAGCATTTTTTCTTTTCATTTTAATTCCTCCTACTCTTTACTTTCTCTTAAATTATACCCCCTCCCACAAGCATTTGTCAACATGGGGGGGAGTTTATAATTGTAGTGGTAAACTTAAAGTAGACAACAACTTATTTTAAGTATACAATTATATTATTATATAGACAATTAGGAGGAATATTTATGCTATATAATCATGATTTAAAAAAGAAAAGAGAACTAATTCTCTCTTTATTATCGATTATTAAATATAAATATAAATCTATCTCTTTCTTGCATATCTTTTTCTACACTAATCATACTGTTAGGAAAATACTTTTTAGCTATTTCAGTAATTCTATCTGCTTGCCACCAACCAATTTCAAAAGCTATCATACTTCTTTCTTTTAAATAATTACTAGCATTAGATAATATTTTTTCATAATTAGCAAGACCTTCATTATCAGCATATAAAGCAATACTAGGTTCATTATTTTTAACAATATTCATAATTTCTTCATCTTTACGAATATATGGTGGATTACTTATAATAACATCATATTTTTTATCTAGAGGTTCTAACATATCTCCATGATAAAATGTAATATCCACATTATTATTAGATGCATTTTCTTTTGCGACTGCTAAAGCATCACTAGATATATCTACAGCATCCATAGTGATATTATCACCTATTTTATTTTTTAAAGTAACAGCAATACAACCACTACCTGTACCTAAATCTACACAATTGATTGGGTAATCAAAAAATTTTCTTATATAATCAATCGTTTTAAATACTAACTCTTCTGTTTCAAAACGAGGTATTAGAACACATGGATTAACATTAAATATTAGGCCATAAAAATCAACATTACCAACTATATATTGAACTGGTTCTCCTTTTTCTAATCTTTTTAATCCAGTTTCTAATTTATCTTCTGCTAAATACTTCTTTAAATATTCAATATCAGTCATTAAAAAAATTATTCTCCTCTTAACTTACGGTTTTGATCTTCTGTAATTAAAGCTTCAATTATCTCATCTAATGCTCCATCCATAACACGATCTAATTGTTTTGTCGTAAAACCAATTCTATGATCTGTTACACGATTTTGTGGATAGTTATATGTTCTAATTTTTTCTGATCTATCACCAGTACCAATTTTACTTCTTCTTTCAGCACCTTCTGCTTCTTCTTTTTCTCTTAATTTTAAATCATACAAACGAGTCTTTAAGATTTGAATAGCTTTTTCTTTATTTTTAATTTGACTTCTTTCTGTTTGTGAATAAACAATTATACCTGTAGGTATGTGAGTTAAACGAACGGCAGAGTCTGTAGTATTAACTCCTTGTCCTCCACATCCAGATGATCTTGTAATATCAATTCTTACTTCTGACATATCAAGATCAAAATCTAATTCTTCTGCTTCTGGCATAACCAAAACTGTTGCTGTGGAAGTTTGAATTCTACCATTAGCTTCTGTTACTGGAACACGTTGAACACGGTGTGCACCACTTTCATATTTTAATTTAGAATAAACATTGTCACCTTTAATCATAAATTCTATTTGTGAAAACCCACCAGCAGCGCAATCTTCACTATCCAACACTTCTGTTTTCCAACCTTGCTTTTCTGCATAACGGCAGTACATTCTATATAAATCTCCTGCAAAAATATTAGCTTCATCCCCACCAGCTGCTCCACGAATTTCAACAATAACATTTTTCCCATCATTAGGATCTTTTGGAAGTAATATTATTTCTATATCTTTTTCAATATTTTCTTTTTCAATGTTTAAATTTTCTAATTCTCCGCGGGCAAATTCTTCCATATCAGGATCTTTAGTCATCTCTTTTGCAGCCTCTATATCTGATATTATTTGTTTATATTTATTATATATCTCATACCCTTCTTTTAAAGAAGCTTGTTCTTTTGTTAATTCTAGAGTTTTTTTAATATCAGATATAATCTCTGGTTTCATTAAAAGCTCACTTAATTCTTTATATCTATTTTCTATTGCTTCTAATCTTTCTATCACAACAATCATCCTCTCGACTACAAAGATTATACTATATTTTATTTATGAAATCAAACAAAAAGACACATATTATTCTAAATAATAAAACAAATTTTAGTTATTCTTTTTTATCCACTTTATAGTATCCTCAATAGTATGTGAAATATCTCTGTTACTAAACCCTAATTCTTTTTTTGCTTTTTCATTACTAAAATTAGCATTTGATGATAAAGTATATAAAGAATACCTAGTAAATAAAGGTGTCTGCTTTCTTAAATTATAATATAATTCACAAAAAGGGGCTACTAATTTTGCAATTCCTATTGGTAATACTATTTTTATTCTTTTTCTTCCTTGTAAATCACAAATTAAATCAGTTAATTCTTTGATTGTTATATATTTGTTAGATAAAATATAACATTCCCCTCTATTATCTTTGCCACATGCACTAATAATACCTTCAGCAACATCTCTAACATCTACAAAATCATAACCACCTTTTACACAAGCAAAAAGTTTTCCATCGGATACTTCTTTTATTAACTGTGTTAAATGACTATTCCCATAATCATTAGGTCCTATGATTCCAGAAGGATGAATAATACAAGCATTTAACTTTTTATTTTTTATTGCTTCCATGACATAGTTTGCAGCTTCTGATTTGGTTTTAGCATATAATCCTAAAACTTTTTTAGAATCAAAATTACTAATTTCTGTTATTAACTCATTATTTTGTTTTTCTGGAATTGCATGTACACTACTAATATAAATAAGTTTTGCTTTTATTTCTAAAGCTTTATCTACTATGTTTTTAGTTCCATTTACATTAACATTATAAACTATGGGATTATATTTTGATTTTATATATACAACTGCTGCACAATGAATTATATAAACTTCTTTATCATCTACCTTTTCAAAAATAGATGATAAACTATCTTTTTTAGTAACATCTCCATAATAAATTTTACAGTTTAAATCTTCTAGTGATTTTATAGAATCATTAGGTAATAAAAGTGCTCTTATTTCATTTTCTTTATCTTGCTCTAACTTTCTTATAATGTTATTTCCTAAAAATCCATTTGCTCCTGTTATTATATAAATTTTTTTCATGCTATTTCTCACCTTCCACTCTATTTTAAAAAATAATTTTAATGTCTTTATCTAAGTACAATTATATCATTAAAATAATATTTTTTAAATAAAGAAGTAAATACATGCTTACAACCACACATCATAATAATAAAAATCTAGTAGTCAGCTATAACTACTAGATGCTTTAATATAATAAATTATATTTTTTTAATTCATTTTATTTTTTCTATAGATAACTATTGAAATCCCAACAAGAGTAATTAATGATAAAATTCCTGTTGTTAAATGTATAGTAACATTATCGTTTGTGTTAGGATTGTTTATGTCATTAATTTTTTCTGTTGCAACTACTCCATACTCACTTAAGTGCGATGTTTCAAAAACTATATATCCATCTTCTATAATTGCAGGTATAGTTTCTTTAATTTCATTATCTAAAATATAAACTACTTCATATTTTTTATATCCTTTTAATTCTTCTGGTAAGGTAATCCTTATTTTCATTTTAGTATCGTTAATTTTAACTATTTCACCATTTTCAAGTACGTTAATATCAACAATATATTTAACATTTTTATCAGATAAGTTTTTGCTTACTTCAACTTTCTTAATATCTAATACATAATCATTATCAAATTCTTTCTCAAATGTAACACTTGCTTTTACATCTCCATTGTTTTTGATTTCGTTATTTTTAGTCCAAGTAGCATATAAAGTTATATTTTTATATCTTTCATAACCGTTTTTTTCTTTTATTTTAGTATCTTTTTCAAACTCTTTATCTGTTTTTTCATCTATATCCCAAAATCTCCAGTAAACATAATTATAATTTTCTCCACTACCATCTTTTTTTGTATTCCAGCCATTAAAAGTATAACCTTCTCTTACTGGAGTATATGGTAATAGTGACATAGTTGTTCCTGAATTACTTCCCCCTATGTAGTCATAACTATTAGATTCTTTACCATCTATTTTACCACCATTTGCATTTAATTTTAATACAATTCCATCACCATTAAAAGTATCTTGAGTATATGTAGCAGTTATTGTTATACAATCACGATTAGCAAAATAACTAGAATCAATTGAAGTTACAATTTTTCCATCTAACTCCCATCCATTAAAGGTAAATCCTTCTCTTACAGGTATATATTTTGTTAAATCAACTGTTTTAAATTCAGTACTTTTACTTGTTAATTTCATAATACTTTGCCCATTTACTTTGCCTGCAAATGAATCAAGTGTTAAATAATATGTACCAGTTCCTTGTAATACTTTATCAGAAAATTTTGCATAAATAGTAAGTCCATTTGTATATGGTTCACCGCCTAAGTCACCACTCCACTTAAAATCAGTTATTGCTATATCATCACTAACTTTTTCGCCTGTAAAACTTCCCCAATATGCAAATTCAGTTCTTCCATTGAAAAGTACTATTTCTTTTGTTAAATCAGATAATTTAACTGTTGTTTCTCCTTCTTCAACATTAAATCTTATAACTTTTTCACTTTTACCATCAATACTTACATCTTCTTCTGAACTAGTTAATATTAAAGTATATTTACCATCATCAGTAATTGTTGCAGCATTCACTGTTGTTATTCCTAAAATACTAAATACTGCAATTAACATCATAAATAACGTCTTTTTTAATTTCATAATATTCCTCTCCTTATTTTCTTTAATTTTTTTATTGTTAATCATTACAAATGTAAAAATTTATAATATAAACTATCTTCTACTATTTGATTATCATTTTTATCTATATCATCCTCCTCTCATTATTCCTCATATCTAACCTCATTCATATAGTTAAATCCACTTAAATAATAATCATATTGATAATCTCTTACCCTATTTTCCATAATATCATTTATAGGTATAAGCGTATAATCTTTTAATATTACATATTTATATGTAAATGTTAATACTTCATCATAATATTTAGTTAACAAATTAATTTTTACTGTAGTAGTAACTGTTTTATTTAAATCAGTATCAAAGTAACTCATCAATTCATAATAAGCTTTGTCAGTTTTAAGTATTCTTTCATTGTAAACTCTGATTATTTTCTCACCTTCATAATTACCACTTATTTTTTCAATAATAGGATACTTTTCATTGCCATAGTTTTTACTATATAAAACATTATCCTTTACATATACATAATTAGACATAAAATCATAATCTATCTTTTTACCAAGAAACTCTGGTGAATATTTCCATTTAAGATAATCACTTAGACTATAATTAGCATTTAAATACATATCATAACTATCTCTAACTTTATTATCTGTATTATCATCGTGTAATGTGTATATATTGTCATTATAATCATAAAACTTTATATCTGCTCCATCGTTAGGAGCAATATTCATAACCTTAATATTTTTATCTATATCATATACTTTTTTATAAACAAATTCACCACTATCTAATTGTTCTGGATTGAAAATATATATAGAATTATTATTTATAAAAGAATATTTACTAAAAGAAGTATCTTCTGTTAGAAATTCTCCACCTTTTAATTTTAAATATTCTTTATTGGAATCCTTTTGTTTTAATTCTTCCTGTATTGTTTTTGCTAGTGTTGAATTATCTGATGAAGTATGATTTATTGGCATTGGTTTATTGCTTTTAATAGCAACTATAGCAATTATAACAACTATCAATATGGCAATCCCTATAACAGCATATATATTTTTTTTATTCTTCATTTTGTACCTACTTTTCTATAAATCCGCTTGTCTTTTTTGAATACATATCATCTGTTATAGTTTTATATCTTTCGCCATCATAATCATCAGTAAATCCATTATATGCTTTATATATTTCATTAGTCTCAGTATCATATACTCTTTCATAGCCAAGTGTTGCATCACTCTGTTTTTGGCTCATTATATCAAAAGATGTATTTCTCTTATTCCATGAATCCATTATTCCATCACTTATTTGATTACCTATCGCTCTAATTTGTTGGAAATTCTTCATAGTCGCATCTTGTTGATTATTAAAACCGTTTATAAAAGCATCAGTAAAGCTTAGGGAAGAACAAATTGCATTTAAAGTATCTTGCCAATCAATAAATTCATCTTTTGGCGCTGTAATAAAAATTGTGTCATATACATTTAAGAAATATATATCAATTTGTTTCCCTGAGATTATATTTTCAGGGACATAATATGACCCAGCATCATATACGTAAGCTGTAAATATTCCTTCGCCTTCTTTACCTCTTTCATCTTTAAATGTTGCTCTTAACATATCTCCACCCAAGACCCCTTTACCTAAATTTTCACTTACTGTAAAATCAGTTAAGATTGGAAAAGTAAATGAAGTTGTATTATTTAAAGTACCTAAATCATTAAATATTTTATAAAAGCCTTCGGTATCTTTAGTTTCTATTACACTAGTTTTCGCAAATGGATTATTTGGATAATATTTTTGTTGCCATCTTTTTGCATCTTCTGATTTATTATAACCTTCTGTTTTCATATTTAAGAAAAATTGGTATATCGGATTATTAGGATCATATATTTTAATGGTGTAATGAATATAATCACCTAATGTGTCAACTTTCCATCCTTTTGGTTTTTTGATTGAAAACTCATTTGTTTTATAATCTTCAAATTCTATTTTACTAGCTTCTGATTTAACTATTTTTATGTTTGCATCAGGATTATAAAATATTCCTTTACTGCCATCTTTAACAAATAAAACAGAACCTAACACAACCATAAATACAGCTACACCAACTATTAATAATTTTTTTTGTGAACCATTTAACTTTTTAATTTCCATAAAATCACTCTCCTCTTATAATTTGTCTTACATCTCTTTTTTGTTGAAATTCACTCATTCACTTTCTATACTTATTTTTTATGAAAGATTGTTTCTCTTTATATTATTATAATTTGAAGCAATCTAAAGAACAACAGTTTTACCACTAAAAACATTGTTTTTGATGGTAAGAAGTTTATTATGCTTTTAATTTATAGTATAATATTTTTTAAGGGATGATGTGTTATGAATTTTAAAGAAGTTTTAAATAAGTATTTACAAGAATTAAATTGTTCTCAAAAAAAATTATCGGAAGTTTCCAATCTGTCCGAAACTGTTATTAGCAGATACCGAAGTGGTGATAGAACTCCAATTAAGAATAGTGAACAAATGAAAAAACTAACGACAGCTCTTTTTAATATTGCACAGAAAAATGGCAAAAATAAATATACATTTGACAGAATAATAAATGATTTTAATTCTACTTTGCCGAGTGATGACTTTGATTATACTACGTTTAGTAATAACCTAAATACCTTAATAACTTCATTAAATATAAATACCAATGAAATGTCAAAATTTATTATTTTTGATGCTTCACATATTTCAAGAATTAGATATGGCAAAGCAAAGCCTTCAAATCCAATAGATTTTTCAAATAAAATATGTTCCTATATTTATTCTAAATACAAAAGTTCAGAAGATATAAATAAATTATCTATAATTATCGGATGTAAAAAAAGTGATTTAACAAATAATAAATTCTATAATACTTTATTTTCATGGCTAACAAGTGAAACTGCATCAACTAAAAATCAAATATCGGATTTTTTATATAATCTTGATTCTTTCAATTTAGATGATTACATCAAAGTAATAAAATTTGATAAATTAAAAGTTCCAACGATACCTTTTTACAGAACAAAAACAAGACACTATTATGGTTTAGAGGAAATGAAAGAAGGAGAACTAAATTTCTTTAAATCAACAGTTTTATCTAAATCAACAGAAGATATTTTTATGTGTAGTGATATGCCAATGGAAGATATGGCGGAAGATATTGAATTTGGTAAAAAATGGATGTTTGCAATAGCAATGTGTTTAAAAAAAGGACTTCATCTAAATATTATCCATAATTTAGATAGACCATTTAATGAAATGATGTTAGGACTTGAAAGTTGGATTCCAATTTATATGACAGGTCAAATATCCCCTTACTATTTAAAAGATTTGAAAAACAGTATATATAATCATCTTAATTATGTTTCAGGCGTTACAGCTTTAACAGGGGAATGTATTAAAGGCTTTCATAACAAAGGAATATATTATTTAACTACGAATAAAAAGGAAATAAATGCTTATAAAGAAAAAGCTAATTTTATGTTAAAAAAAGCTAAACCACTAATGGAAATTTTTAGAGAAAATAATATAAACGAATATGAAATGTTTTTAAGAAAAGATGAAAATATATTTAGTGATAGAAAGAGATTGCTTTCATCATTACCTTTATTTACAATTTCAGATGAATTATTAATGAAAATTTTAAAAAGAAATAATATTTCAAAAATAGATACTGATAAAATAATTAAATACAAAAACGATGAATTAAAATATATGAAAAATATTATGAAAAAGAACATAGTAAATGATTATATTTATAAAATTAAAGAAAATGATTTTAAAACCAATGAGCCATCACTTTTATTAGATAATTTATTTTTTAATAAAAGAATTAATTATACTTATAAAGAATATATAGAACATCTAAATCTTACAAAAAATTATTCTAAAGAAGAAAACAACTATAAAATGAATTACATATATGATCAGACGTTTAAAAATATAACTATAACAACCGTAAAAAACAATTATGTAATTATCTCAAAAAATTCTAATCCAACTATACACTTTATCATCGAACATCCTAAATTAATTGATGCTATTGAAAACTTTAATCCTCTTGTAAAAGAATAAATACAGTAATAAGATAATGTCTTTATTTTATAAAAAAGATTTGCAATATAACTTGTACTGCAAATCTTTTTTTAGTATTCTTAATTATCTTCAAGAATTATTTGACCATCTTTTATTACTATACTAGGAAAACTTGCATCTGTTAAAGTGAAGTTCCTAATTGGAGCCTGTGGATTAGCTATTTCAATGGTTTTTATTTCATTATCCATTACAACTTTTTTTACAGTATCATCAAATGTATGTCTTCCATCACTAGCTATTTGTTTATAATATATTTCTATATTTCCTGATGGTGAAAACGGAACATTATTAAATGTTGCATTACCATCACTATCGGTTGTAATTTCTGATGTTTTAATAGTACCTGTACTATCAGTTCTAACAAATCTCGCACCTACTACTTGTACTCCTGTTATTTTATCCCCTGTATCTGTTACATGAAGCGTTAGAATCCCTTTAGCACTAATCATAAAAGCATAGGTATCAGTTCCTTCTACCAATGTTACATTGTTCGGGTTTAATGTTGTTTCATCATACCCCTCTACCGTTGCACTTGCTTTGTAGTTACCATTAACTAATTCTATACTTCCTCTACCGTTAGTTATTGGAATTGTATGTCTTGCCATAATATCATCTTACCTCCTTTTATTTTTATATTTGGATAATTGGCATCATTTAATAATATTGTAATTATACGTTTTTCTTTATTATTAATATTTATGTTATAAAAACTATTTTTTCTTCCTATTAAAGATATTATTGAAGTTCCTAAATTAGATAAAACAAATAATTGATATACTTCATTATTTTGTATAGGAATTTTAATCTTTCCTTGATTATCTGTTATTCCATCAAAAACAATATTATTACATTTGTTTTTTAATATAATCTTATAATTATGACACACACCACCACTTAATTTAATATATATATAATCTTTTTGCATAATCAACCCCTTTATTCTTCTAAAGTCCAAATTATTAAAGTAGAATAATCTTCATCTTCAAGCAAATTTTTGTTAGGACTTAATAATAATCCTTTATCAACAGAAAAAGTTATTTTATTTACTTCAACATTTTCACTGGTATTATTAGCTTCATATACTAACTTTTTATTCGTTGTTAATTTAATTATTTCATTATTAAACTTTTTAAATAATAACGAATCTATCAATATCATCCCAGATCTTTCTATCATCGGATTTATAAAATTAGCAAATAATTTCCATTTAGTATGATTTATTCTACTATCAACTATAGTTATGATAGTTTGGTTTTTTTTAGATAATATAAGTGGTTTTTGCGAGATTTTGTTTTGTGAAAAAGGGATATTTTCAGTAACTTGTAAAAGTGTTAATTCACCATAAAATGGTACTATAATCTTTCTTTCTGTAAAACATCCATTTAAATATGTAGTTAATTTAACTGTGGTATCATTTGGTATTATATTATCTAAATTAAATTCAAATAAGCCATTTTCATCAGCTTTAGCAGTTAATGTTTTCGTATTATATTCTATTTCTACATCTGCATAACCAATAGTGTGACCCGATAAAACATTTACTGTATCTATAATGGGATGAATATTAATTTTTACCATTCCTACAGTTAACATTTTTTTCTTCTGAAAAGTAAAATTAGTTATATCAGACAATGAATTTAATTCTTCTGGAGTAAAATTGTGCGAAGTAATTATTGTTGAATCTTTAGTTATTGTTCCATTAATTTCAGTACAGATATTTTCTTTATACCAATAAAAATCTGGCTTATTATCTATAGTATAAGCATTAAGATAGTCTATAGCTTCTAACCACATATTTATTCTATTAAATTTAAAAGAAAATTGAACATCATTGTTTGTATATAGTACATTTGCATTTTTAGTATAAATATTTATATATTTCGGATTATCCAGAATAAATTTTTGATTTGTTCCTTTAAAATATATATTATAATTATCTGTAGGAGTACTCATATAGGTATTTAATATTGATACACTTGCTCCTTCTTTTACAACAAAATCTCCAAATATATTCCACATAGGAACCCTTTGATGTCCTTTTTCAATAAAAGTAAAATTAGCCATTTCTTCTATCACAACATTTCTTGCTCCGTGAGTTGTTGTTATTGCAAAACCATTTCCTGTTGTTAAAAGAAATTCTGAACCATGACCTACTATTAAATCAAACCTATTTGTACCATTCATCAATTCTTTATTTGTTGTTATACTAACTATGCTATCGGGCATAATTTTAAGGTATGATGGTATAACATCATTAAGAAAAAAAATAGTGTTTGTTGGGGAAGTACTATTGATAGTTGTTTTTCCGTCTACTATAATTCTGTTTGAATCACAAACGCGTTGAGGTTGAACTCCGTTTGTTTCCTTTACCTCAATAACAGAATTCACAATCTTAGTTACTCCATAGTAATTACAAGAAAGTTCTATTCCATTAAAATTAATATTATTATATTCGATAACTACATTAGAATAATTAGGATGGGATGGGACATAAATAACTCCATAAGAATGTGAACTTACTATATTCATGTTCTTAAAAATAACTTTTTTATTTGTTGGATTAACATTTATTACATCTATAGCTTCGCTTAAATTATTAGTATAAGTAGACTTATTCCCATTATATGTTCCATCAACAATTATTTTTTCTTTATTTCTATTTATTGTAAAACCACTAGTAATCATAATATCGTTTTCTAAATAAATATAAGTATACCCATTATCTTCGCTTATTGCAGTTTTTAATTCATCACTTGTTGTTACTACAACTGTATTATCATCAATTATTTTTATATTATCACTTCCTTTACTATAAATTATGTTCTATACGTGAAACTACTTAATTAATTTATAATAAAAAAGAAAAAAAGAATAGATTTATTCTATTCCTAGTGTATTTTAATAACACTTAACATAGCATTAGTACTACCATTAAATCTTATATTAATAGTCATAGAAGATTTTACATTAAGAGTAACTAAATCATTTTCTTGGAGCGATACAATAGTTGATCCACTTATACAACCAATTATTTGTGCTTGAAATTCCTTTGTTACACTTGTGGCTGGTTGTAATAAATTGTTTGCTCTAACCGACATAGTTAACGCACATTCTTCACTAGTAGCTCCACATAATAAATATGATACCAAGTAAGTTCCAGTTTCCTTGATTTTAATAGAATTATCATCTGGATATTCTGTAAAAAAAGAAACTCCTTTTTCTGGTAATGGAATTATAGTATCTGTAGCTTGATTTAATGCGAGTTGAGTATCTGTCATCGCATATCTAATCCCATAAGAAGAAACAAATGGTGTTCCAGGAGAACCTTGATCACCTTTCGCTCCAGCGTCCCCCTTTTCTCCTTTTGGTATTAAAAATGATAAATGATGAACCCAGTTTTCAAAAGTATCCATTACTTGAGCTGGCTCCCCAGGTTCTAATGTTTCCGTTTCATCTATGGCTATATGTTCTGTTCTCCCTATCTCTCCCGGTAAACCTCTAGGTCCAATATCTCCTTTATCTCCTTTTTCTCCTTTTGGTATTTTAAAATCCAATATAACATCTGTAGGTGTTCCAACATTAGTAACTTGTGCTTCTATGCCAGGTTCTAGCGTCTCTGTCTTACCTATTTTAATAGTTGATGGTCCTTGTTCTCCTCTTTCACCTTTTATTCCCTGAGGCCCAATATCTCCTTTTTCTCCTTTTATTCCTTGAATTCCTGGTATTCCTTGTTCCCCTTTATCCCCCTTCATACCCCTAGGTATTTCAAAATTTAATATAACATCATCCTTAGTTCCCACATTACTAACTTTAGCAGCTAATCCCTCATCAATTGTTTGGGTTGATCCAATATTTATTGTTGCAGGTCCCACATCTCCTTTATCTCCCTTATTTCCCTTCGGACCCGTTGGTCCTTGAATATAACAAAATTTATATTTCTTTTGTTCTTCTTCTATTTTTCTTTTTATTCTTTCATAATCATTACAATTATTATACATACTTCCCTCCTATTTTATAATACTTATTATAGTTTATGTATAAAAATTGTAATTTGATAATTAATTTATAATAAACAAAAAGAAAAAGAGAATTATTCCTCTTTTCCTATTTCTTCCTCATCCAAAACAGCAAGATCATCAATATCTTCCTCAACATCATCATCTAATTCGTCATCGTCAATAACTTCATCAATATCCTCTTCTGTTTCTTCTATATTTTCGTCATATTCAGACTCTTCTTCAGATTCTAGCTCTTCCTCATCATCATCTTCTAAAGAAATATTTAACACATGATTATCTCTAATATCCCATTCACCATTTTCTAACATAACAAATCTTTTATCGATAGTAAGAGATGTATAATAATCACCTATTTTTTCTGCATACTCTTCATCTGAATATCCGAGCAAATCACATATTTTTCTAAAAATAGTAGGTGTATTTAAAGTTTTCTTTTCTTCCTTTAAAATTTTATAAGTTAAATCTGTATAAGATAATAATTGTAATTCTTCTTGACTCATATTTTTTAATTTCATAAATAACCTCCACTTACTACATTTCTGTAGGAATTTCTATTGCTAATAAATTTAGCATTTCTTTTATAATTTTGTTAGATAATTTTAATACAGAAATCCAATCATTTCTTTTTATTTCATCATCTAAATTAATTATATGATTATTTTGATAAAATGCATTTACTAAAACGCATAAATCATAAATATAATCAACTAAATAATTAGGTTTACGATTTTCAAAAGCTAAATTAAGCTCATACTCTAAATCTAACAACTTAACTCTTAAATCACGATCATAATTATTATATATATCATCTGTCAAATTATTAATATTATTTGTAAATTTTTCAAGTATTTTATTTATTCTTACATATGTGTATAAAATGTATGGTCCGGTTTTACCAACTAAACCACTAAATTTTTCAATATCAAAAATATAATCTCTTTCACGACTATTTTGCAGATCTGCAAATTTTAAAATGGAATTAACAATAATATTTTTATCACTTTCACTTTTACTTTTATTTTCTTCTTTAGCACTTTCAAATATTTCTTTAACTTGTTCAAATAAATTTTGTAACTTAGGTGTATCTCCACTTCTTGTTTTATAAGGTTTACCATCAAGACCATTTACAGTGCCATAGCCTAAGTGTTCTAACTTAGACTCATCTATTAATCCAGATAACTGACAAGTTCTAAATACTTGTTCAAAATGAAGTGCTTGTCTATTATCAACAACATATAAAATATGATCTGGATTATAGTCTTCTATTCTTTGATATATTGATCCTAAATCAGTAGCTGGATACATATAAGCACCATTTGCTTTCTTAAATAAAAGTGGTGGAACTAAAACTTTATCATCATCTCTATTAACATATACTACTCTAGCTCCTTCACTAGATTGTAATAAATGTTTACTATCGAGTAATTGCTCAACTTTAGGTATATAAGGATAAGAATCACTTTCTCCTAACCATAGATCAAAATGAACATCTAAATAGTTATAAATATTTTTTATATCACTTACAGATACTTCACATATCTTTTTAAAATATTCATAATATTCTTTATTTCCATCTTGTAAATCTTTAGTTATACTAGCACACTTTTCTTTTAAAGTTTCATCTTCTTTACATCTTTTACTCATTTCTGGATATATATAATCTAAATCTTTAATTGTTAAATCTTTGATATCCATATTCTTTTCCTTAATGCCATATATAACTTCACCAATTTGAAGTCCA
Organism: uncultured Bacilli bacterium; assembly: GCA_934162195.1. Lineage (GTDB taxonomy): Bacteria > Bacillota_I > Bacilli_A > RF39 > UBA660 > SIG204. The sequence continues at coordinate 14,880 of CAKPHO010000008.1, forward strand.
TAATCACCTAAATGAACATCACTTATAGTTTTATGCCCAAAATAATTGATTATTCTTTTAATAGCTTCTCCAACAATTGCTGTTCTCATATGTCCAACATGAAGTGGTTTAGCAACATTAGGCCCACCATAATCCATAAAATATGTTTCTTTAACACTAGGTAGTTTTATATCAAACTTAGGATTATTATACATGTTCTTTAATTTATTATTAATAAACTTATTACTTAAAGTAATATTAATAAATCCAGGGCGTACAAACTCTACTTTTTCAAAGTAATCATTAAAGTTTTCCAACTCATTTATCTTACATGTGATTTCTTCTCCTATTTCCATAGGATTTTTATGATACTGCTTAGCTAGTTTGAAGACTTGATCACATTGATAATCACATAAATCAGGTCGATTAGATTTAATAACTGTCATGTTATCAACTACATATCCTAAGTTATTTGTAACTTTAGTAATTATATTTTCTAAAATATCCACTATATCACCTCAAATTCCAATTTAAATTCGTAAATTTCTTCATTTAAGCGGTAATTAATTATTAATAAATTATTACCAACTATGATTTTATCAGTAATTATATATAATGGCAAGAACAAATTATCTTTTTTTGAAAGATATTTACCTTCTCCACTATTTTTTTCATTAAAAGTTAGTATTATCTCATAATCATCATTACTTCTTTTTAGTATTACTTCTTCACCTAAAATAATATTAACTTTAATACCATCATCATAAAAAGTAATCGTATTATTATTTTTTAAACCATTAAATTCTTTGTTATTTATAACAATTTTATCATTAGTTTTTAAATTAGTTTTTCCTTTTATTTTCATTTACATTCCCCATTTAATAGCCAAATTATAGCACATCTTTCATAAATTTCATACTTTTTTTATAATTAACTAATATTTTTTTTAAAATTATAAATAATAACTTTAGGAAGCGTGATACTATGAAATGGTTTAAGACTTTAAAAAAAGTATTAATTATAATGACTATAGTTTTTAGTATAACTTATTTTGGTATTTACATAGTTGCTAAATTCACACCTAAATTATCTATTAGATCGGCTAATAAATATGTTTTTTATGATATCAATAATGAACTTTATACAGATGATGATAACTGGGTTAAATTAAATGATATATCTGAACACTTAAAAAATGCTACTCTATCAATTGAAGATAAGCACTTTTATTCACATCAGGGATTTGATCCATTACGTATTTTAAAAGCTTTATATGTAAACGTTATCAACGGTAAAACATTACAAGGTGCTTCTACCATAACACAACAGTACGCTAAAAATTTATTTTTAAATTTTGATAAAACCTGGGCTAGAAAAATAAATGAGGCTTGGCTTACTGTACGTTTAGAATCTCATTATACTAAGGATGAAATCTTTGAAGGATACTTAAATACTATTAATTATGGTGGAATATTTGGAATAGAAAACGCTAGTCTTTATTACTTTAATAAAGATGCTAAAGATTTAACTCTAGCAGAGGCAACTATTCTAGCCGGAATTCCTAAAAGCCCATCTAATTACTCTCCTCTTTCCAATTCAAATGCAGCAAAGAAAAGACAAAGATTAATCCTTAATTCAATGGTTAAAAATAAATATATCAGTAAAGAAGAAGCGGATGATGCTTATAATACTGAACTTACATATGTAGGAGATATTCCAAACGAAGGTATAACTTCTATAATGTACTATAAAGATGCTGTTTTAAGTGAATTAAAAAGTATTAAAACAATACCTGCAACATTTTTAGAAACTGGTGGTTTAAAAATATATACATATCTTGATAAAAATGCTCAAAGTATATTAGATGAAAGTATTAAAAAAAACACAAGTAAAAATGAAAAAATACAAGTTGCTAGCATTGTTATGAATCCTAGTAATGGTGAAATATTGGCACTTTCTGGAGGTAGAGATTACTCAAAAAGTCAATTTAATCGAGCCATATCTGCTAAAAGACAAGTTGGTTCTACTATGAAGCCATTTTTATATTATTCTGCTCTTGAAAATGGTTTTACGCCTACAACAACATTCACTAGTGAAAAAACTATATTTACTTTTTCAGAAAATAAAACTTACAGTCCTAGTAATTATGGTGATGTATATGCCAATAAACCAATTACAATGGCAGCTGCTGTTGCTTATTCAGATAATATATACGCCGTTAAAACTCATCTTTTTTTAGGTGAAGAAACTTTAGTTGATATTGCTAAAAGAGTTGGAATTGAAAACTTATCTCCTATTCCATCACTAGCTTTAGGTTCTAATGAAATAACTTTGATTAATATGATGCAAGGTTATGCAGCATTTGCTAATGAAGGATATAAAGTAGAACCGCATCTTATTAGTAAAGTAGAAGATGAGCATGGAAATATTTTATACCAAGCTGATGAAGTTAAAGAAAACGTTTTAAATAAAAGTATTACTTATGTCTTAAATGAACTTTTAACTAACACATATGACAAAGAACTAATTGATTATAGTTATCCAACAATGATAAATTATGCTAGTAGAATGACTAAAAAATATGCAATTAAAACAGGAACAACTGATACTGATAGATTAATATTTGGATATAATAAAGATTTAATTGTAGGAGTATGGACAGGATATGATGATAATTCTCCTACTCCTAGTACTGACCGCGCTATTTCACAAAATATATGGCTAGAAACTATCGAAGGCTGTTTACACAATAAGGAAAATAACTGGTACGAAACACCTAATAACGTTGTAGGAGTGCTTGTTGATCCTGTTTCCGGTGAATTAGCAACTAATGATTCTAAACATAAAAAAATAGTTTATTATATCAAAGGAACTGAACCAACAATTTCTAAAACACCTCTAGATGATATTATACCTACTATTAAAGAAAACAAAACAAGCTAAGAATTTATAGCTTGTTTTACTTTTGTAATTAATTCATCTAAATTATCTGCAATAATCAGTCTGTCATTGCATATTACAAATGGCTTGTTTCTTCCAATCCCACAAACGCTTTGACATCCAATATTTATGATAGCTTTATCATCAATATTTTTTAATTTTGGAATAAGTGATTTTATATTAGTAGCCTTACACTTGTCACAAATACCAAATTTATTCATTATCTTCTCCTATAATAGTTACTTTATCTCCACACTTTAACAAATGACCATTTCCATCATCAGTATCCAAATGCATTTCAAAGAAAGATTTATCACTAATTTTTATTGATACTTTATTAATAATACCACCTTTTTCACCATAAACTCTTACTTTGTATTTCTTACTAGCATCTAAATTATATTTTTCTAAATCTTCTTTAGTCGCATGAATATGGCGAGTTGCTATTATAGTGCATTCTTTTACCTTTACTTCATTATCACCAATAATAGTAATATCTGCGCTACCACTTAAATTACCAGATTCTCTAACGGGAGGATTTAATCCTAGTTTATAAGCATCAGTCTTTGATATTTCTACTTGCGTGTAATCTCTCAATGGTCCTAAAACTCTAACACCACTAATCTCACTTTTTTCTGTTTTTATAGTTACCTTTAAATTAGATGCAAATTGTCCGGGTTGATTTAAATATTTTACTACTTCTAACTTTTTATCATTAAATAATTTTTTAAAATCGTCTTCTGTTAAATGTACGTGACGATTAGAAATTCCAACATTCATATCTATATTCATACTTATCACCTTAAACATTATATCACATGTCATAAAAAAAGAACATTATAATATATTTTTATAGAAAGGATTGATTTTATGAATAATAATACTTACTTTAACAAGCAAGCATTTCCAGGTACTCCCATTTATAATGGTAACACACCAACACCTAATCAACAAACCGCACCCAATTATAGTACCGATCTTCCACTTGAACAATCTTATATTGAAAATATTTTAAGACTTAATAAGGGGAAGAAAGTAAGAGTCCATATGACTTTTCCTGACTCAACTGAATGGCGTGATTTAGAATTTAATGGTATTATTGAACAGTCCGGTAGAGATCATATTATTTTAAGTGATCCATCTACAGGAAAATGGCAACTACTTTTAATGATCTATGTTGATTATATATCATTTGATGAAAAAATAAATTATAGCCCTGAATTTTACCCAAATAATTGATTTTTAAATCTTAGTTTGTTATAATTGTATTAGGGTGGTAGTATGACGATATTCATGTTTACTTTAATTACATTTATTGCTATATGTTTACTTCTTATTTGTTGCGTTAGTACTTATAACAGATATCAAGATTATATTATAAGAATTAACGAGTGTGAAGCTAATATTGATTCAACTTTAAGAAAACGTTTTGACTTATTAAATAAATCAAGAAGTATTATTAAATCAAATACTAAAACAAAAGATGAAGTATTAGAAATTATTACTAAACTTCGTTCTCGTAAACTAACAAATTTTGATTTAGATAGACAGTTATATGAAGCAATAAATGAATTTGAACAATACAAAGAACAATATGAAATTTTAAAAACTTGTAATAAATATTTAAAAATAGAGGTTTCTCTTCATGAATCAGAAGCTGAGATTGAAGCGTTTAGAAAATATTACAATGATATTATTACTGATTATAATAAAATGGTTAGATCTTTCCCAACTAATTTTGTTGCTAAAGTTTGTGGATACAAGATAAGAACATACTACGATGGTAAAAATACCGAAGATGAAATAACTAATGATTTCAAATTATAGAATAAATAGAGATGATCTATTTATTTTTTTATGAAAAAAATATTGATTGCTCAATATTATTTCTTTATACTTCTAACAATTATGTACCCAAACACTAATAAAAGTATTCCTCCTGCCCCGTAAACTATATAATCATAATATTTATCTATAGTGCTTTCTTCCTTAGTCCCTTTTTCTTTTTCTTCTATTTTAATTATATATTCACCATCTTTAGAATAAAGATAATTTTCTCGTGCATACCTTGCTAAGTAGTCTGGGTCCTTTAGCTTTTGTATTTCAACTTTTAAGTTACTTTCTTCAGCTTGAAGAGATACAAGCTTTGCTTTTAAATTACTCTCTTCTTTTGACAAAGTAATTAGTTTATATGAATAAGTAGCTAATGTAACTAGAAAAAAAACTATAAAAAAAATTGAAAATGGCGCCAATATAACAAGACGTCTTTTTGTTTGTTTTGGAACTCTCTTTGCCATCTCCACCACTCTCCTATTTAAATTATATCATGGTTTTTTTTTATTAGCAATAACACTAATTATTATGTTTTCAACAACTACTCCAAGTATAATCATCAATACCTCGTATATATGAAATATACCATAATTAATTTTTTTTAGGATAATAAAATAAATTAAGACTGCGATAATTATAACTAGTAAACTGATTATTGTTTTGAAAACTTTTTTATTACTATATATAAATTTATAATTTAAACTAAGAAAAAAAGAAAAGAAAATACCATATAAAAAAGAAAATAATAACGTTGTTATTTGTAACTTTATGTTCATTATTTAAATAGCTTACTAAATAAACCTTCTTCTTTTTCTTTTTTTCCTAAATTTTCCATATATATTAAACTATTAATTTTACCTTTTATTGCAACATTTCCCTGATAAGTATCTAGTTTTATTATTTCCAACCCTTCTCCTTTTATGATAATAAATCCCATTGTTGTTTCTAATAAAAACTCTTCATTATCAAAACTTTCTATTTTTTTTACACCACTTATATTAATGTTTTTTCTTTCTGTAATCGAAATAGTATGATTATAATTAGTTATTATATCCTTGTCCATAATATCACCTAATAAATTATATGTTAAAAAAAAAGATATATTCTAAAATATATCTTTCGAAAATCAATTATTCTGCTTCATTATATGCTTTGATGATTTCTTCTTCCATCATATCACGAACTTCTTGATTAATTGGATGAACTATATCTCTATACTCACCATCTTTATTTTTACGACTTGGCATAGCAACAAACAGTCCATTATTACCATCAATAATTCTTAAGTCTTTAACAGCTAAAGCATCATCTACTGTAATATTTACAAAAGCTTTTAAATTAGAATCTTCTTTTTCTACCTTTCTTACATTTATAGATGTTATTTTCATGAAAATCTCTCCCTCCAGTATATCATCTTACACTTTAAGTATATATTATTTAGAAAAATTTTGCAACAAAAAATTAATATTCTATCTTAATTATTTTAGTAATAACATCACTATATGAAAAAGATTTAATTAAACTATTATCGTTAAGCTCAACAAGAAAGATATTATTGTATAACTCTTTTATTTTTACCCGATAACTTTCATATTTATTTCGCCCTAAATTATATTTGATTGTTACATCACACCCGATATAATCATTTAAATATTTTTTTATCTCTGTTTTAGTCATTATATCTCCTATCTTGGAAACCCAATATACATAGTTCCTTTGGTAATTATTCCTCCTATACCATCACTACCATATTTTGTTTGATCTAAGATATTTTTTAAATCTATATCTTTACTAATATCAGATAAACTCATACGAGTTGCGATAATTGCTGGATCTAAAGCATGAATGTTCACTCTTTTAGGACTAGATGCAAAATTAGCACCAGCCTTGATAAGATCTTCATAATCAGATTGACATGCTCCAGCTATAATTATTAATTTATTATGACTAGATTCATACTTACGAGCTTCTTTTACAGCTTTAACAAAATTACCACTGTTCTTATAAGCATCTATATTATTCTTTTTACCATCGTGTTTATAGTAGGCGTCATGACCAGTTATAATTACAATATTCGGACGATATTCTTCTAACCAATCTCTAATGTATAAAGGGACATTTTCTTCTACTTCATTTATTCCCATGGCCCAAATATTTGCATCGTTATAGTATTTTAAACATCGATCCAAATAATCTTTATCACCATCGATATGAAGTATCTTACCAGGTAAATAAAAATAATCAGTTCGATTTAAATCATTTTTAAGTTTTGATCTTTCTATAAACGCCTCTTCTTCTTTATCACTTTCCTTTTCTTCATATTTAACAAGATCTTCTTTAGGACTATCTGCACATAATCTTATATTTGTTCCTTTTAGATAATAATTGTCTTCTATTATATCTGTTATAACAAAAACTAAATCATTATTATATGATTTTCTAGTTACTAAGTCACCTATATCAAAATCCATATAATCACCCAATTAATTATATGAAAAAAAGCACATATTATGTGCTTATCTTGAACTTCTTTTAATTAATTTAGCATGAACAACAATTCTATTATATTCACCACTACAAGTACTTAAAGTTAGTATTTTATCACGTTTAGATAAAGTTACATTAAAATCATAAAGGCTTCGTTCTTTAATAGTACTTAAAAATCTCTCATATTCCATATCTGTTGAAAAATTTGTTGTTAAATAATAGCTTTCGGTTTCTATTTTATAAACAGAAAAGATTTGCCACATTGTATTTTCTGTTTCTGTAGATAATTTTATAATATAATTATCCTTATTAGAATACCAAGCTTTTGTAAGAACATTACGCAGTGATCCAAACATAGTATTATCTCTTCTGGCGTGACCATATAAAATATTATTTTTATCAGAAAAATCCTTATTATTTCGATAATCTAAAAATATCCATCCTGCAGAATTATTGCTTTTATCAAAAGCATGTTTTAAATAATAATCATTATCATTTGTTTGAACAAACGGATAATTAACATTAGTATTATTTACACTTATCCAGCCTAGAGTATCTTTATTTTTAGCTTTTAAAGCATCTATATCAACACTTATAAGCGATTGTTTTACATAATACCAATAATCACTTTCTTTTTTTGGTTCTTCATTTACTAATTCTGTATCATTTGTATCCGGAACTTCTTCTATTGTAATATCTTCTGTTATTTCATCTATTATACGATTGTTTTTATTACTATCTTTTATCCAACTAATTATATTAAAAAAACATAATATAAAAATTATTAAACAGAACAAAAATATCAATCCTAGGATTACTGCTTTAACTTTTATTCGCCTTTTCTTTTTAGTTGGTAATTTACTACTTGTGTTAATATGTTTTGGAATATATTCATTATCATTATTCACTATAATCACCTATATAAGTATACTAGAATTAATATTTAAAGTCAAAGTAAATACATTAATAATCTTCACTTAAAAGTTCATCTAAATCAACAATTTTATAACCTTTACTATTAATATAATCAATTATTAGTGGCAATTCTTTAATTGTTTTATCATTGATAGACATTGATACTATACTTCCTGCTTTTATATTACTTTTTATTTCTATTAAGGGATTATCTTGAACTACTATAGATGGAAGAATTGTGTAATTTTTTTGTAACGCACATATTTTTAGGTACTCTTCATTTTTTTCTTCTTGATAACAATACTTATTCTTCTGATTGGAATGTTTATTTATAATAGTGTTCATCCAAATAAAACCACTTTTACTATAATCACCACTATAACTTAAATTTCCTATATTATAATTTTTTAAATTTTCTAACTTTGATTCATTTTTCTCAAGCCATAGACCATCTATAAACAAATTAACTTTAGTATCTTCAATTAATCTTAATACTTCATCAACCTTGTCTATTTCACTAACTTTGATAATTAGACTAACCATATTCTTTCTTGGATTACCACCTATAACATATTTATCAAAAGTTTTAGTCAAAGTTATTTCTGGTAAAATATAATCATATATAAGTAAATTGGAATTAAACTGTCCTAATCTTTTCATATTAGAGTAACTCTTATTACCATTTACTTTTTTTCCACCAATACCAGGAACAATAGTATCATCTGAAATGCTAGCATTAATACTTTCTACTTTATAAAGAGATTCATTTTCTTTTATCGTCTGCATCAATTTATCACTATTTCGAACCATTATAGCTGTTTTTTCTGTAAATACAAAACTAAAACATGTTAAAGCAACAATACCAATTATTTGAAAATATTTTTTCACTATATCACCTACTTAAGTATATGAGTAATATTATGAATTATAATTTAAATGTTTTAATTCAGAAACGACAAATTCCCCATCTTTTCTTATTAAAACATCATCAAAATATATTTCACCACCACCATATTCTGGTCTTTGAATTAAAACTAAATCCCAATGAATATCTGATCTGTTACCATTGTCAGCTTCGTAGTAAGCTTGCCCTGGTGTAAAATGAATACTACCTTTAATTTTTTCATCAAATAGTATATTTCCGATTGAATTTTTAATATTAGGGTTTAATCCTAAAGAGAACTCACCAATATATTTACTACCTTCATCAGTATTAAAAATTTCTGTAAGTAATTCATTATTACCATCACAAGTCATATTAATTATTTTTCCATCTTTAAACTCTAAAGATACATTATTAAAAATAGAACCACGATAAGGTGATGGTGTATTATATGTTATTTTACCATTAACACTTGTTTTTATAGGAGCAGTAAAAAGTTCTCCGTCAGGAAGATTTGATTTACCACAACAAGGAATAACAGGCATATTTTTTATAGAAAAACTAATATTTGTACTAGGGCCTATAATTTTAACTATGTTTGTTTTTTCCATTAAAGTTTTTAATGGACGCATTCTTTCATATAAATCATTATAATCTGTAATCATAGAATCTAATGCATAATTTTTAAATTTATCTATGCTTTGATGAGCTTTATATGCATCTAGTGGACTAGGATAATTAAGAAGAACCCATTTTCTTTCATTAATTCTAACTTCATCAAACTTTCTAGTATATTTACTGATTGAATTCCTTATATCGCTAGATATATCATTATCTTCATAATCATTGATATTATATCTAATTTGAATAAATGTAGTATAATTTTCAACTTCAAATTCACTATAGTTTCCAATTAATTTAGCCCTATTTTCTGTTGTTGCCAGAAGTAATTCATGATTTATAATTGGATCTATTAATTTTACATTTACAGTTGCACCTATATTTTTTATCTCACGAATAATACCTACTACTAAATCATTACAAGCTTGATTTTGATAAGTTATTAAAACTTTATCATCTTTATTTATTTCTAACGAATAATTTACAATTATTTTACTTAACTTGTCAATTTTTTCCATATTATCACCCATTTTTCTTTATATCATACTATATTATGAAAGGAGAATTTTTATGTATACACAAAATTCATATTTTCCAGTCAACAATTATCGACCAAATATCAATCAAGGTTTTATGTCAATGCCAAATAAGGGTGATGATAGATTTGTAGGAGGATTTGCTTTTCCTTTTTTACTAGGAGGAGTTACAGGGGCAGCAATTGCTCCAGCATTCTTTGGTGGATATAATAACAACAGACCACCTTATTATTATAATAACTACTACTACCCACCTTACTACCAACCTTATTATAGATACTACTAAAAACTTAAAATTGAAATCTCAACCGCACCAAAAGGTGTGGTTTTTTATTATCCATCAAAAAAAGAAGCACTATTTTGCTTCTTCTATTGCTCTTGTTTCTCTTATAACAGTTACTTTAATAGTTCCAGGATATTGAAGCGTTTCCTCAATCTTATTTTTAATATCACGAGCTATCTTATAACTTGTTAAGTCATCTACTTTTTTAGGCTCAACTACTACTCTAAGTTCACGACCTGCTTGAACAGCAAAAGTTTTTTCAACTCCATCAATATCCTTAGCAATAGCTTCTAAATCTTGAAGTCTCTTGACATAGTTTTCTAATGAATCATTACGAGCTCCAGGGCGAGATGCGGAAAGTGCATCTGCAATAGCAACTAACTCAGAAATAATATGAGTTGGCGCTGTATCACCATGATGTGATTCAATAGCGTTAATTACAACTTCATTTTCTTTAAATCTTGTAGCTATTTCTGATCCTATGGTAACATGACTACCTTCTATTTCATGATCTATTGCTTTACCAATGTCATGAAGTAATCCTGCACGTTTTGCTAAAGTAACATTTTCTCCTAATTCTGAAGCCATTATACCAGCCAAATTAGCAACTTCTATTGAATGTTTTAAAGCATTTTGACCAAAGCTTGTTCTAAAATGAAGTTTACCTAAAATTTCTACAAGTTCTGGATCCATTTTTGTTATTCCCAGTTCGAATAAAGCTTCTTCACCATATTCTAAAATTTTAGCTTTCATATCTTGACTAACTTTATCATATAACTCTTCTATTCTAGTTGGATGAATTCTACCATCTTTTATTAATGTCTCAATTGTAACACGAGCTATTTCTCTTCTTAGAGGGTCAAAACTAGAAAGAACTATTGCTTCAGGTGTATCATCAATTATTAAATCAACACCAGTTACAGCTTCAATTGTACGAATATTTCTTCCTTCTCTACCAATAATGCGTCCCTTCATATCATCATTTGGTAAATTTACAACTGTTACAGTTTGTTCTCCAGCTACATCACTAGCATACTTTTGCATACTAGAAACTAATAAGCCTTTAGCTTTTTTATCGACTTCTAATTTAGCTTGTGCCTCACGGTCTTTAATATATGCGGCTATTTCTAAATTCATCATTTCTTCTACTTTTTTTAGTACCATTTCTCTAGCTTGATTTTTAGAATATCCAGCAATTTTATCTAATAAATCAATTTGTTGTTTCTTTATTTCTTCCACTTCTACTTGTTCTTTTTGGAGTTCTTTTTGTTTTTTAATTATATTATTTTCTTTTTCTTCTAACATTTGCTCACGATTTTGTAATGTTTGATCACGTCTATCCATATTATTTTCACGTGTTATTAAACGTTCTTCCGATTCTCTTATTTCAGCTTTCTTTTCTTTTATTTCTTTATCTGTTTCAATTTTTAACTTATGTGATTCTTCTTTAGCTTCTAAAATATAATCTCTTTTTATTTTATCTGCATCTTTTTTTGCTTTTTCTAGCATTTTTTCAACTTTTTTAGCTACTAAATTTCCTCTAATATAATTAATTATAAGCGCTACTACGACGCCTACAAAAAGACCAATTAAAACTAGCAAAATGGAGAATGATATATTATTCATTTTATTCCTCCATTTCCTACTTAGTGAATATTATTCACCCTACTACCATTGTAATGTTTATTTGAACATATGTCAAGAAAAAAACATTTCTGTTTTAGTAAAACAACCCTGAAATAACAAAAATTTTTTGTGTTATTTTTTTATATAAACATAAAACTCTAATTCAATTTTGAATTAGAGTTTCTAAAATCATATTTAATATCTTCATCATAGTACTTTTCAATAAATTCTTCATTATTAAAAATAATTGTATTAAAAACCATTTGACTATTTTCATCTAAATCAATAGATTTTATGTTAAGTTTGTTTTCCTTGTTGTTTGAATATAAATGTTCAATTAATTTCTTAATCTTTTCTTTAGTATTATTAGACAAATTGACATTAAATTTTTCATCTTTATTTGCACAAGATAATGTACTACAACCATAATGTTTAACAACTTTTATATCATAATTATTAAAAATATAAATATCGTATGTATTCCCAGGAACAAACATATCATCATATTTAATTAAATATTTATAATTATCATATGACTTTTTTTCTAAATACATAAACATTAAAAATCCCATAACTATAACAATTACTAATATTAATATTAATATAATTACTAATATTTTTTATTCTTTTTCATACATTACTCCAATTAGATATGTTTTCCCGATTCATCGTTACCTAATACTTCAGGATTATCAACTGTTTTACTATTTTCTAATTGTAATTTTTTAGCATTCATCATTTCTAATTTTTTTGCAAAGTATTCTTCGTCATTAATATCTCTCATAAACAGATGAGAAGTGTTAATAAAGTCGAGCATTTTTATAGTTTCATTTATTTGATTTATATCAAAATCAAAATTTGTCATACTATCTAATACTTCTATATAATTAAAACTACCACCAAAATTAGTATTTTTCATAGCACGCATGCAATTTATTACACTTTCAAAATCATCATACGTTATAAAACCTTTTTGTTTAATAGAACCTATTTTTTCTTTTAATTGATTACTTTTTGCTAAAAATATTTTGTTACCATCTATTTCCACTATAGGAATATCATAATAAGTGGCAAACTTTAGAGTACTCTCATTTAAAGGAACAGAATACTTTCCAGCATTTTTTATAACCACTAAAAATTTAGGCTTCTTTTTCTTTCCATTTTCATATCGTGAGAGCGCTACTTCATTATAAACAGGGAGCCCCTCTAATAACCTAATATCTTTCTTTAATTCTTCAGGCAACATCAAATAGTAGTTTAAAAAACCTCTTTTTGAAAAATCGTAACCTTTTCCTTCCATATTCGTGCCAGCATCTTTTGATCTTGTTGTAATTATTCTACTTTCTGCCGAAAGATCAAACCCTAATATTACATCTTTTCCGCGTGTGGTAGCTCCAGAACAAAATGTATCTAAATTAACTTCAGAAATATAAGACGTTGATAGAATATCTGAACCAATGCTATCATCAGTAAATACACTTGGATCATTTAATATCATTCCTATTCGTTCAGTATTGAAACATCTATCTCTGCCTATACCTTTAGCATATGATATTCTAGATACTAACATATTAAAATCAACTATATCGGATTGAATATACTTTACTTTCTTTCCATTATATTCCATGTACATTGTTTGAGAGTTATCATTTTCAGGATTATATAAAGTCTTTGCATACATATTTTCAACAAACTTTATCTCGGTTAAAAATTTTTGTACCTCTGTTCCTGAAATATTAAATTCACCTATTTTACTTTTAATACTTTCAATATCATTTAAGCTATCAATTATTTCAATTAGTTTAATTGTATTTTCAATATTAGCATTTGTAACTATATTGTTTTTCTTAATAAAAGCTATTTGCCCCTTAGTCTCATAATAATTTAAACCATAATATTTATAACATATACAATCTTTTAGTTCATATATATCTTTAGTGTTCTCTATCAGGTAATCATTATATTCTTTAATACGTCTATTTAACCCAGAATAATCCCTATGAGTTTTGAAATATTCATTTACTCTGAAAATTAAATTATCATCAAAATTATTATGAATCAAAAAATCTATTATTTCAGAATTATAACTAGCTACTCTTTCAGCTTTTCCTTTAACGTTCAAATATTCTTCGAAGCTAGACTCATTAGCTTTACCAATTAATGCATTCTTTAAATTGTTTGGTAATTTTAAAATAAATTCAACTTCTTCTATATGTTCAAATAAAAATTCATTATTTATTTTATCGCACTCTGGATTTAATAAAATTTTATTATATTTATAAAAGTTTTCATAGATTTTTTGCATTTCTTCTTTAGAATATTTTTTCTTATATTGCATAATTAGATCTTTGTTTTGTTCCAACAAATCTATATCTGTTAAATTAAATGTCAGTATATCTTCTTCAAATAATCTGATCGTATCAATGTACTTTAAGATATGCATGTTATTACTAAGGCAATATAAACATATTTCTTTATTACTTTTGTATAAATCTACAAATTTATCTAAAGTTTCTAATAAACCATCAAAACTATTTATGAAACCAAGTTCATTATATATATAACTTTTAATATTCGGATCTTTAATCTTTTTTAATCTTTTTACTACATCTCTTAAATAGTTATTAATACTACCTCGATCAATCATATAATTACTTTCAAAAATATTCTTTATTTCTTCAGTTAGTTTCTTGTTAAATAAATCTAAAGCCATATTTTCCCCTCACAATTTATAATTATTCACTTTTTATTTGCCAGTTTGAAACAACGTTACAATTACCACTTTGAGGTGCTGGATTAGGCATTTCAAAGTGAACTATAATCGGAACTTTAAAGGCATTACCAAACGCTACACAAGTACCAGCTTGTAAGCTCTTTTGTTTTTCTATTATATTAGCATTAATGTTTGGTAACATCTTTTTCATATAGTCAATATCAACTGGGTGTGTCAATTTAAAGATTAAGAAATTTGAAACTTGCGAAATTACTGTTTCAGAAAGTTCAACCGGTCTTTGTGAAATTAAATTCAATATAATTCCATACTTTCTTCCTTCTTTTGCTATTCTTTCAAAAATATTATAACCCAGTAAATATTGATCATTATCTTTTTGAACATAACGGTGAGCCTCCTCTAAGAAGATATTAAATGGAACAGAAGCTCGATCACTTAAGTTTTTAGAAAATTCAAACAATAGTTTAACCATAAATTTTGTTATAACTTTAGCAAACCAATCATCTACATCTTCAAAGTTAAAATTAACTATCTGCGCTTTACCATTTCCATTATAAGACATAATGTTTGATATAAATTCTTGTTCAGAAATAAATCTGTTATATTCAAAATATTGACTATATTCTCCAATAACTAAAGAATGAAGCCTTACTTTTAATGTTATTGCATCGCTATATACTTTTTCATTATGTAACATACCTTCAGAAATCAAGGTAAATTCTAAAGCTTTTTCTAAATCTTTAAATGTATAAAAATTCTTTTCTCTAACATCTAAATTATCATATTCGTCTCTTACAAAGCTTGATAAATATTCCATTAGTAAATTGCTTTCAGAAAAATTACCATTACTATCAATCATAAAGCAATCTCTAAATTTACGAGTATAACCTAGCCCCTGAACTGGAGCATTTAAATTAAACTGCGGTGTTGAACAAGTAGCAATTATCGCAAACGCATCATTTCTCTTAGAGGCAGAAGTTTGATTAGTATATAAGATATTTATAATTGCTTTGGCAATTAAGTGATTTTTATAAGCAAGGGAAACATCATTGTTAGAAGCAAAAATATTAACTATTTTTAACATTTTTTCAATAATTGGAAGTTGAGAATGCTCTGTTGCTAACAAAAGTAGTGCCATATCATTAATGTCAAACAAGTAAATTGGAATACGAAGTTTTTCACCATTATTATCATATTTATTTGTTGTATAGTATTTAAAATGATAATTAGGATTTATTTTATCAATATCTTTAAATGCTGTATGGTATTCCCCATATGCATCAAATATCAAGAAATTAGCTTTATATGGTAATATATTTTTATTTAAAAATAAGTTTTGAAGTATTCTAGCAACACCACAAGATTTACCACTACCACTATTACCAAAAATAGCAAGATGATTACTAAATAATTTATTAATATTACCATAAACAGGGTAGCTATTATATAAAGGACTAACGCCTAATGAAAAACTATTTATATCATTTTTCCCTGTTATCTCTGATAATTCACTATTATTAATAATTCTAATTTTAGCATTTAAAGTTGGTTTTCTAATAACACCAGTATAAAAAACATCACCAACATATTCACCTAGCAATCCAATTTTAATTAAATTGCCAGTTATGTCAACAACTTCCCCTACTACTCTTTTTTGCTCATCTTCTAAAATAACATGAATATTAATAATATTTGTAACTAAATTAGAACCTTCTGGTACTCTTACGTGTACCTCGTTATCGCTAACATACACTACTTTACCCAACATAATATCACCCTTTATATTAAATCTAATATTTCTTCTTTTATTTCTTTTTCACTTATATTATTTAGTAATTCTTTTATTTTAATTTCTTTTTCAGCTAAGTGTAATTTGTTTTCATAATTAAGCAAATTACTTTCTGCATCTTTTATTTGTTTGTAAGCTGCATTTCTACTAACTCTATTATTTTCACTAATTTCTGTTATACTTAAATTTTCCATATAATAATCAGTAAAGTATTGTTGTTGTTTATCAGTTAATAAACAACCATAATAATCAAATAATTTTGTTAAATAAATATTTTCTTCCATATTAGAATCCTAAAATTATTTGAAGTGCTGCAAAGAAAGCTATAACAGCCCCTAAAAAATAAGGAATTGTAAACATTTTTTTCTTATATACTTTTAAATTATTATAAGCCATTGTTAATAATGTAAATCCCATTAAAAGTTCAAATATAACTAACATTTCACCTTCAAAAATAGTAGCTATTCCAGTAGCAATTGCAAATAAAACAAAAGTACATTCTACAAGTAATCCTACTTGATTAACCATAAAATCTTTCATTACTAAATCATTTTTATTTACTTCCTTTTTCTTATTGTTCTTTTCCATATTCTTCCTCCATATCTTTAAATAATCCATAAATATATTTTTCTATATCAAATACTCTAATGTCATCTTTTTGTTCACCTAGTCCTACAAATTTAACTGGAATATCAACTTCATCTTTAATTGCTAAAACTATTCCACCTTTTGCAGTACCATCTAGTTTTGTTAAAACTATTCCTGTAATATTAGTTACTTCTTTAAAACTCTTAGCTTGACTAATACCATTTTGTCCCGTAGTTGCATCTATTACAAGTAATGTTTCATGGGGTGCGTTAGGAATAATCTTACCAATTACTTTATTTATCTTTTCTAATTCATTCATTAAATTAACTTTATTTTGAAGTCTACCTGCAGTATCTATTAAAACATAATCATAATTTTCTTTTACAGCTTCTGTAAGTCCATCAAAAACAACACTAGCAGGATCAGCGTCTATCTTAGATACTACCTTACATCCTACTCTAGTCCCCCATTCTTCTAGTTGTTCGACCGCACCAGCTCTAAAAGTATCACCGGCTACTAAGAGAACTTTATTTCCTTCATTTTTTAACTTATTAGCAATCTTACCAATAGTTGTAGTTTTACCCACACCATTAACGCCAACAAAAAGCACAACTGTTGGACCCTCGATTGCTTTATTTATCTTATTAACAATAATATTGTTATTAACGTAAATTATAAACATCTCATCAACAATTACTTCCATTAAATCTTTTGTATCTTCGATATGTTCTTTTTTTACTCTAGATTTTAGTTTATCAATTAGGTTCATAACTGTATTAACTCCAATATCAGCCATAATTAATATTTCTTCTAATTCATCAAAATAAATATCATCTACTTTTGTATATTTATGATTTAAGATTGTTAACTTAGAAACAAATTCTTTTCTTGTTTTTTCTAATCCATTTGTATATAAATCTAAATCTTTTTTTTCTTCTTTATTTCCAGTAAAAATATTCTTAAATTTATCAAATAATCCCATATGCCACATCCTTTGTAGTTTCTACTTACATTTTACACTAAAAAAAAGAAAAACTCTAGTATAAACTAGGGTTTTCTAATTTTTTTACTTTTTGTTTTTCAACTTTGTAATAACGATCTACTTTTTCGTTAATGCTTTCTACTTGTGATAAAGATATACTATCCAAGTCTAAAACGCTATTTAATTTAACTGGTTCATTATTCTTTTGATTAAGTAATTGTTTTTCTTTTTCTAATATTAGTTGATAATCGTTTAATTTATCTTTAACTTGTTCAAAATATAATTGATATTTCTTTATATATCTTTCTTTATCTTTAATATTAATAAAAGAAACTCCTGATGTTAATCCTAATAATAATGTTGCTAAACCTGCTATAATACTATACGTTGTAGCTCCTGAAATAATCATTTGTGATACAAATGTTACTAACATAATACCAAGAACCATTAAAGAAACATTTAAAAACAACTTCCCTTTTCCTAGTGGTTTACTCTTTTTTGAAACAAATTTCTTACCTTGTTCTTCTGCGATTTGTTCTATTTTCTTTAAGTTATCTTCATTTAAATCAAAAACATCTTGTGAACCATCTAAATAATTAACGATAATAGCACGACCATAAGCCTTTTTATTTAAAATTTGAGTCGACTTAATAACTCTTGATTTTTCAATTCCTTCAATACCATATTTCATACCAATTTCCCCCCTTAGGTACTGCGTATTATATACCAAAATATTATTTTTGTCAAATAGTAGACAAATTTCTAAAAAAAAGGTATAATTATTAAGTCAAATTTTTTATTAACAAAAAAGAAAGGAGAATTTATGAAATTTTTTGATGAGTCAGACACTAAAGTTTTTGCTTTAGGTGGGCTTGGCGAAGTTGGGAAAAACATGTATTGTGTTATGACGGGTAATGAAATTATTATAACTGATGCTGGTATAATTTTTCCACAAGGAGAAGTACTTGGCGTTGATTATGTTATTCCTGATTTTAGTTTTTTAAAGAAAAATGAACAAAAGATTAAGGGTTTATTTATAACTCACGGGCATGAAGATCATATTGGTGGTATACCATTTTTATTACAAGCAGTAAATATTCCGGTGATATATGCACCAAATCAAGCTGCTGGTTTAATTAGAAGAAAATTAGAAGACAGAAATATTAGATATGACAATTTAAAAGTATATACGGAAGATACTAAAGTTAAGTTTAAAAATATGGAAGTGGAATTCTTTAGAACTACTCACTCTATTCCTGATTCCCATGGAATATGTATTCATACTCCTAATGGAACTATTGTTACAACAGGAGACTTTAAATTTGATTTTACACCAATTGGTCCTATGGCTAATTTACATAAAATGGCACGTATTGGAGAAAAAGGTGTTACTTTACTTTTAAGTGATAGTACCAATGCTTTGAGTCCTGGTATGAGTGCTAGTGAATCAAAGGTTGATGAAGCTTTATCAGAAATTTTTGATAGACACCAAGGAAGAATTATTATTGCAACATTCGCATCTAACATATATCGTTTAAAACATATTGTTGAAACATGTAAAAGACACGATCGTAAGATTGCTGTATTTGGAAGAAGTATGGATAACAATATTGAAATTTCTATTGAAGGTGGATATATTAAAGGTAAAGAAATGTTTGTAACACCTGACGAAGCAAATCATCTTCCTCCTAACAAAGTATGTTTACTTTGTACAGGTAGTCAAGGTGAACCATTAGCTGCTTTAAGTAGAATTGCTAATGGTAGTCATAAGCAAATAAAAATACAACCAAATGATTTAGTAGTATTCTCTTCATCAGCTATTCCAGGAAACGCTTTAAGTATATCTAGAACAATAAATAAATTATATTTGCAAGGAGTAAAAGTTTATACTAATACTTCACTTAGTGATATACATACTTCTGGGCATGGTAATGAAGAAGAATTAAAACTTATGTTACATTTAATAAAACCTAAATATTTTATGCCTTTTCACGGTGAATATAGAATGCTTAAAAAACATACCGATATAGCTGTTGATTGTGGCATTCCAAGAGAAAATACTTTCGTTATGAAAAATGGTGAAGTATTGTCTATTAAAAAAGGTAAAATTACTAAAATGGGTACCGTACAAGCTGGAGATATTTATGTAGATGGTAACCGTATTGGGGAAGTAAGTAATGCGGTTATGAAAGATAGAAAGATTATGTCCAGTGATGGTATTGTTGTTGTTATTGCCAATGTTGATACAGAACAAAATAAACTATTAGGTAATCCTAATATA
This sequence comes from uncultured Bacilli bacterium, assembly GCA_934162195.1. Taxonomy (GTDB): domain Bacteria; phylum Bacillota_I; class Bacilli_A; order RF39; family UBA660; genus SIG204. The sequence continues at coordinate 35,354 of CAKPHO010000008.1, forward strand.
ACAACACGTGGCTTTGTTTTAGTAAATGATAACATTGAATTATTAAAAGAATTAGAAGAAGTTAGTAAATGTGCTATTAATTCTAAAATTAATAATCATGTAAATTATAATGAAATAAAATCTGAAATAATTACTACTCTTTCAGCTACTATATTAGAAAAAACTGGAAGAAGGCCAATTATCTTACCCGTTATAATGGATATTAAAAAAAATGTTAAGACCAGTGCTTAACATTTTTTATGTAATCTTCAACCTCAATTACTGTATTATCAAAATTATTAAAATCTGTATTAAACCATTTTACTTTCATTTGATTATTAAACCAAGTATATTGTCTTTTAGCATATCTTCTGCTATTTTTTTTAATTAATTCTATACATTCTTCTAAACTTTTTTCATGTGAAAAATAAGGAAACAATTCTTTATATCCAATGGGAGTTAAAATAGCCTTAGTACGAATATTAGATTCATATATTTTTTTTGCCTCTTCTAACAAACCATTTTTAATCATTATATCTACTCTTTTATTTATACGATCATATAAAGTTTGTCTATCTGTTGTTAATCCAATATAAATAGTGTCGTATAATTCTTTATCTGTTTTTTCTTTAGAGCTTAATGGCCTTTTATTTTCATTATAATAATTTATTGCTCTAACTACTCTTTTGCGATTGTTTTTATGAATTTCGGTTTTGGGATCTATCTTTAGTAACATTTCATATAATTCGTCATTGCTGAGTTCTAAATACTCATTTGTATTTTTGTTTTCTTCATCAAATTTATAATCATATAAACAAGCTTTTATATATAATCCTGTTCCCCCAACCAAAATAGGAGTTTTACCCCTTTTTAATATATTATCAATACAACTTCTTGCATCTTTTTGATAATCATAAACAGTGTAATCATCTGTTATATTTTTTATATCAATCAAATGATGAACAATATTTTCTTTTTCATCATTCGTTACCTTAGCAGTAGCTACATCAAGTCCTTTAAAAATTTGAGTACTATCAGCATTTATAATTTCACCATCAAACTTTTTAGCTAATTCAATACTAAGTTTGGTCTTCCCTACTGCTGTTGGTCCTACTATAACTATAACTTTTTCCATATATATCACTCATTGCTTTCTTTAAATTTTTTTTACATGCATCTAGCCATTTTGGATATTCATCTAAACTAGTTTGAAAAGTTTCAAAAACATCTTTCATACTCATTTGATTTATGTTTTCATTTATATATTTCATTTTTGTATCACTAACCTCAATTTCATTTAGGGCATTAAAGGCAAGTAAAGAGCCAACTACATAACTAATATCACTCTCAAACTCTAACATATCATCAGAAAAGTTTGAATCAAGATAAAAATTTATTAGATTCTTTTTATTTATTTTATAAATTTTACGAAATTTATTTAGAAAATCAATATTTTTTTTATTTATCTCTCCTGCGTTGTAATATATATCTAGCACTGAACTTGTAAAACACAAAACATCACTTGCAATTAGAACATTGCTTAATCTATTACAAACTTCTTTGCTAAAAGCATCCTTGCTTATTCCTTTAGCAATTAAGTACTGACAATATCTAAGCTCAAAATATATAGAAATCATTTCAGTAAATATATATCTATTTACTCCTACATCATCACTATCATTTAAATAATGAAAAAATTCATGAATAATAATTGAACCATCTGTTATATTATGTTGAATGGGTACATAAATAACCGCTTCTGGTTTTGGATAAGTAATTGGCTCATCCGGTCTTTCAATCAAGTCATCTTCTAGTAAAAACAATTCAAAAACACCATTATTAAGAGCTTCATCAAAAATACTTAAATATTTTTTATCAATACCATCAAGAAAGTCACGAACTAATTTAATAGTATCTCTAACATCCATGTTTTCATAATCAAACGGAAATCCATCATCAGGTATTTCTTGATAAAATTCATAAATGTAGTCATTAGATATTAAAGAAAATGTATTGAACAAATTTAATAATTCACTATTATTAGATTCATAATACAATAAAATTTTTTCTGCTAGTGTCTTATTCTTTTTTATTACTTCTTTTTTTGTCATATTTACCTTATTAACATTGAATCCCCAAAAGAGAAAAATCTATATTTATTAATTATAGCTTCATGATAAGCTTTCATAATTAACTCTTTACTAGCAAGGGCACTTACTAACATCACAAGTGTTGATTTAGGTAAATGAAAATTAGTTATCAAATTATCCACAGCTTTAAATTTATAACCTGGATATATAAAAATATCTGTCCAACCACTACATTCTTTAAATTCACCATATAAATTCATAATGGTTTCTAAAGTTCTTGTTGAGGTAGTTCCAACACTAACTATTTTTTTACTATTCTCTTTTGTTTTTTTCAAAGTATCAGCAGCAGATTTACTCATCATATAATATTCACTGTGCATCTTATGTTTTGTTACATCATCTACATTTACAGGTCTAAAAGTTCCAAGTCCAACGTGAAGTGTTATATAAACAATATTTACACCTTTACTTTTTATTTTGTCTAACAATTCTTTTGTAAAATGTAACCCTGCTGTTGGTGCAGCAGCTGATCCGATATTTTTCGCATATACGGTTTGATATCTATTTTTATCCTCTAATTTTTCATGAATGTAAGGAGGAAGCGGCATCTCTCCTAATTTATCAAGTATTTCATATAAAATACCATCATAAATAAGTTTAAACTCACGAATACCTTCATCTTCACATCTTATACATTTCGCTTTTAAAAGACCGTCTCCAAAGCTGATTACTGTTCCTTCTTGAATTCTTTTAGCTGGTCTTGTTAAACATTCCCATTTATTTTCTCCTAAATCTTTTAAAAGCAATACTTCAATAATAGCTTTAGTTTCTTCTTTAACTCCATAAAGACGTGCTGGCATAACTTTAGTATCATTTAAAACTAAAGAATCTCCTTCTTCTAAATAATCTACAATATCAGTAAATACTTTATGTTCTATGGAACCATCTTTTCTATTAAGTACTAGTAGTCGTGAATGATCACGTTCCTTAATAGGTGTTTGCGCTATTAACTCCTCTGGTAATTCAAAATCAAAATCATCTGTTTTCATACAATCACTTCCAATGCCATTATTATAGCAAAAACATAAACTTAAATCTACTCATAAAGAAAAAAAGTCCAATTAATTGGACTTTAGGCTACCATACGTTTAGTTATGTTTACTTCTTCTTTTTTCATTGCTACTAATTTACTAAATACTTCACACGATTTATTTTTACTTGGTTCCATATCTAAAGAAGCATTATCTCGTACCATAAATGATTCAATTTTTTCTAACTTTTCCACAGGCAAATTACATTTAGAAACAATTTCTATAAGATTATTTTGAATAGCATCCTGATCCCAATTATTTTTTCCTGTTTTCTTACTTATTTCACTGTAATAATTCATCTTATCATTTAAATTTGTAAATGTCATAATTCCACCCCTACTTCTGTTAATGCTTGTAATAATACTTTGGCATCATTATTAAAATATGCATCAAACATCTTATCTTCACCAGCCATAACTCCTATCATATTAGCCATTACTGCTTCATTAGGATAAATTAACTTTGAACCATTATTACCAACTAAAAAGTTAGCTAATATTTCAGTATATCCTGTATTTAAAGCTTCAAACTTTCCTTCACTATTAAATCCAGTTTGAAAACCATTTGATGAAATAATATTAATAAGTTCATACATTAATATATGGCGAAAATCATATTCATCTGTCATTTTATCTTTATTAAAATATAAAACATTATTTTTGCAATCATACATGGAAATATCATTATTTAAAAATTTATTTACTTTTCTTATTTTCAATGTTTTTAAATGTTCTTTTAAACGTTCCAAACTAACAGCAGGAAATTTATTGTTAAAAACTACAACTAATTCAAAGATATCATCTCTGACATCTGGATTAATTCCTTCATTATTATGAAGTGCAGTTTTTATTTCATATAAATCAGTCATACCATCACCCTACATTCATTTTACCATATTTTTAATTTTGTGTATACATTTTTAGAAATTTCGAACAAAAAATTGTGAAACTCTTTAAATTTCACAATTTTCTATTTTACTTTAAATTTGATTTTGCAACAGTTATTACTGGACGAAAACCATTCAAAAAAAGATTGCTCGCCATATTACTACTTAAACTGCCATAACTCCTTACACTCCATGAATTTTCATTATCATCTGAATCAATAGTTGCTGTCCAATAGCCATACGGTGTTGTATTTTCATTTAAATTTCCATATAACCACGTTGGCATTGAACCAGTATAAGAACCACTTATCTGTTCTTTTGATGGAACACTTACTTCTACATTTGTTCCAAATGTATCTTGAATATGTTTTAATGGTGTTCCTTCTTCTTTTGATGTTATATTCTTACATGTTGTATTATCATTTCCACCATCTATACACCACGCTACCGTTCCAACAGTAGTATCTGTAAAGTTTCTATCCATGATTAGGGACACGTTATCTCCACTTGTTTCTAATACATAGAATGTTCTATCACTATCTAAATGACATGTATATTTTGCTCCTACTGTTTCTTTTGTTCCTTCACTTAATTCACATATTGCAGTTGTTGAACTACCATTTTCTTTTTCTGTTGCTTCATATGTTTTCTTAGTAGAATTATATAAAACTGTATAAGCTCCTATTATCATACTTGATGATGCTTGGTCTACAGTTCCATTTGTTATTTTTATCTTACCTGATGATGGTTTTGTTCCATTCATTTCTACTTTTAATTTACCTTCTGGTAAACTAGAAACTATTAAATTTCCATCATTATCTATATCATATTCTCCATTATAAACTTCATTTCCTGATAACTTCAATGTAGCTACAGCTACTTCTACTTGTTTAACGTAGTTATCGGCACTTCTTTCAGCTGCTCCTTTCTTTGATCTTTTGATTGTATTCATTACTATTGGTGTTGCAATCAAAGCTATTATTGCTAGCACTACTATTACTGCTAATAACTCTATTAAAGTAAATCCGTATTTCTTTTTCATATTCCCACATCCTCTTATGCTGTTTCAATTATACAAAATTATTGTTTATAGTGTCAATATAAATTATTGCTAATTGGTAAAATAATTTCAACTTTAGTCCATTTATGATAAACAGAAGTATAAGTAATAGAACCATTATGTGCTTTTATTATTTCATAAGATAATGTTACACCTAATCCTGTTCCATCTTTCTTTGTAGTGTAGAATGGCTCTTTAATTTTTTTTAGATCTTCCTTTTTAATACCTTCTCCATTATCTTCAATCATAATATGTATTTTATTATTAATAATATCACAGTTAAGTTCAATATAACTATCATCTTTAACTTTAATAGCTTCAATACTATTTTTAATAATATTTACCAAAACTTGTTTTAATCTTTCATAATCTCCATCTAAATAAAGTTCCTCATCATAATCAATATTGCTTATAAAATTAATTTTTTTACTATTTACAAGTGGTCTACACTCTTCTTCTACGTCACTTAGTAACATATTAATATCTAAAATATCTTTATTTACTTTTAAGTGATTACAATCTAAAAAATCTTGAAGAAGAATAAGCGTACGATTAATTTCCGATCTTATAATAGGAACATATTTCCTTGCATGATCTTTATTGTTAATATCAAACATATCTAAATATCCTTTACAAACTGCTATTGGATTTTTTATTTCATGTGTTATTTTAAAAAGAGATGTCTTTATTTGTTCTTCTTTTTTTAACTCTTTCATAGTCATTTCTAATTTAACTATTTCTTTTATTTTTTTTAATGAAAATAAACATATCAAATTAGTCAACAAGAAAACTATAAAACTAATAGTTATACTATTAATATTCATCGTTTTAAATGCGTCTAAATAATATTTAAGAATAAATAAACTAACCATTTGAACAATTAGAAAAATTATAACGTATAAATTAGAAGAATTAACTTTATATTTTATTAAAAAACAAACAGCATATTCAAACATTATAAACATTAAAATATTATTGTTAAAATGGGAATATATAATTATCATATATATCGACAATAGTATAGCACTCATTTTCTTATCATAATAATATGCCAATGCAATTGGAATATTTAAAAATAATAAACGAAGTAATATATTTTCAGGTCCAAATTTTAATACTAAATAAAATGAAGATAAAACACAAAAATTAAGTATTATTGTTGTTGTATTTTTATCAAAAGCTTTTGTATATGCAAAGTATAAAAAGTATAAAAATAGTGGGAACAATATATAAATACAATTAAGAATAACGGTTTCTATATATTCCATTTAATCACCTCTTGACAATAATATACAATATTAGGGTGTCGTATATTGTCGAAAAAAGAAAAAAAGTGATAAATTTTATCACTTTAAGTCATCAATATATTTTTTTAACTGTTTAGCATCAGGTCCTAATATTATCTTTAATTGATTATCTATTTCGACAATACCCTGAGCTCCCATCTTTTGAATTGCTTCTTTATTAACTACGTCAATATTTTCTAATTTTACCATAAATCGTGATTTATTAAATTCATAATCTATAATATTTTTCTTTCCACCAAGATAATCAACCAATTTATTAACTTCAATTTTATAATCTTTTCTTTTTGTTTTCGTAATTGAGAAAGCTATAATTAGCATAACAACGATTATTATTAAATATTTTATGTATTGCATTTTCATCACCTTAATATATTATACTATAAATAAATATTTTTTAGCAATATTTAATTTATACATTTTAATATTATGTAAATAATAAATACAGAGGTGATTTATGAAAACTGATAAAATGTTCAAAATTGATTATGGATTAGTACTATCTATAATATGTTTTTTTATAATTAGTCTATTATCTATTGATAGTGCCCAAAAACTACTTCCAAGCTACTTACATACTTTAGTTATAAAACAGGCTATTTGGTATGTAATTGGATTTGTATTAGCTTTCTTTATCATGTTCATTGGAAATAATTTTATTTACAAAAACATATGGTGGTTATATATTCTAGGTATTTTAACTTTAATTGGACTTCTTTTATTTGCTAAACCTATCCATGAATCAAAATGTTGGTTTACTATTCCTGGTATTGGTGCTATACAACCAAGTGAATTTATGAAAATCATTCTAATAATAACTTTAGGCGTATTAATAAATAAGTTTAATGAAAAATATCCAAATCCAACAGTGAAAGAAGAATTTCTTTTCCTTTTAAAAATAGGAATAGTAGTATTAATACCTAGCATTTTAACATTTCTTCAACCTGATACAGGAGTTGTTTTAATCTATATTTTAATAACCATTACAATGCTTTTTATAGCTGGTATAAGGTTACGATGGTTTGTTATTTTAGGTATTATTATTGTCTTATTAGTTGGATCTGTTGTTGGAATATATTTTATTGACAATGATCTTTTTATTAAAATATTTGGAACAAGTTTTTTTCTTAGAATAGATAGATTACTTGATTGGTCCAGTTCTAGTGGATATCAACTTGAAAATGGAATGGCCGCAATTGGATCTGGAGGTTTATTTGGATATGGTTTAAATCACACACCAATTTATTTTCCTGAGCCACAAACTGATTTTATTTTTGCTGTGATTGCTAATAACTTAGGATTTGTTGGATCATTATTTTTATTAATGATAATCGCATATTTTGATATAAAATTAATAATATTAGCTAATAAAACCAATAATAAGACTAATAAATATATTATTGCTGGCATTGTAGGAATGTTATTATATCAACAAATACAAAATATCGGTATGACTTTAGGTTTAATTCCAATTACAGGAATAACATTACCTTTTATTAGTTATGGTGGTTCAAGTTTACTTAGTTATATGATTATGATTGGAATTGTTTTTAATATTTCTAAAGAAACAATTGTTTATCAAAATTAAAATGCGCTGAAAATATCAGCACATTATTTTTTTAATTAATTCTTGGTATTTTTTCTGATTGATTTTTTATATATTTTGATAAAATCGAAGCATCCGTTGTATTTACTCTTCCGTCTAAATTTAAATCACCCATAAGTTTTTGCATATTTGTCGGTATAACTAATTCACTCGCAATATCAAAAATAATTTCTGAATCTTCTTTATTTACTACTCCATCTAAATTTAAATCACCATAAATATATTTAGAGGTATCAATATTATAGGGAAGTGAATCTATTAATGGTTCATTAATTGTTTTATATTTTAAAACAGATAAATCATAAGCATCAACTATTCCATCAGCTGTAACATCTGCATTAGCCAAAGCCTCTTCAGATAAAGTAGAATTACCTTTTATATATTCTTTTAATACATTAAAATCAGTTGAATTTACATTACCATCCAGATTTACATCACCATAAGTAACACATTTTGTTACAATTCTTATATTATATTTTTCAAATCTTAAATCAGGATCAAAAATATAATCAGCTTGAATATAAGTTTTATTGGGATCTAGTTTACTGGCTTGATTTGTAATAGTTGTTTTTTCTAAGTATTCATTATCAATTAAAGTTTGTAAATTAAAGCACACAGAAGTATTTAATTTCTGTTGATATTTATCACTTAAATATTGATTAGCACTAGTTATTATTAACTGCTTTGTTGTTTCATTAATATCTCCTTTCGAACTATTAATATAGTTTATTATGCTTGGAAAAACAACCAAAGATATAGCAGCTATTAAAACTAACACCGCTAATAATTCAACTAAAGTAAAACCACGTTTCTTCATACTATCACCTAGTTTCATTATAACACATAAAATAATAAAAAAAAACAACTATTTAGCTGTTTCTTCTTTTGACTTAATTACTTCTTTTCCCTTGTAAGTTCCACATTCAGTACATACACGGTGTGGTCTTATTTCAGCTCCACATTTTGGACACTTAGTAGTTCCATTTTCACTAATTTTATAATGAGTTCTTCTCATTCTTCCACTTGTTTTACTAACTCTTCTAAATGGTACAGCCATGATTCCACCTCTTTCTTATAACAAATCTTTTAATTTAGCAAGTTCTGGGTTAATTTCGCCATCATCTTCTTCAGTAATAACTTTCCAACCATTACCTTCTAAATTAGATAACTCCTCTTCAGCATCTTCACTAACAACTCTCATGGGAATTTCCATTAATATATTTTCCCATATTATTGGTAAAATATCAAGTGTATTTTCATCTTTTTTTACACTTTTTTCGTTTTCTCCAACTAATTCATCAATATTTCCTTCAATTTTTATATCAAAAGGATAATTAACTGGTTTTAAAGTAATAGCGCAGGGTAAGACTAAAGTTCCTCTAACATTGATATCTAAATATAATTCATCAATAGCATCTTTAGTTATTTCTCCTACTACTTTAACATCATTTAAACTAATTACATCAGTCCCTTTAAGTTCTTCTTTTGAGAAAGAATAACTTTCATCAATTGATATAAATTCATCTAAACCATTTTTTAATCTTAATAAATTATATTCCATATAATCACCAACAAGAATCATTATACATAACTTTATTTTAAAAAGCAAGTTTTATATTTTTTTAAAGTGTGTTATTATATTGATGGTGATTTTATGAAAAGCGTTGGAATAATTTGTGAATATAACCCATTTCATAATGGGCACTTATATCATATTAATAAAGTCAAAGAAATGTTTCCAGATCATACAGTTATTCTTGTTTTAAGTTCTAGCTTTACAGAACGTGGTGAAATAAGTATTATAAATAAATTTGATAAAACTAAAATCGCACTCAACTATGGCGTAGATTTAGTTATTGAGCTTCCGTTTGTTTTCTCTACTCAATCTGCAGATATATTTGCAAAAGGATGTCTTTCTTTACTTAATTATCTAAATTGCGAATACCTTGTTTTTGGCAGTGAAACAAACGATATCGATACTTTAAAAGAACTTGCTAAAATTCAATTAAAAAGTAAAAAATATGACAAGTTAGTAAAAAAATATATGGATGATGGTGTTAATTACCCTACTGCTATGAATAAAGCTCTAATAGATTTAGGAGGAAAAAGTATTAACAATCCAAATGACTTGTTGGGTCTTAGTTATATTAAAGAAATAATTAAAAATAAATATAATATTACTCCAGTAAGTATTAAAAGAACAAATGACTATCATAGCTTAAAAGCGAATAACAAAATTATTAGTGCTAGCGCTATAAGAAGTTTAATTAAAAATAAAAAAAGATTTAAAAAATATGTTCCAAGTCTTTCATATAAATATATAAATAAAAAAAATTTTGATACTAAATTATTTGAATTATTAAAGTATAAAATTACTAGTGATAAAAACTTATCTTTATATCAAACGGTTGATGAGGGAATAGAAAATCGTATAATAAAATATATAAATAGTGTTACTACATTAGAGGAATTAATTTCTAAAATTAAGACAAAAAGATATACTTATAATAAAATATCAAGAATGTTGATTCATATACTTTGCAACTTTACAAAAGAGGAAGCAGATAAGTTTAAGGAAATAACTTATATCAGAGTTTTAGGTTTTAATGACAAAGGCAAAAATTACTTAAATATAATCAAGAAAAACTCAGAAATCCCTATTATAACTAATCCTAAAAATTCAAACGATGAAATGTTAAAACTAGAACATCGTGTAACAGATATATATAACATAATTACTGATAATAATATAAATGATCAATTAGAAAAGCCTATAATAAATTAATATTATAGACTTTTTATTTTTTACCTTAATTGTGATTTTGAAAGTGTAATTACTGGGCGAATGCCAAAATTGCTCGAATTACTTATTTCAACAAGATTATTAATAGCACCATCACAATCAAAAGCAGTAGCAGATCCATCAATACTACTAGAGTCTGATGTCCAATAACCATATACGCCTTGAACTTGATGTTTCACATAACCTCCTGCGCCTAAATAGTCAACCCTCCAGTCTCCAACTTCAATTGAAATTTTTTTATTCATTTGACTTACATTTGGTAATGTAATTTGCGATGATACTAACTTTGTCCATGATTCTGTAGATTCTTTTAACTTAATTTCAGCAGTAAGTGGTCCTTTTTTATTATCCCAACTATCATTTGTTTTACATAATATTTCATCTCCGCACCACGCAGTTAACCCTTTGTCAGATGGAATATTGTCAGATGTTATAGCTTTTCCATTTGAATCTACATTTGCGTACATTAGCAATGATACATTATCTCCGTTTGTTTCTAAAACAAAAAATGTTTTCGCATCATTATCTCCTAACTCACAAGTGTATTCATCACCATTACTAAAACTTCCATTTGGTACATTCCCGGTTGTAGCAGTCGTTACTGCTTTACATAATACTTCTACTGTTGTATTTCCTTTCTCTATTGCCTCATATTTCTTGTTTGTTTGATTGTATGAAACTTCATAAGATCCTATTGTCATCTTAGAATCTGTTGTTACTTGTCCATTTCTTATTGTTATTGTTCCACTTGTTGGTTTATTTCCACTCATTTCTATTGTTAATGGTTCTTTTAGTCCATTTCCTTCTAGATTTCCTTTTTCATTTATTGTATATGTTCCATCTGAAACACCATCACTATCTAATCTTGATGTTGCTACTGCTGTTTCTACAGCTTCAATATAATTATCTGCACTTCTCTCTGCGGCTCCTTTTTGTGATTTTTTTATTGTATTCATTACTATTGGTGTTGCTATTAATGCGATTATTGCTAGCACTACTATTACCGCTAGTAATTCGATTAAAGTAAATCCTCTTTTTTTCATCTTTCTTACCTCCCTTATGATTTACATTTTAATTATACCCTTTTTTGTTTATTATAAACATAGAGTCATAATACAACTTTTATTTTCATTATTACACTTATAATACCATTCCTTTCTATTTTATATGTTTCATAAAGGTACAATAAAAACACAAAGAAATCTAGACTATTAAAAAGTCTAGAAACTTTGTGTTTTCTTTATCTTTTATTATTATAGTATGATTAAATAACCCCCCCCCAGATTAGGTTTTGAGCTAAGTTTATTTTTACATCTTTAACCATACTATCACTACCTTTACTGTTTCTATTATACAGTTTTAGATTAATTATTGTCAATAGTGATACTATGTAAAGCTTTATTTATACCATTACCAATCACATAGGCTAATTTATCAACTAAAAAATCTATTTCCTTAGGCGTTACCATTAAATTATAACCTATGGGTGTTAATACTTCAAAAATTAATTGCTTAACTTCTTCTTCATTTAAGAGACCTACTAAACCAAGTAAATTGTTTTTATCTTTATCATCTACTTTAACATTTTTTTTTAAATAGTTAGGAGTTGAAACCATCAACCTATTACTTGGATTATCTACATTTTCTTTTGTATAAGAAAAATGTTTGTACATATAATTTATTGTATCACTTACAATTGTCACCGCATCAACAGTTGTTGGAACACCAATAGCAATAACAGGAATTCCTAAAATATCCTTACTTATCTCTTTTCTGCTATTTCCCACTCCGCTTCCAGGATGTATCCCTGTATCAGTCATTTGAATAGTTTTATTTACTCTTTCGATTGAACCACTGGCAAGAGCATCTACTACTAAAATAAAATTAGGTTTTAATTTTTCTACAATACTTAAAATAATGTCACTTGTTTCTATTCCCGTTGTTCCCATAACCCCAGGATTGATTGCACTTACTCTTCTAAAACCATCACTCAATTCGTTAAGTTCAAATAAATGATTTGTTACTAAGATATTATTAATTGAAAGTGGTCCTAAAGAATCTGGGGTAGAAGAAGAGTTCCCAAGGCCAATAACAAGACAACTATCATCTTCTTTAATTTGACAATCATTTAACATTCTTTTTAATTCCTCGGAAAAAATATCTAATACTTTTTTACGATTATTAGAGTCTGTTACATCTACAAACTCAATTGTAATATATTTTCCTACTTTTTTATTTATTTTTTTGCTACCAATTTCATTTACTTTTACAGTCGTAACTTTAATGTTATTTACATTTTTTACGTTTTTATCTATCCCATCAATAATCGAAGAACTATCTATTGACTCAATAGCTAAATCAGTACGAAGTTCATATTTTGATAAATCAACCTCTTTATTCACAATAATCACCATTTTTATTATAAACAAAAGCTTAAATATTATGATAATTTAATAAAATCATTGCAATTTATAAAAATGTTTGCTAAAATATTATGTATTGAATGACTTGGAGGTGAGATTATGCCAAATATGAAAAATGCTAAAAAAGCAGTAAAAGTAATTAGTAAAAAGAATGAACAAAATAACATGTACAAAGCTAGTATGAAAACAGCTATGAAAAATGTTGAAAAAGCTGTAGCTAGTAAAGATAAAGATAAAGCCACTGATGCTTTAAAAGTAGCTATTAAGAGAATTGATAAAGCCGTTTCTAAAGGTGTTACTGCTAAAAACACTTGTGCTCGTAACAAATCTCGTTTAACTAAAAAAGTAAATGAAATGAAGTAATTAATACTTCTTTTTTTTATTATGTTTTGATATAATGAAACTAGGTGATAATATGAAAAAGTTTGGTTTGGTTTTATTACTTATTCTATTAGGAATAACTTACTTTAATAAAGATACTATTGTTTTATATGTTGTACAAAAAGTTTTATTTAAAGGAACAACAAATTTAGAACTTAATGAATATTACAAAAATGATGATTTTAAATTAGCTCAAAATACTACAAATTTAACGCCAACAAATAAAAATGATTTTAATAATATTTTCTATACTATTTTAAATAGTGGAATGGATGAAGTTGTTATTTACTGCTCTAATGATTATGAAAATTGTATTAATGATTTTAATAATTATACAAGAAATTCTGACGAAATAGAGGCTATCAACAATTATGTGGATCCATTCAATTCATTTAAAAATATCGCTGTTTCTACTGACAGTTTTAATAGAATACAGATAAATATTACAAAAGCTTATACTGAAGAAGAAATAAAATTAATTAATTCTGCCATAGATAAATATATAAAAGAAAACATAAATAGTTCTATGAGTGAGAGAGAAAAAATAAAAGTATTTCATGACTATATTATTAACAACACAAAATATGATAATAATTACCACATAGATACAAATAAAAATGATTACCCAGCAAGTCCTTACAATGCCTATGGTGTATTATTTGAAAATAAAGCTATATGTGGTGGCTATAGTGATGTTATGGCAATATACCTAGATAAAATAGGAATTAAAAATTATAGAATAGCTAGTAATGTACATATGTGGAATTATGTTTATATAGATAATAATTGGTACCATTTAGATTTAACTTGGGATGATCCAGTTACCAATACCGGTGAAGATATATTAATTTATGATTTTTTCTTAATCAACAATGAACAACTAGAAAGTAAAGAAAATTCACAACATGAATATAATAAAAAGCTATATTTAGAAACAAATTAAAAAAGAGACTTAGTCTCTTTTTTGCTTTATTGCAAAATTATATGCATCTTTGCACATATCATCAATATTTTTTAAAGCTTTCCATTTTAATTGCTCTTCCGCATATGTTGGATCTGCATAACAAGCATCAATGTCCCCAGGTCTTCTTTCAACAATTTCATATGGAACATCAACATTATTAACCTTTTTAAATGTTTCTACTAAATTTAAAACACTATATCCACAACCTGTCCCTAAATTGTAGCAGTCAACACCGTTAGCCTTGTTTATTTTTTCTATTGCTTTAACATGCCCTTTAGCTAGATCTACAACATGGATATAATCTCTTACTCCAGTACCATCTTTAGTATCATAATCATTACCAAACACTTTTAAACTAGGATACTCTTTAGTAGCAACCTTTACAATATATGGCATTAAATTATTAGGAATACCATTTGGATCTTCTCCTATTAACCCAGATTTGTGAGCTCCAACAGGATTAAAATAACGAAGAATTGCTATACTCCAATTATTATCAGAATGATACAAATCTTTTAATATTCTTTCTATCATTAATTTTGTAGTGCCATAAGGATTTGTAGTCGATAATTTGGAATCTTCTTTAATTGGTAGTTTTTCTGGTTTTCCATATACTGTAGCACTTGAAGAAAAAACTATATTTTTACAATTATGACTATTCATTACTTCTAATAATGACAAAGTTGAATCAAGATTATTGCGATAATACTTTATAGGTAATTTTACTGATTCACCTACTGCTTTATAGCCTGCAAAATGAATAACAACATCAATTTTTTGTTCATCAAATATCTTATTTAAAATATCTTTACAGCAGACATTCCCTTCATAAAAAATAAAGTTTTTATTAGTTATTTTTTTTACATTTTCTAATGTTTCAGGTTTTGAATTAGAAAAATCATCTATACATACAACATCATACCCGGCATTTAAAAGCTCAACCATTGTATGACTTCCTATATATCCTGCTCCTCCTGTTACTAATACTTTCATTTTATCACCTCTCTATATTTAAATGTTCATATGCTTTATCTGTTACAATACGCCCTCTATTTGTTCTTTTTAAGAAACCCTGTTGTAATAAATATGGTTCGTATACATCTTCTATCGTACTTTGTTCCTCACCTATTGAAGAAGCAATTGCATCAATTCCAACAGGACCTCCGTTAAACTTTTCAATAATAGATCTTAATAAATTATAATCAGTTTCATCTAAACCTAAATTATCAACTTTTAATTTATCAAGTGCTATTTTAGTTATTTTTAAATCAATTACACCACTACCCAAAACTAAAGCATAATCTCTTACTCTTTTAAATAATCTATTAGCAATTCTTGGTGTACCTCTACTACGTCTAGCTAATTCAATAGCAGCATCATCATCAATTGGACAATCAAGAACGCGGCTGGTTCTTTTTACTATTTGTGTAAGCTCTTCTTCGGTATAATAATTTAACTTTGATATAATACCAAAACGATCTCTTAATGGTCCTGTTAAATCTCCAGCTCTAGTTGTTGCACCTACTAAAGTAAATGGTGGTAAATTAATTTTGATATTTCTGCTTGATGAATCAGTACCAACGATAATATCTAAAGTAAAATCTTCCATAGCTGAATAAAGAATTTCTTCTATATATCTTGGTATTCTATGAATTTCATCAATAAAAAGTACATCTCCAGGTTCTAAACTTGAAAGAAGTGCGGCTAAATCACCACTTTTTTCAATAGCTGGTCCAGATGAAGTTTTTATATTTGTCCCCATTTCATTAGCAATGATAAAAGCTAAAGTTGTTTTACCAAGCCCTGGAGGTCCATAAAGTAAAACATGATCTAATGATTCATTTCGCATTTTAGCCGCTTTAATAAAAACATCTAAATTTTCTTTTACTTCCTTTTGTCCAATATATTCATCAATACTATCTGGACGAATATTTTCTTCAAAAGTATCTTCCGCTAATTCATGATTAGTTATTACTCTTTCTTCTTCCACATTTTTCCTCCTTCTTTATAATTTTATAAAATTGTTTAAAATTTTTAATACATTTAAATTCTTTGTTTTTTTGATTATTTTCACTAATACTTAAAAATGCATTTATTCCTATGTTCCTTGTTTTGATACAATTATTAATTTCATTATCTAAATATATATCTATTGATTCATCAACACAAGCTTTATCTTTTTCTAAGACATCGGTTATTAATTCATCAAAAGGAACATTGTTCTTTACCAAATAGTCATAAGTCAATTGGTAAGGATTATCATACCCACGATTTGATCGTGCTGTTATAAAAATTATTTGGTGGCCACGTTTTTTCATTTTATTCAAATATTTAACAACATCTTTTTTTAAAGGAACATATGGAATAATTTTCCCATAGTATTTTTTTGCAAAATCATAATAACCATAATTATCAATTAAATATTCCAAGGAATATTTTTTTTCTTTTGCTTCGTTATAATCTATGCCATAATATTTACAGCAATAAGGCAAAACAAAATCAAACGTACTACAAATTGTATCATCTATATCTATTCCTATTCTCATAGAACCTCCTATTTTAATAATAAACGTAGTGCATCCTTAATTTGATTTTCAACATCTTCATCTGCTTTAATATTTGGAAGTATTTTGTTTATATCATTAACTTTATATCCTAGTGATTTTAATGCTTCTATAAGCTCTGTAAAATCTCTATCATTAACAACCTTTTCTCCACTTACAAGTTTACCTTTTAAATCTAAAATTATTTGACGAGCTACTTTATCCCCTATCTTAGGAAACTTTTTTAGATACAAAATATTTTCTCTTTCAATAGCATCAATAATACCTGTTGTTGAACCTGTAGCTAACATAGGAAGAGCCATCTTACATCCTAATCCTTTTACTTCTATTAGTTTTAAAAATAAGTCTTTTTCTTCCTTGCTTTTAAAACCATATAAACTATTTTCATCTTCTTTTATTAATTGATATAGATATACTTTATATTTTTCATCTATATTAAATGAATAAGGATTAGGAGTATATATTTGATAACCTATTCCATTGTTATCCAATACAATATAATTACTTTCTATTTCTTTTACTATACCATCTATATATGCATACATATTATCACCATTATAATTATAGCAAACATTTGTTTTTGATTCAAGAAAAAAGAGACAATTATCTCTTTTTAACAAATCCTTTTATAATATATCCTTCAAAAATTATCATTATCACAATGTATACCCAAAAAAGTACTGTTGTTAATGCTCCATCTGTATATTTTTCAATTATAGCTGGTATTGAAGCAGGAAACCAACGATTAACGAACGCTAAAACTTCTCCTCCTAATAATTGCCCTTTTAAAAATGCTAAAATTCTTAAAAATATATCAACCATTCCAACTGCATATATAAAGCCACTAAATGTTCTTTTAAAGAAAAACACTATCGCACCTATTACTGCCATTATTATTATTACTTCCATAACTAACCCCTTTTTAACTTTCTATTTGCTTTTCTATATAAATAAGCATTATTTTCTAATTTGAAACCGATACCTTCTAGTATTTCATTGGGATCGGTGTCTATTCTTATACCTTCAATTTCATTATTTGTATTTAAAATATATCCACTAAATTTATCAATGATGGTAGTTAATTCTTCTACTGTGCAATCACCTTGTAAATATATCTTTAACAAAATATCATTATCTATATTTGTAGTTTCTATAACAGATTTTGTAACATTACCAAGACTAATATAATAAACATTTGGTTCACTTTGAATATTTAAGACAGTCAATCTTAAACTCTTATCTAATATGTTTAACATTTAATCACCTATCTTTAACGTAATTTTTTCTTCAGGATAATTAATGATTATTTCTTCTAATTTTGTATCTCCTATTACTTTTACTAGAATATTATCCTCTACACCATCAATAAAATAAGATGTAGGAACATAATAGTTTACGTTATTTTCTTGATAACTATCAATTTCTAAATTATGAAGATAGTCCATTATATTTTTAACATTTAATTTAGTTACTGGAATAGAAACTTTTAATTCAGTTATTTTATTTACTTTCTTTAAATCATCATTCCTGTTCAAATAAATATTATTGTTAATAATAGTATAATTTTTATTATTGACAGTTAAATTAACAATTCCATCTTTGATATTACAAGTTGCTACATCCAAATCATTTAGTAATATGCTATAATTATAATCACCATTATAATTATCCCACGAAGACATCTTTTCAACAACGGTTACTTCTTTTTTGGGGTTATCTTCAGGAACATTATCCATATTTTTGTAATTGGATCTTACAGAACCTATAATGATTCCAAAAAAGATAAAATAAAGAAATAAAATTAATAATGAGCGATAACGTTTATTTGACCACATTTTTTTAAACAACACAATATACTCATTATTGTTTATTTTTTCTTTTGTTTTTTTAAACATACAATCACCTAATCTAATATTTTGCCAATAAATTCATCTTTATTAATTCCATTTAGAAAATCAGTTGCTGCCATTTTTTTCTTACCTTCTGGTTGGACAGTAGTAAATATTATTTCTCCATTACTAACTTTTACTCCAAAACCATCCGGATAAATTGCTGTCACTTGGCCATCAAATAAATCAGGTCTATAAGTTTCTCCTTCACGGCATTTCCAAACTTTTAGTATTTTTCCTTCATATAAGCAATAAGCCCCAGGCCATGAATTTAATCCTCTAACTTTATTGTATATCTCACGTTTAGTTTTAGAAAAATCAATTCTCTCATCTTCTCTTTTAATATTAAATCCATAAGTAACTAAACTAGAATCTTGTTTTGTTCTTTCACAAGTTCCATCTATAATAGAAGGAAGTGTTTTTAAAAGTAAATCTTTTCCTAAAATACTTAACTTATCATGTAATGTTTCAGCAGTATCATTAATATCAATATCTATTGCTTCTTGCGTTATAATATCACCATCATCCATACCAATACCCATATACATAATAGTTATACCAGTTTTTTTATATCCATTCATGATAGCTCTATGGATTGGCGCTCCTCCTCTTAATTTAGGAAGAAGTGAAGCATGAACATTAATACAACCTAATCTTGGACAATCAAGAATTTCTTTAGGTAAAATTTGCCCATACGCACAAGTAACAATTAAATCAGGTTCTAAAGATGTTATTTCTTCAATATGCTCTTTTATTTTATCAGGTTGTAGCACTAAAATAGTATGGTTAATACCTACTCTTTTTACAGGACTTGCACTCATTTCTCCATGACGACCAATAGGTCTATCTGGTTGAGTTACAATAGCTCTAACTTTATAATTTTCAATTAAACCTTCTAATACAGGAACACTAAACTCTGGTGTACCCATAAAAACAATTTTTAATTCTTTTTCTACATTTACATCTTCTAAATTCATAAACAATCCTTTCTATAATTACTAATATTATTTTATCACACTTTTACTATATTTGATTAGGATTTAAATAAATATCTAAATTTATTTTACGATTTTCTTTATATTCATCTTTTATGAAGTTTAAAGAACTAACTATATATTCTGTTTTCTTATATTTTAAAATGATATTTAAATAATAAATATTATTTATTTTAGGAATATTAGCACTAGTAGGCCCCAAAATAATTGCTTTATTTTCTAATTCTCTTTTTAAATAACTAGCTATTTTGTTAGAAGCATCACTTACCATATTATAATCAATACCACACACTTTAATTAAACAAAGATTATAATATGGTGGATATTTTAAATCTCTTCTTATTTTCATTTCCTCTTCATAAAAAGCTGTATAATCATGTGTACTTGCATATCTGATACTATAATGATTCATATTAAATCCTTGAATAATAACTTTACCTAGTTTTTCACTTCGTCCTGCTCTTCCCGCAACTTGATTTAATAATTGAAATGTTCTTTCTGCACTTCTAAAATCAGGAATGTTTAGACTAGCGTCTCCGCTTACTACCCCCACTAAAGTAACAGATGGGAAGTCAAGACCTTTAGCAATCATTTGCGTTCCTATTAAAATGTTATATTCTTTATTTTTAAAAGCTGTTATTATTTTTTCGTGTGCCCCTTTATTGGATGTTGTATCAATATCCATTCTTATTGTTCTAGCACCGTCAATATTGTCATTTATCCATTGTTCAAGTTTTTCTGTACCCATTCCAAAATAATTAATTTCCTTACTACCGCATTTTGGACATATATTTATCTTTCCACTACCATATCCACAATAGTGGCATCTCATCGTATTGGATGTTTTGTGATAAGTTAAAGGAATATCACAGTTAGGACATTTTTCTGTATAACCACAATTTTTACAAGTTAATATGGTGGAGAATCCTCTTCTGTTTAATAAAATGATAGCTTGTTCATCTTTTTTTATGCACTCGTTTAAGGAGTTAATTAAATTTTCACATAAAACGCGATTACCTTTTCGCATTTCATCTTTCATATCAACTAATTCTACTGTAGGTAAATGTTTATTTACACGATTTTTTAATTCTAGTAACCTATAAACTCCTGCTTTAGCACGTGTATAACTTTCTATAGATGGAGTCGCACTTCCTAAAACAACTGGGCAGTTATACTTACGAGCACGATATAACGCTACATCAATCGCACTATAATGTGGATTATTATCTTGTTTATAGGTTGAAGTATGTTCTTCATCAATTATGATAACACCAATATTGTTTAAGGGTGCAAATATAGCACTTCTAGCGCCAATTACAATGCTTACTTCATTTCTGATAATCTTACGCCATTCATCATACTTTTCTCCATCACTCAAGCGACTATGAAGAACTGCTATATCACTACCAAATCTATTTTCAAACTGAGAAACAAATTGTGGAGTTAAACTTATTTCCGGAACTAAAACAAGTGCTTGTTTACCAATTTTCATAACTTTATCTATAATCTGCATATATACTTCGGTTTTACCACTTCCGGTAACACCATGAAGTAAAAATGGCACAAACTTATCTAAGTTATTAGTAACTTCATCATATGCATATTTTTGTTCTTCGTTTAAAACCTTTGGTTCATCTTTTTTAATATTATCTCTTTTAATACGATAACTTTCTTCTTTTATTTCTTTCAAGTAACCTTTTTCTAATAAAGTTTTAACTGAATATAAAGATATATCATTTAATTCTTTTTTTAATACCTTTTTTCTATCTTTAACAACATTTAAAATTTCTAGTTGCTTATTACTTTTTATAGCACCAAAATCATCATTATTAATAACTACATAAGTATCAAATTTTTTATTTATTATCTTTCCGTTTTTCGCTTTTAAAGCTACTGGTAACATAGCTTGATAAACAGTAATTAAATTACATAAAGTTTTTTTACTAATATATTTACCTAAATCTAATAGTTCATTATTTAAGACAGGTTCCGAATCGATTAAGTCAATAATTTCTTTTAAGCTATATTCTGGTATATTATCAGATATATTTAAAACAAATCCTTCTAATTTTTGCTTTCCAAAAGGAACTAATACTCTAATTCCTTCCTTTACTTTATCTTTAAATTTATCAGGTATTAGATATGTAAATGTTTTATCTATATTTTTACTTTTAAGCTCAACCAAAACTTCACAAACCATCTTACCACCTCTACTTTATTTTACCATAAAACAAAGAAAAAAGAGTGAATTATTCACCCTTTAATACATCTATAGCTCCACGCATCTCTAAATCGTATTTAATCATTTCAATACCACCAAATGCTTTTAAGAATTCATCAACTGGCATTTGATAACGTTTTGCTAATGTTTCAGCTTCTTCGTTAGCTTTTTCATCAGTTATTTCAATTTTTTCAGCTTTAGCAATAGCTTCTAACATTAATCTATAAGTTACTCTCTTAGTAGCTTCATCTTTCATTTGTTCTTTAAGTGCAGTTTCATCACTGTTTGTAAATTGATAGAATTGTTCTAATGTTAATCCTTGCATTTTTAAGTTTTCTTCATATTGTCTTAAAATACGATCTTGTTCTTCACTAATCATAACATCAGGAATATCTACTTCTACATTTTTAGCAGCAGCTTCTAATAATTCATCAATGTATTTATTTTCAGCATCTGCATCACGACGAGCTTTAATATTTTCTTTAACTTGAGCTTCTAAAGATTCTTTAGAATCAATTCCTTCCATTCCTAAATCTTCAAAGAAATCTTTATCTAATTCTGGAATTTTTACTTCTTTAATTTCATTTACTTTTACTTTGAATACAACTGATTGACCTTTTAATTCTTCACTATGATAATCTTCTGGGAAAGTAACATTAATATCTTTTTCTTCTCCCTTAGTCATACCAATAATTTGATCTTCAAATCCCGGAATAAATGTATTTGAACCAATAGTTAATGAGTAATTTTCTCCTTTACCACCATCAAATGCTTTACCATCTTTAAATCCTTCAAAATCGATAATAGCGATATCACCATTTTCAACTTTTCCTTCTTTAACAACATTTTCAGCATAGTGACTACGTAAATGTTCAATTTCGTGTTCTACTTCTTCTTTAGTTACTTTAACACTGTCTTTTTTAACATTTAATCCTTTGTATTTACCTAATTTAACTTCTGGTTTTAAAGTTAATTTAAATGTAAACTCAACACCTTTTTCATCAATTGATTTAAGTCCAATTTCTGGTTGCGCTACTATATTTAAATCTTTATTATCTTCAAATACTTTACGATAAGCACCATCTAAAACAATGTCAGCAGCATCCATATATAAAGCTTCTTTACCATATTTCTTTAAAAATACTTCTTTTGGAGCTTTTCCTGGACGAAATCCATCTATCTTAGCTTTAGCATTAGCCTTAACAAATGCTTTATCTAAAGCTTCTTTCCATTCTTTTCCTTCTACTTTAATATTTATCTCTTTTATATTTTCCATAACTTTCCTCCAATACAAGTAATAGTATATACTATTTATGCTTATTTTTCAAGAGTTTTCCACAAGAAAAAATTATCAAAATTTTATTTTACTCAACTTAGAAAATTCATAACTAAATCGATTAATATTTCTTTTTCTTTAGGATTAGACTGCGCTATTAAAAGAGTTAAGGCAACTA
>CAKPHO010000009.1 GCA_934162195.1 uncultured Bacilli bacterium
AGCTTTATGAAGGAACTAGGGGAAGGTTTTAGTTTTGTAGATAATGAATATAAAATCAAGCTAGGAGATAGATATAATTATATAGATTTATTATTTTATAATTACATATATAATTGTTTTATAGTAATAGAACTGAAAGTAACAGAGTTAAAAAAAGAACATATAGGACAAATAGAAACATATATGAATTATGTTGATAAGAATATAAGAAGAGTAGAACAAGATAAAACAATAGGAATAATTATATGTAAGAAAGATAATAAGTTTATAATGGAATACTGCAGTGATGATAGGATATATCAAAGAGTGTATGAATTAGTGTAAAGACAAGAAAAATATGATTGACAATAAAAAAACCCAGCTATATAATTGAGATGTAAAGTAAAGAGTAGGAGGACAAATTATGAAAAAAAGAGGATTTACTTTAATCGAATTACTAGCGGTAATAGTAGTATTAGCAATCATCGCTCTTATTGCTACACCAATAGTAATGAATACAATCAAAAAAGCAAAACAGGGAGCAGCCGAAAGAAGTGCAGATAGTTATATTAAACAAGTAGAAACAGCAGTAGCAGAAGAACGACTAAATAAAAATGAAGTACTAGAAGGAGAATATCAAATAACAAGTGATGGAAATCTATGTAGAGATAAAAGTGCAAGTTGTTCAGATGATAAGAAGATAAAAATAGAAATGAATGGAACAAAACCAACATCAGGAACTATAAAAATAAGCAATGGCCAAGTTACAACAGATTCAAAGATGACAGTAGGTTCTTATGAAGTTGCATATGACCCAACAACAAAGAAATATGAAGCATCAGAGAAAGGAAATACAACTCCAACTACACCAGCAACAACAGTAGTGTATAGATGGTCAACAGATACTATAAAAACAGGTGACACAATAAATCCAAGTGATACATCTAAATTCACAAAAGATGCAAGTACATTAGGCAGAAATTATTATTTAAAACATGTATTAGATAAAGATAATAAAGTAACAGAATCATATGCATGTGCTATATTTAACAGTAAAGAATATTGTGTAAGAGGAGGAACAGATAATAGTGGTAATTCTTTTTATGGGTATGCAGAAAATGAAATAGATTATACAGGAAACATGTTAATTTTAAAAAGTTTAAGAGATACAAAAATAGGCTGCACCTTCAATACAAGCCGCTTCAGCTGCCGCAATGGCTCTGTTCGTTTGACCGCGGATTCGGATGGTAGCGTTAATGCGGACGATGATGGAGGCACCTGCATCGTCCTTGGTGATGGTAGTTCGCGTTGCAAGAGCTTATTATAGTTGTGCGCCCTACATCTTAGAATCTAGAATCTAATATTTTGCGAAAGCAAAATATACAAACGTGCCGAACGAAAGTGTAGGCACAGGCAGGTTGATGTGTCATAAAGGCACATTGACTTATGTCCTTATATTTAGAGAGTAATTGGTGGAAGCAAGGAATTCCTTGCTTTTTTTGTTTGTTCTTGATAAAATAAATAATGTGTTAAATAGTAAGGTGTGATGTTATGTATCTAAAGAAAATAGTTGCGCATGGTTTTAAATCTTTTGCTGATAAAATAGTAATAGATTTAAATGAAGGTATAACAGGAATAGTTGGTCCTAATGGAAGTGGTAAAAGTAATGTAGTGGATGCGGTTCGTTGGGTTTTAGGTGAACAGTCAGTGCGTCAATTACGTGGTGATGGTAGTATGACTGATGTTATATTTTCAGGTAGTAAATCTAGAAATGGTGCTAATGTCGCATCTGTTACCTTAGTATTTGATAATAGTGATAACTATTTTCCTTTATCTTTTTCTGAAGTATCTATTAAAAGAAGAGTTTATAAAGATGGAGCTAATGAATACTATTTAAATGGTGAAAGATGTCGTTTAAAAGATATAACTGATGTTTTACTTGATACTGGTATTGCTAAAGAAAGTTTTAATATTATTTCACAAGGTAAGATAGAGGAAATAATTGCTAGTAAGCCAGAGGATAGAAGAGTAATAATTGAAGAAGCTGCAGGGGTTTTAAAGTATAAAAGAAGAAAAGGCGATGCTTTAAGGAAATTAGATCGTACACATGATAATATGAGTAGGGTTAATGATATAATAAACGAATTAGATGTACAAATTAATCCTTTAAAAGAGCAAAGAGAAAAAGCATTAAAGTATCTAGAAGTTAAGGAAGAATTAGAAGGTATTGAAGTTGCTCTAATTGCCCATGACATAACTAACATTAATTATGAGTATCAAGAAAATAAAAATAAAGTAAAAATAATTAGTGATGAAATATTAAGTATGGGATCTAGTAACAATACTAATGAAGCTAAGTTATCTGAAACTAAATTAAAACAAACTAAATTAATGGATGAAATAAGAGATAAACAACAAGAACTATTAAATATTACAAAATTAGTTGAGCAGATAAATAGTCAAAAGAATATTATTACAGAAAGAAAAAAATATACGGTTGAAGATTCTAAGTTGCATTCTCATGTCTTAGAACTTACTGAAGAAAGCTATAAAGTAAAAAATGATATTGAAAGTTATAATTTAAAAATTAAACAATTAGATGAAGAACGTAGTGAATTAAATGATAAGTTAAGTGGCATTGGGGAATATATCAATAAATTAAAAAATAAAAAAGTACAAGTTGAAAATAGCTTAGCTAACTATAATCGTAATGAAATATTTATCAAAAATAAAATTGATAATTTACAAGCATCAATTGAAAATAATGATTTACTACCTAATGCGGTTAAGAGTGTATTAAATAATCCGAGATTATCTGGCATTCATAATACAATTGGAAATATTTTAGAAATAGAAGAAAAATATTCCTTAGCCATTTCTGTTGTGTTAGGAGCTAGTTCTAATAATATAATTGTAGATGATGAAAGTAGTGCTAAAGAGGCTGTTAATTATTTAAAAAATAATAATTTAGGAAGAGCAACGTTCTTTCCTTTAAATATAATTAAATCAAAGGCAATATATGATGATGTATTAAATAGTATTAGCAGTAATCCTAGTTTTGTAGGAATTGCATCTAATCTTGTTAAATATGATAAAAAATATGATAATATTGTTAAAAATCAATTAGGTAATGTTATCGTTGTTACTGATATTGATGCAGCAAATATTATCACTAAGAAGATTAATTATAGTTATCGTGTAGTAACATTAGATGGAGAAATATTTCATGTAGGTGGCTCTATAACTGGTGGTAATGCTCCTAAGATGCGTAATGTTATTTTAGAAAAGCACGAGTTAGAACAATATATTAATGAAGAAAAAAATATCATTAATAATATTAAAACTAGCGAAAATGAGATAAATGAAATAGATTATAATTTAAAGGGACTTGAAGATAAGTTTTATCTAGTAAACAAAGATCTTATTAACCTAACAGAAACTAAGAATAGTTATATAAATAATTTGAATTTATTAAAAGATAAAGATATTAGTATAAATAATGAAATAGTTGGTACTAATAACATTATTGATAATAAGTTATCTAAAGAAGAAGAAGAAGTAATTGCTAGGTATTATGAAGCAGTAAATGAAAAAGAAGCTTTAACCCTTACTATTTCTAACTTACAAAATAAAGATCTAGAATTAAAAGAGGAACTAGAAGAGCTAGAATTATCTATTAAAAAAGAAAATTCATTATATAATAGTAAAAATAAAGAATTAAAAGACTTAGAAATTGAAATAAATAGAGCTGATGTTAAGTTAGATAACTTATTAAATACTTTAAGTGAAACATATAATATAACATACGAAAAAGCTAATAGTCTTTATAAGTTAGAATTAAGTGAAGATATTGCACGCAATAAAGTTCAAAACTTAAAAAAGACAATAAAAGATTTAGGTATGGTTAACCTAGCTGCTCCAGAAGAGTATGACAGAGTTAGTGTTAGATATGAATTTTTAATTAAACAACGTGATGATTTAGTTAGTGCAGAAAATACATTACTAGAAATCATTAAAGAGATGGATAGTGTTATGGAAACAGATTTTAAAGCTACATTTGAAGTTGTTAATAAAAATTTCAGTGAAACTTTTAAAGAATTATTTAAAGGTGGTACAGCGGCTTTAAAATTAACTGATCCAAATAATTTATTGGAAACAGGGGTAGAGATTATCGCATCCCCTCCAGGAAAGAAACTTACAAGTATATCACTTTTATCAGGTGGAGAGAAAACATTTACAGCAATCAGTTTACTTTTTGCAATACTTAAATCTCGTCCAGTACCATTCTGTATTTTAGACGAGGTAGAGGCCGCACTAGATGAAGTAAATGTTGATAGTTTTGGAGCGTACTTAAAGAATTTAAAGTTAAAAACACAATTTATATTAATTACTCATAAAAAAAGAACTATGGAATATGCAGATGTTTTATATGGAATAACGATGCAAGAATCAGGAGTAAGTAAGCTAGTTAGTGTTAAATTAGAAGAAATCAAATAATGATTTCTTTTTTCTTTATTTATTAAAACATTTTTGATATAATCGTAAAAGGGAAGTGATAGTATGAATTTACCTAGCTTAGAAGAAGCAAGAAAAAGAACAAAAAAAGAGGTTTTAACTAAAACCAATGAATATATAGTAAAAGAGAATTTAAAAAAACTAGGGTTAAATAAAAAGTATTTTGTTAAGACATATGGATGTCAGATGAATGAACATGATACTGAGAATATAAAAGCTATATTAGAGGATATGAGTTTTACTGAAGTTGAAAATATGGAAGACGCGGATTTAATACTTTTAAATACATGTGCAATAAGAGAAAATGCGCATAATAAAGTATTTGGTATGGTTGGTCGTATTAAACATTTAAAAGAATCAAAGCCGGATTTAATAGCTGGTATTTGTGGATGTATGGCTCAAGAAGAACATGTTGTAAAAGAGATACTAGAAAAATATAAATGGTTAGATATAGTATTTGGTACTCATAATATTCATAATCTTCCTAACATTTTATATGAAGCAATCTCTAAAAAAGATTTAGAAGTAGATGTTCTAAGTATTGAAGGGGATGTGATTGAAAATATCCCTGTAAAAAGAGATAGCAAATATAAAGCTTGGGTTAATATTATGTATGGATGTGATAAGTTTTGTACTTATTGTATAGTTCCTTATACAAGGGGAAAACAAAGAAGTAGAGAACCTGAATATATTATTAATGAAGTAAAGAAGTTAGTAGAAGATGGATATCAAGAAGTGACTTTACTTGGACAGAATGTTAATGCTTATGGTAAAGATTTAAATATTAACTATGGAATGTCTAATTTATTAGAAGATGTTGCTAAAACAGGTATTAGTAGAGTTAGATTTGTAACTAGCCATCCTTGGGATTTTACTGATGAGATGATTGATATAATTGCTAAATATGATAACATAATGCCTTATATTCATTTACCTTTACAATCTGGATCTAGTTCTATTTTAAGAAAAATGGGAAGACGTTATACTAAAGAAGAATATTTGACTTTATATAAGAAAATCAGAGAGAAGTTACCATATTCTTCAATAACAACTGATATCATAGTAGGTTTTCCTAATGAAACAGATGAAGATTTTAATGAAACATTAGAAGTAGTTAATGAATGTAAGTTTGATTCAGCATTTACATTTATCTTTTCACCACGTATTGGTACACCTGCTGCTAGAATGGAAGATAGTATTTCATTAGAAGTAAAAGAAAAAAGGTTGCAAGAATTAAACGAACTTATAAATAAATATTCAAAAGAAGCTAATGACAAGTATCTTGGTAAAACAGTTCCGGTTTTAATTGAAGACTTTAGCGAAAAAGATAGTAGTATGTTAATGGGATATACAGATACTATGAAATTAGTTAATGTTAAAGGAGATGCTTCTTTAATAGGAAAGATAGTAAATGTAAAAATAACTGATGTTAAAACTTGGAGTATGGATGCAGAGGTAGTAGATTAAAAAATATAATGAACAATTATATTTTTTTGTGCACTTTTCTCATATTATGTCATAAATTAAAGTGAGGGGTGATTATATGGCATTATATAAAGAAATAGTTACAAAAGCAGTTGTGGGAAAAGGTAAAAAATACTTTAAAAATAATTACAGTATTGAAGTAAGTGATAATCCTACCACTGTATTAGGTTGCTGGGTCATAAATCATAAATTTAAAGGATATAAGTCGGGAGATAAAATTGGGGTGGATGGATCTTACGATGTAAATATTTGGTATTCTTATGATAATGACTCTAAAACTACAGTTGTTAACAAAAAAGTAGATTATAATGATTTATTTAATGTTAAAGTAAGAGAAGATGCAGATTTAAATGGAGATACAGATATTATAGTTAGAACACTTAAACAACCTAGTTGTTCTAAGGTAAATATAGAAGATAATGGTACTATTACTTTTGATATAGAAAAAGAACTTGGTGTTGAAATAGTGGGAGAAACAAAAATGAAAATAGCTATAGAAGAAGATGAAGAACCTTGGGATGATATTGATGATGATGTAACAGATGAAGATTTAAATGATATAGATGAAAACGTAAATGATGATTATATTAAGTAAGCACAAAATTTGTGCTTTTTTTATGGCTTAAAAAATTATAAACTCCCTGTTGACAATTTCTCCTTATAGAGATATGATTAAATAGAAAGTAAGATTAGGAGGAGTTAAAATGAAAAGAAAAAATGCTTTCACTTTAATAGAATTACTAGCGGTAATAGTAGTATTAGCAATAATAGCATTAATAGCAACACCAATAGTAATGAATACAATAAAAAGTGCGCAGAGAGGAGCAGCAGAAATAAGTGCCGATAGCTACATAAAACAAGTAGAAACAGCAGTAGCAGAAGCAAGATTAAATCATAAAAAAATACCAGATGGAACATATCAAATAGATGAAGAAGGAAATCTAACAGGTGCCCTCTTACCAGATGGTAAACTAAAAATAGAAATGAATGGGAAAAAACCAACATCAGGGACTATAACAATAAACAATGGAGAAGTGGAAAACTCATCAACTATGACAATAGGGGATTATAAAATATCATACAACCCAACAAATAAGAAATATGAAGCAACAGAAAAAGGAAATACAACAAAAACATATACCAATGGAGAAGTAGTATATTTTAATGTAGATAATGGAACAAAATGTTCAAATTATACAGAAACTCAAAGTAATACAGGAACAAAGAGTGGATGTATGAAATTCTATGCTTTTAATGATGATGGAAAAGATACAGTAAATTTAATACTAGACCATAATACAACAGCATTAGTAAAATGGAATTCAAGTGGAAAGAATGCAAGCGGTCCAAAAGAAGTGTTCAACCAATTAAAAACAGATACAGATGGATGGAAAGGAACAATAACACCATCAAATTATACAATGGATCAAACAGGACAAACAAGCAATGCAAAATATACAATAGATTATAGTAGTTATAAAGCAAGATTAATAACAGTGCAGGAAGTAGCTCAAATTACTGGAAATACAACATTTGATGAAAAAACAGCAACTTCAGAGTACTATTTTGATACAAATACAAGTACACAAAGTGCAACATGTAAAAGAGAAGTTATAAGTGGCTGTAATTATGGATGGTTATATGATAGAACAAGTAAAGATTGTACAAAACATGGATGTTTAAATAATGCTGATTCCTCAATGACCGGAGTTGGTTATTGGACATCATCTTCTCTTGCTGGACGTGCTGACAATGCATGGGGAGTGTCATACTATGCTTTTGCGAATGAAGTCTACGTTGGTAGTGGCGCTGTTTATGGTGTGCGCCCAGTTATAACAGTCTTAAAATCTAAATTAAGCTAAGAAATAACTGATAAAATGATTGACAAAGACACATTTACGTGATAATATTTAATTAGACACGAGATGTGTTTTTATTTTGAATAAAAATGCATAATATGAAAGAGAGGTATTCATATGAAAAAAATAGCAAAGTTTTTTGCAGGTGTTAAGGGTGAACTAAAAAAAGTTAGATGGCCTAATAAGAAAGAAATGCTTAAGTATAGTATTGCGACAATCTCAATTATGATTATGTTTGGATTATTTTATACCATAATAGATTTAGCTAGTGCTGGTATAAAGATGTTAATAGGTGCCTAATGGAAAAAGAATGGTATGTCGTTAATACCTATTCTGGTCATGAGAATAAGGTAAAAGAAAAATTAGAGATGCGTGCTAGTACTATGGGTATGGAAGATTATATCTTCCGTGTAGTTGTTCCTGAACAAACAGAAGTTGAATACAAAGACGGAACAAAAAAAGAAAAAGTAAAAAAGATGTTTCCAGGTTATATATTAGTTGAAATGATTATGACTGATGAAGCTTGGTTTATTGTTCGTAATACTCCAGGTGTTACAGGATTTATTGGATCAAGCGGTAAGGGAGCTAAACCATTTCCATTAACTCCAGCTGAAGTTGATAAAATATTAGGCTCAATGGGTATGAGTAGATTAGAAATTGGTAGTGAACTTAATGTTGATGACAAAGTTAAAGTGGTTGATGGACCATTTAATGGTATGTTTGGTAAGGTTAAGTCAATTGACCCTGCTACAGGTTCATTAGAAGTTACTCTTGATTTATTTGGTCAAGAAACAGTTGTAGAGTTAGAAATTTCACAAATTTCTAAAGCATAGTTTACAAACTTGTAAATTTGTGCTATTATTATTAAGCTATATTTAATTTTTAATATAGATTTAGTGGGAGATTTCTTTAGATTCTTTAACTTAAATTGTTAAGCGGAGTTTTGTTAAAAATCATTAGAACCACTCATGGAAAGCGAAATTTATAGGAGGTGTTTTTCGTGGCAAAACAAGTAACAAAAATGATCAAATTACAAATACCTGCAGGTAAAGCTACACCAGCTCCACCAGTTGGAACAGTTTTAGGGCCAGCAGGGATTAACTTACAAGAATTTTGTACAAAATATAATGATGCAACTAAGGATAAGATGGGAGATATTTTACCAGTTGAAATTACTATTTATGAAGATAGAACTTTTGACTTTGTAATTAAAACTCCACCAGCTGCATTCTTAATTAAGAAAGTTGCTAAAATTAAAAAAGGATCTACAAAAGGTTCAAAAGAAACAGTTGCAACTATAACTCGTGAGCAACTAAAAGAAATTGCTGAAATCAAACTTCCAGATTTAAATGCATATACTGTAGAAGAAGCTATGAAAATAGTTGAAGGTACTGCTTTAAATATGGGTGTTAAAATTTCTGATTAATACATAGGACTACTATGTGGGAGGGGAAACCCGTTATCCGCTTTATAAATTATTTATAAACAAAAACCACAAGGAGGTAAGAAAATGAAAAAAGGTAAAAAGTATGTAGAAGCTGCTTCTAAAGTTGAAAGAAGTCGCGCTTATACAAAAGAAGAAGCTATTAAATTAGTAAAAGAAACTTCAACAACAAAATTTGATGCTTCTGTTGAATTAGCTATGCGTTTAAACTTAGACACTAAAAAAGCTGATCAACAATTAAGAGGAGCTATAGTATTACCAAATGGTACTGGTAAAACTAAAAAAGTATTAGTTTTAGCTAAAGGACCAATGGCTACTGCTGCTAAAGAAGCTGGTGCTGATTATGTTGGTGAGGCTGACATGATTGAAAAAATCGAAAAAGAAAATTGGTTCGATTTTGATGTTATAGTAGCTACTCCAGATATGATGCCTGCTTTAGGTAAGATTGGTAAGATTTTAGGACCTAAAGGTTTAATGCCAAATCCTAAAACTGGAACAGTTACAATGGATACTAAAAAAGCTGTTGAAGATATCAAAAAGGGTCGTGTTGAATATAGAACAGATTCTTATGGTAATGTTCAAGTTATTATTGGTAAAGTAAGCTTTACTGAAGAACAATTACTTGAAAATATGAATGCCTTTGTATCATTAATTTTAAAAACAAAACCAGCTGTTGTAAAAGGAACTTATGTTAAAAATATTTCAGTTTCTTCAACAATGGGGCCTGGAATTAAAATTGATGCAAATAGCTTTGACAAATAAAATATAATATGATATAATTTGGATGTTTCCAAAAAATTATATATAGTACCGTAGACAGTAGGAGCGGAAAGCTTAATATTTCCTACCGAGGAACTTAAATTTTTAAGTCTTTCGGCCTTACTGTGTAAATAGTAAGGCTTTTATATACGGTTAAGCAAAAGAGGAGGTGTCATATGGCAAATACTAAAATTTTAGAAAAGAAACAAGCAGTCATTGATGAAATTAGTGATAAAGTAAAAGCATCTGCTTCAGTAGTATTATTTGAATACCATGGTTTAACTGTTGCTGAAACAAATGAGTTAAGAAGAAAACTAAGAGAAACAGGTTCTGATTTTAAAGTATACAAGAATACTTTAGCAATGAGAGCATTAAATGATTTAAAAATTGATTTAGGAGAATTAGATGGACCTAAAGCAATAGCTTTTGGAACAGATGCAGTTGCTCCAATTAAAGTGCTAAGTGATTATGCTAAAAAACATCCAGCACTAGAATTAAAAGTAGGATATGTTGATGGTGAAAAAGCAGACGAAGAAATGTTAAAGTCACTAGCAGCAATTCCATCAAGAGAAGGATTACTTACAATGCTTGCAGGTGGTCTTATGGAACATGTTAAGAACTTTGCAATCGCTCTTGATTTACATAGCCAAAATTTAGAAAAATAATAATTTAAATAAAAAAGAGGAGGAAAATAGAATGGCAAAATTAAGTACAAAAGAAATTATTGATTCAATAAAAGAAATGACAATTTTAGAAGTTAAAGATTTAGTAGATGCAATGAAAGAAGAATTTGGTGTTGATCCAAGTGCTGTAGCTGTGGCTGCTGCTCCAGTTGCTGCTGAAGCAAATGAAGGACCAAGCGCTGTTGATGTAGTATTAGCAAGTGCTGGTGCTAATAAGATTGCTGTTATCAAATTAGTTCGTGATATTACAGGTTTAGGATTAAAAGAGGCTAAAGATATCGCTGATAACGGTGGAGTTGTTAAAGAAAAAGTATCTACTGACGAAGCTAATGAAATGAAAGCTAAATTTGAAGAAGCTGGCGCTACTATTGAATTAAAATAATGCGTTTTATAGCCTGTGCGATGAGCACGGGCTTTCGTTGTTTCTAAAAGAGACACGAAAGGGAGAATTTATGGAACATTATTTTACTAATAATACGAATATAAAAACAAATGAAAAATTACATGATGTAATAGTAAATGAAACTAAATTAAAAATTATAAGTGACAATGGCGTTTTTTCTAAGAGAGGTTTGGATTTTGGAACAAGAACATTACTAGAAACTATTCCTATTGATAAAATAAATGGTGATGTTTTAGATTTTGGATGTGGCTATGGACCTATTGGTATATATGTCGCACTTAAAACAAGGTCAAATGTAGATATGATAGATGTTAATTTGCGAAGTCTAAATCTTGCTAAGAAGAACGCTTTGTTAAATAAAGTAAATGTTAATATTTTTGAAAGCGATATATATAAAAATATAACTAAAAAATATAATTATATAATTAGTAATCCACCTATTAGAGTTGGCAAAAAAGTATTGTATGAAATATTATTCGGGGCAAAGGAACATTTAAAGAGTAATGGAGAACTTTGGATAGTAATAAATAAAGATCAGGGTGCTAAAAGCATAGCCCGTGATTTGGAAAAAGAGTATGATGTAAAAGTTGTTAATAAAAATAAAGGTTTTTATATAATTTGTGCTCGAAATAATTGACAATTTGTAATGGTTGGTGTAAAATTATAAATTGGCGACATATACTTGGCATTGGTATATGGAAGACTAAAAAATATAGTTTATAGGGGTGAAAATAGTGGCTTATACAGTTAAAAAATTTGGTGATCACCGAGAAAGACGTAGCTATGCAAAAACAAAAAATGCAATTGAATTAGGGAATTTGTTAGAAATTCAAAAAAAATCTTATGATTGGTTTATGACTGAGGGTATTCAAGAGGTATTTGATGATATTTTTCCTGTAGAAAGTTTTACAGGAAATTTGTCGTTAGAATTTGGTGAATATTCATTTGAGGAACCAAGATACAATATAAAAGAATGTAAGGAAAGATATGCAACTTATGCTGCTCCATTAAAAGTCCAAGCTAGACTTTTTAATCAAGAAACCGGAGAAGTAAAAGAACAAGATATTTTCTTAGGCGATATGCCTATTATGACTGATAGTGGAACATTCATTATAAATGGTGCTGAACGTGTAATTGTTTCACAATTGGTTCGTTCTCCTTCATGTTACTATGGTAAAGAAGTAGATAAGAAAAATGGTAAAGTAGTTGTTACTTCACAAATCATTCCAACTAGAGGTACTTGGCTAGAATATGAAACAGATGCTAGAGATGTTATCTATGTTCGTATTGATCGTACAAGAAAAGTTCCTATTACAACACTTTTACGTGCTTTAGGATTATCTAGTGATGAGGATATTTTAGATTTATATGGTGATGATGAGTATTTAAAACGTACTATTGAAAAAGATACAAATAAAAATACTGATGAGTCATTAATTGATATCCACTCTAAGTTAAGACCTGGAGAACCTTCTACTTTAGATAGTGCTAAGAATCAATTAATTAGTAGATTCTTTGATGCTTTCCGTTATGATTTAGCAAAAGTAGGACGTTACAAATTTAATCGTAAATTGAATGTTTGTGAAAGATTACTTGGATGTACTTTAGCTGAAACAATTAAAGTTGATAATGAAGTTGTTTTAGAAAAAGGAACTGTTATTGGAAAAGAAGAATTAGAAAAATTAATTCCAGTAATGAAAGATGGATATGGTGTTAAAGAAGTTTTAATTAACGAAGAACTAGATAGTTATAATCGAGTTCAAGAAGTTAAAGTTTTCTCTAAGTTAAATCCAGAAAAAGTTGTTAGTATAATTGGAAATGATCAAACAATTGAAGAAAAACGTTTAACTATTTCTGATGTATATGCTTCAGTTTCTTATTACTTAAATTTACTTGAAGGTATTGGTAATTATGATGAAATAGATAATTTATCTAATCGTCGTGTTCGTCAAGTAGGAGAACTTTTACAAAATCAATTCCGTATTGGTATTAGTAGAATTGAAAGAGTAATAAGAGATCGTATGAGTACTCAAGAAATTAGCGAAGTTACTCCAAAAACTTTAATTAATATTAGACCTTTAACTGCTGCTATTAAAGAGTTCTTTGGAAGTAGTCAGTTATCACAATTTATGGATCAAACAAATCCAGTAGCTGAGCTTACTAATAAACGTCGTTTATCTAGCTTAGGACCTGGTGGTTTATCACGTGATAGAGCTGGTATGGAAGTTCGTGATGTTAACCCTTCACACTATGGAAGAATTTGTCCAATCGAATCTCCAGAAGGACCAAACATCGGACTTATCACATCCCTTGCAAGTTATGCTCGTGTTAATGATTATGGATTTATTATGACTCCTTATCGTAAAGTAGAAAATTGTAAATTAACAGATGAAATTGTTTATATGACTGCTGATGAAGAGTTAGATCATTATATTTCTCAAGCAACAATTGAAACAGATGAAAATGGAGTTATTATTCCAGATCGTGTTCCAGTTCGTTACCGTACTGAGAATATTATGATAGAAAAAGAAAAAATTGATTATATAGATGTTTCACCACAACAAGTTGTATCTATTACAACACAAGGTATTCCATTCCTTGAACATGATGATGGTAAACGTGCACTTATGGGTGCTAACATGCAACGTCAAGCTATCCCACTATTAAAAGCCGAAGCTCCACTTGTTGGAACTGGTATTGAAGCTATAGCTGCACGTGATAGTGGTGCTGTTATTATGGCAAAAGCTGATGGTATTGTTGATTATGCCGATGGTAAAAAAATTATAGTTAAAACTAAAGGTGGTAAAGATACTTACTATTTAAATGGTTTTGAACGTAGTAATGCAGGTACTTGTTATCATCAAGTTCCAATTGTAAGAACTGGTGATACTGTTTATGCAGGAGAAGTTATTGCTGATGGACCAAGTACTGAAAAAGGTGAAATGGCCTTAGGTAAAAACGTAACAGTAGCGTTCATGAACTACAATGGTTACAACTACGAGGATGCTGTAATCTTAAATGAAAGATTAGTTAAAGATGATGTTTATACATCAATCCATATTGAGGATTATCAAATCGAGTGTCGTGATACAAAATTAGGACCTGAAGAGTTTACTCGTGATATTCCAAATATTGGTGAAGATGCACGCAAAAACTTAGATGAAAATGGTATTATTCGTATTGGTACAGAAGTAAAAGATGATGATATCTTAGTTGGTAAAGTTACTCCTAAGGGAATGGCTGAACTTACTTCTGAAGAAAAATTATTACACGCAATTTTTGGTGAAAAAACTCGTGAAGTAAGAGATACATCTTTACGTGTTCCACATGGTGGAGAAGGTATCGTTCATGATGTTAAAATATTTACTAAGGATAATTGTGATGAACTTCCTGCTGGTGTATCAATGATGGTTCGTGTATACATTGTTCAAAAACGTAAAATAAGTGTTGGAGATAAGATGGCTGGTCGTCATGGTAATAAGGGTGTTATCTCACTTATCTTACCTGAAGAGGATATGCCATACTTAAGTGATGGTCGTCCTGTTGATATTTTACTTAATCCACTTGGAGTTCCATCTCGTATGAACATTGGACAGATTTTAGAGATGCATTTAGGTATTGCTGCTAAGAATTTAGGTATTTATGTAGCAACTCCAGTATTTGATGGTGCTAACCGTGAAGAAATTATTGATGCATTAAAAGAGGCTGGACTTGATGAAGATGGTAAAGCAGTACTTTATGATGGACGTACTGGTGAACCATTTGATAATCGTATCAGCGTTGGTGTTATGTACATGATTAAACTTAACCACATGGTTGATGATAAATTACATGCACGTTCGACTGGACCTTACAGTTTAGTAACACAACAACCTTTAGGAGGTAAAGCTCAATTTGGTGGTCAAAGATTTGGAGAAATGGAAGTTTGGGCATTGTATGCTTATGGTGCTGCTAACGTATTACAAGAAATGATGACTATTAAATCAGATGATGTTGTTGGACGTGTTAAAGTTTATGAATCACTTGTTAAAGGAACACCAATTCCAAAGAGTGGTATTCCAGAATCATTTAGAGTATTAATTAAAGAGTTCCAAGCTTTAGGACTTGATATTACTGTTTTAGATGAAAATGGAAATTATAATGAATTAAAAGATTTAGAAGAAGACGAAAAAGATACTTATCTTGCAAATGAAGATTTTGAGATAAGTAATGATTCAGAAGAAGAACCAGAACTTCCAAATGAGGAATTAGAAGATGACTTATATGAAGATGAATTTGATGATTTAGAGGAAGAAATGGAAGATGATTTTGAAGAAGATATGGAAGGGGATGAGGAATAATGGAAGTAAATCAATTTGAAGGATTACGTATAGGAATCGCCTCACCTGAAAAAATTCGTTCATGGTCTTATGGTGAAGTAAAGAAAGCTGAAACAATCAACTACCGTACTTTAAAACCAGAACGTGAAGGCTTATTCTGCGAAAAGATATTTGGACCAACTAAGGACTTCGAATGTTCGTGTGGTAAGTATAAGCGTTTAAGATATAAAAACATTATTTGTGATCGCTGCGGAGTAGAAGTTACAAGATCAAAAGTTCGTCGTGAAAGAATGGGACATATTGAACTTGCTACTCCTTGTAGCCATATTTGGTTTTTTAAAGGTGTGCCATCTCGTATGGGATTAGTACTTGATATGAGTCCAAGAGATTTGGAAGAGGTACTATACTTCGTTTCATATGTTGTTCTAGATCCTGGAGCTGCTCCACTTGAAAAGAAACAAACAATTAGCGACAAAGAATACCGTGCTTATTATGAAAAATATGGTAATAGTTTCAGAGTAGGTATGGGAGCAGAAGCTATTAAAGAATTATTATGTCAAGTTAATCTTGAAGAAGAAGTTAAGAATATTAAGGAAGAAATTGAAGCTATAAAAGATACAACAAGTCAAAAGCGTGTTCGTTTAATGAAACGTTTAGATGTGTTAAATGCTTTCTTAGAATCAGGAAATCGTCCTGAATGGATGATTTTAGATGCTCTTCCAGTAATACCTCCAGAACTTCGTCCAATGATTCAATTAGATGGTGGTAGATTTGCAACTTCTGACTTAAATGACTTATATCGTCGTGTAATTAATCGTAACAACCGTTTAAAAAAATTAATGGAATTAGGTG
Source organism: uncultured Bacilli bacterium (assembly GCA_934162195.1). GTDB lineage: Bacteria > Bacillota_I > Bacilli_A > RF39 > UBA660 > SIG204. The sequence continues at coordinate 16,299 of CAKPHO010000009.1, forward strand.
CCCCTAGTATCATTATTCAAAATGAAAAACGTATGTTACAAGAAGCTGTAGATGCTTTATTCGATAATGGACGTCGTGGACGTAATATTACTGGAGCTGGAAATAGACCATTAAAATCATTATCTAGTATGTTAAAAGGTAAACAAGGACGTTTCCGTCAAAACTTATTAGGTAAACGTGTTGACTATTCAGGTCGTTCTGTTATCGTTGTAGGGCCAAGCTTAAAAATGTATGAATGTGGTATTCCAAAAGAAATGGCTTTAGAGTTATTCAAACCACATGTTATAAATGGTTTGGTTACTAAAGAAATAGCAAGTAATATTAAAGCTGCTAAAAAGATGATTGAAAATCAAGATCCACGTGTTTGGGATATTGTTGAAGAAAAGATTAAAGAACATCCGGTATTATTAAACCGTGCCCCAACATTACATAGACTTGGTATTCAAGCATTTGAACCTAAGTTAATTGAAGGACGTGCTATTAGATTACATCCATTAGTTTGTACAGCGTTCAACGCTGACTTCGATGGAGACCAAATGGCTGTTCACGTTCCTATTACTGAAGAAGCTCAAGCTGAAGCTAGAATTCTTATGCTAGGTGCTAATAATATTCTATCTCCAAAAGATGGAAAACCAATTGTTACACCAGGGCAAGATATGGTATTAGGAAACTACTATATAACTATTGAAAAAGCTGGACTTCCAGGTGAAGGTAGAGTATTTAAAAATGCTAATGAAGTATTAATGGCTTATGAAAGACGTGAAATTACACTTCATACACGTATTGCTTTACCAGTTAATTCATTTAGACATAAAATTTTCCCTGATTCTTATTTAGATAAATATTTAGTAACTACTCCAGGTAAAATTTTATTCAATGAAATATTCCCCGATACATTCCAATATATCAATGATGGAAGTACAGAAAATATTGAAAAAACAACTCCTAAAAAATATTTTATAAATAGAGGAGAAAATATTCCTGAAAAAATTAAAGAAATGCCTTTGGTTGATGCCTTAAATAAAGGAGCTTTAGGAAAGATAATTGCTCAGATTTATAAACGTTATCAAACAACTGAAACTTCAGTTATGCTTGATAAATTAAAAGATTTAGGATTTAAATATTCAACACTATCTGGTATCTCGATAGCAATTTCTGATATTAGAGAATCAGTTAAAAAACCTGAAATATTAAAAGAAAGCCAAGAAATGGTTGATACTGTTAACAAACAATTTAAACGTGGTTTAATAACTGAAGAAGAAAGATATAACAAAGTAATTGAAATCTGGAATGGTGCTAAAAAACAAGTTCAAAAAGAACTTGAAGAAATGGTTAGAGAAGATAAAGAAAATCCAATTTGTATCATGATGCAATCAAAAGCTCGTGGTGATATCAACTCTTATACTCAATTAGTTGGTATGCGTGGATTATTTGCTAAACCAAGTGGTGGTCAAGTAGAAATCCCAGTTAAATCTTCATTCTCTGAAGGTGTTACAATTAGTGAATTCTTCTTATCTACCCATGGTGCTCGTAAAGGTGCCGTTGATACAGCTTTAAAAACTGCCGATGCAGGTTACTTAACTCGTCGTTTAGTTGATGTGGCACAAGATATTATTGTTAAAGAAGAAGATTGTGGTACTGAACAAGGAGTAGTAGTTGAATCCTTTATTAATGATAAAGATGGTACTGTAATTGAACCACTTTATAATCGTATCGTTGGTCGTTATACTAACAAAAAGATTATTAATCCAGAAACTAAAGAAGTAATGTATGATAGAAATACATACATTACTGAACAAATTGCTGATAAGATTATTGCTGCTGGTATTACAAAAGTACCAATTAGGACAGTATTAACATGTAAGACTGAACAAGGTGTATGTCAAAGATGTTATGGACGTAACTTAGCAACAGGTTCAATTGTTGAAATTGGTGAAGCTGTAGGTATTATGGCTGCTCAATCAATTGGTGAACCAGGTACTCAGTTAACCATGAGAAACTTCAACACTGGTGGTGTTGCTGGTGGAGACGATATCACTCAAGGTTTACCTCGTGTTCAAGAGTTATTTGAAGCTCGTAATCCAAAAGGAAAAGCTACTATTTCTGAAATAAATGGTGTTGTAACTGCTATTGAAGAAGATGGTGGTAAGTTAATAATTAATGTTACAAATGATGTTGAAACTAAAAAACACACTTCTAACTATGGAGCTAAAGCTGCTGTAGAATTAAATCAAGAAGTTGTTGCAGGACAAAGATTAACACATGGTGCTATTAGTCCAAAGGAATTATTAGTTGTAACCGATCCACTTACTGTTCAAGAGTATATCTTGCTTGAAATTCAAAAAGTATATGGTTCTCAAGGTGTTGATATTTCTGATAAACACGTTGAAATTATTGCTAAACGTATGATTTCTAAAATTAAGATTCTAAATAGTGGTGATTCAATGTTCTTACCAGGAACACTTGTAAATATTAATCATTTCTCAGATGCAAATAAAGCATTAATCATTGAAGGGAAACGACCTTCAACTGGTAAGCCAGTACTTTTAGGTATTACAAAAGCATCTCTAGAAACTGATTCATTCTTATCAGCCGCATCATTCCAAGAAACTACTAGAATCTTAACTGATGCTGCTATACATGGAAAAGTTGATAAATTAGAAGGATTAAAGGAAAATGTAATTATTGGTAAATTAATCCCAGCTGGTACAGGTGCTAAAAAATATCGTAAAATAGATTATGATTTAGAATTAGATTTATTAAATGATGAACCATTAGAAGTTTTGGAACAAGAATTAATGGATTAATTAGAAGCTATTTTTAGCTTCTTTTTTGTTAAATTATATCATGTATAAATAGTACAACATTTTTTAAAAAATGATTGACAAAGCCTACCTGGAGAGGGGTATAATTTAAGAGGAAGAAGTAAAAAAAGGAGTGTGATTTTTAAAATTATTAATTGTAGACGTTTGATTTCAATTTTTGTGTAAAGTAATGTCGAAAAATTGAAAATCTATTGCAAAGAAAAATATACTATGATATTATGAAGCTGAAAGAGAGGAAAATAAAATGAAAAAGAAATTTAAATTATTATTTTTAGTGGCAGTATTTACATTATTTGTTCCTAGTGTAATGGCTGCTGAAAAAACAGTTAGTACAGATGCTGAACTTATGGATGCGTTCAAAAATGCTGTTACTGGCGACACAATTAAATTAACAGACAACATAGAACATACAGGAGGAAAAATCTTAGTTGGAGATGGAAAGGATATTACCCTTGATTTAAATGGTTATAACATTGTTACTAAGGCAAAAAATGATAGATCAATTACTGTATACAATGGTATTTTAACTATTAAAGGAAAAGGTACTATTAAACATGAAACACATAATGCGTTAAATGTTTGGGGAAGCGATAAACAAACTTCAAAAATATATTCAAAATTAAATGTTGAAAAAGATGTAACTTTAGAAGGAGATACAGGACTTGCAATATTTCGAGGATATAATGATGAAGGTGCATATGGAACAGAAGTTAATTTTGCAGGAAAAATTAATGCTAAATCATTTGGTATAACAACAAATGGACTTATTATACACGCCAATGGTCCAGTAGTAAATATCAAAAATGGAGCAAGTATTACAACAACTGGTGCTGATGGTGTTGCAGTATATGAAGCAGGAAATGGTATTTACAACATTGAAGCAGGAACAACTATTACAGGTGCTACTGCTGTTGAAGTAAGAGCTGGTATTTTAAATGTTAAAGGTGGTAATTTAACAGGAACAGCGAAAAAATTAAATTCTCAACCAAAAGCTGATGGAGCTACTACTGTAGGGGCAGGTATTGCAGTAGTACAACATACAACAAAATTACCAATAACTGTAAATGTTCTTGGTGGTACAATTAAAGGTGCTGAAGCATTATATGTAAATAACACTCAAGGAAATTCTGCTGAAGATTGGTCTAAAGTAAAAGCTGAAGTAACAGGAGGTACATTTAGTACTGATGTTTCTAAGTATGTCACTGGTAAATATGTTGCTAAACTAGTAAATGGACAATATGTTGTAGAAGAAAATAAAGTTATTGAATCTAACGACAAAAAAATTACTTTTGAAAGTGAAAAAGCTTTAAATAATAATCTTGAATTAAGAATAGATGAGGCAACTAAAGAAGAAAAAGAATCAGCAGAGAAAAAAGTAGATGATTTATATAAAGATAATAAAGATGTAAAAGATACAGCGCTAATTTCTTTATATGATATTAAAGTTGGTCTTCAACAAGCAGATGAATTTGAAGTTGTTCCAATGGAAAATGGAAAATTTACTATTTCAATTACTTTAGAAGATAATGCAAAAAAATATGACAATTATAAAGTTATATATATTGATGAACAAGGAAATATTAGTGAAACAATTGATGCTAAATTAGTAGATGGAAAAATTGTATTTGAAACATCACACTTAAGTGTTTATGGTATTGTTGGATATAATAATGCTACTGGTGCTTCAATTAACAATCCAAATACTGGAGATAATTTAAGTATGATTATTATCCTTGGTGGATTGAGTTTAATTATCCTAAGTGGAGCTGTTTTAAAACTAAAGAAAAGTAATTAATACAATTAAAGTTACGCATAATACGTAACTTTTTTGTTTGTAAAAAAGGAAATAGAAAAGTTATCTCGTATATTATAATTAGAAGGAGGTAATCATGAATTACTATAGAGAAATCAAGCAGGAACTTATAAATAACGAGATAACAAAAAGAGTAAAAGATTATAGTAAAAATAGAAGTGATTTAAATACATATTATAATGTGGGTAAGTTGTTGTCAGAGGCAGGTAAACATTATGGTGAAGGTATTATTAAAGAATATTCAAAAAGACTAACTAATGAATTAGGTAAAGGATATACAGTAACTAATTTAAAATATATGCGTAAATTTTATAATTTACTAAAAAGTCAGCCAGTGGCTGACCAATTGACTTGGAGTCATTATGTAGAACTATTATCAATTAAAGATATAAATAAAATCAATTATTATATTAAGATAACTATTGATCAAAATTTGAGTAAGAGACAATTAAGAGAAAAAATCAAAAATAAAGAGTATGAAAGATTAGATGAAAAAACAAAAGAAAAGTTAATAAATAATGAAGAATCTAGGGTAAATGATTTAATAAAAAATCCTATTTTAATCAAAAATAGTTATGATTATAAAGAAATATCGGAGAAGATATTAAAAAAGTTAATACTTGAAGATTTGGATAATTTTATGAAAGAATTAGGTGTTGGTTTTTGTTATATAGAAAGTGAATATAAAATAAAAATAGGAGATAGATATAACTATATAGATTTATTACTTTATAATATTAATTATAATTGTTATGTAGTAATAGAACTGAAAGTAACAGAGTTAAAAAAAGAACATATAGGACAAATAGAGACATATATAAATTATGTTGATAAGAATATAAGAAGAGTAGATCAAGATAAAACAATAGGTATAATTATATGTAAGAAAGATAATAAATTTATAATGGAATACTGTAGTGATGATAGAATATATCAAAGAATGTACGAATTAATTTAACAAACTGTCAACAAAAAAAGGTTGACAGAATATGATTAATATGATAATATTATTACAGAAAACGGAGGTGCTTTATGGCAGTTAAATTAAGATTAAAAAGAATGGGTAGCAAGAAAAAACCATTTTACCGTATTGTAGCAGCAGATTCTAGAGTTGCTAGAGATGGTAAATTTATTGAACTTGTTGGAACATACAATCCAGTTGGAGCTTCAGCAGAAGTTAAAATTAACGAAGAAGTTGCATTAAAATGGTTAAATAATGGTGCCCAACCAACAGACACAGTTAGAAATTTATTAAGTAATGCTGGTATTATGAAAAAATTTCATGAAAGTAAGTCAACTAAAAAAGAAGGAAAATAATTATGAAGTTAGTTGAATTAACAGAATTTTTAGTAAAAAATTTAGTTGAAGATCCAGAGACAGTTTCAGTTCGTCAAATGGAAGATGATGATGTTATTACAATAGAGGTTTTAGTATCAGAAGATGATATTGGAGCAGTTATTGGACGTGGTGGACAAGTAGCAAGTGCTATTCGTACAATTGTTTATGCATCGTCTTATGCACATGATAATAAAAAAGTAAGAATTAATATCGATTCTATTTAGATATTAATTCTTTTTTCTTGTTTTTATATCTTTTATATAATATAATGTTATTAGAGAAAAATAATTGGAGGATGTATGAAAAAAAGTTTACTCAGTAGGAGTATTTTATTATTAGTCTGTGTACCATTATTAATAATTGGTGGTTTTTTATTTGATATAGCAGTGTTACTTATATCCAATGTTTCATTATATGAATTTATGAAAATAAAGGAAGAAAAAAAGAAATTACCGGCATTTATTAAATTTATTTCATATGTAATTATGACTTTAATGATACTTATGAATATCGATAATAATTTGTTTGCATTTGCTATCGATTATCGTGTTTTATCAGCACTTTTTATACTTTTCTTAATTCCAACAGTACTATATCATAATCGAGAAAAATATAGTATAAATGATGCTTTTTATATGATTGGTGGAATAATGTTTTTAGGTCTTTCATTATCAACACTAGTTATTATTCGTGAAAAAAGTTTATCTTTAATTGTTTATTTGTTATTGATACCTTTTGTTACAGATCTTTATTCATTGATTATAGGTAAATTAATTGGAAAAAGAAAATTATTAGAGGTAATTTCCCCAAATAAAACTCTGGAAGGTATGGTAGGTGGTACTGTATTTGGGGTTATAATACCAACAATTTATTATAATTTGTTTGTTAATAGTGCAAACCCTATATATGTAACAATTTTAATAACATTATTCTTATGTATATTGGGTCAATTAGGAGATCTAGTTTTCTCGGCTATTAAACGTTATTTCAGTAAGAAAGATTTTTCTGATGTGCTTCCTGGATATGGTGGAATATTAGATAGATTAGATAGCATTATTTTTGTGGTTTTAGGATTTATGTTTTTTATGACAATTATATAAGAAAGAGTGATAAGATGACAATTATATATTTTATTTTGATTTTAGGAATTATTGTGTTTGTTCATGAGTTTGGACATTTCTTGTTTGCTAAAAAGGCAGGAATATACGTTTATGAATTTTCCATTGGAATGGGACCACAAATTTTTAAATGGACAAGAAAAAATGATGAAACGGTGTATGCGATAAGACTTTTTCCTATAGGTGGATTTGTTCAAATGGCTGGGGAAGAAGTTGATGTTGATGAAAAAATTCCTAAAGAAAAGAGAATGCAATCAAAAACGTGGTTACAAAGATTTATGACTGTAATTGCAGGAATTATGTTTAATTTTATTTTATCAATTATTTTACTTTTTATAGTAGGATTAATTAGTGGATGCCCAACTAATAAAACATTAGTTGGAACAGTTGAAAAAAATAGCATGGCTTATAAAGCAGGCCTTGAAGCGGGTAGTACAATTACTAAAATAGATAATAAAAAAGTTAATAATTATGATAAATTGATATTAGAATTTCAAGTAAGAAATGGTAAAACTATTGACTTTGAAGTTATAACAAAAGAAGGAGAGACTAAAATAATTTCTATAACTCCTGAAAAAGGGGATAATAATGGACAAGAAGTTTATAAATATGGTTTTTCTTTAGAAACTTCAAGAGAATATGGTTTTATATCAGCCTTAAAATTTGGATTTAGAAAGACTTTTTCATTAATTGAACAGATGTTCTTTATAGTTTGTTATTTATTTACCGGAAAACTTAGCTTAAAAAGTTTGTCTGGTCCGATAGGTATTTTTACTTTAGTAGGTGAAACTGCTAAGACTGGGTTTGTTAATTTAATATCTTTATTAGCACTTATTAGTATAAATGTAGGATTTATTAATTTTTTACCACTACCAGCATTTGATGGGGGAAGAATTTTATTCTTAATTATAGAGAAAATAAAAGGATCTCCAGTTAATCCTAAAGTGGAAAATATAATTCATTCTATTGGCTTTGTTTTATTGATGTTATTAATGGTTTTTATATGTTTTAATGATATTACAAATATAATTAAGAGGTGATAGTGTGAAAGACCACTTAAAAGAAGTATTAAGTAGTTGTAAAAATTATGATTTCATTGTTAATTATACTATCCCTGTTGGGGATACTCTATCACAAAGTTTAATAAATTTTTATCAAGATTATGTGTTCTTTAATTGGAGTAGTAGTGATAATATCAAGTTACTTGATATTATCATTTTCACTTATATAACAGATCAAAAATTTAATGAGTATGTCTATAATACATATTTAGAATCAGGGGATATTTTACCTGTGTTTGAAGTTTTAGTTAGATTATATAGTGAGTATGAAGATAACAAAATTAAGATAGTAGATAGTACTATTTGGATTTAGAGGTGAATTATGTTAAGAGTAAAAAATATAACAAAATATTATGATAAATTATTGGCAGTAGATAATTTATCGTTTGAAGTGAAACCTGGTGAAATATTTGGTTTGCTGGGTGTTAATGGAGCAGGAAAAACTACAACATTTAGAATGATTATGGGGCTTTTAGAACCAACTAGTGGTAGTATTACGCTAGATGGAAAACCAATCGATTATTCGATGACAGACGAAATTGGTTTTTTGACGGAAGAAAGAAGTTTACTTACAAAATTAACGGTACTAGAACAATGCGAGTTTTATGGAGCGTTAAAAGGAATGAATAAGGATACCATACATGAAAGACTTGATTATTTACTTGATAAGTTTGAAATAAGTGATTATAAAAACAAAAAAATCAAGGAACTATCCAAGGGAAACCAGCAAAAGATTCAATTTATAACAGCTATTTTAAATAATCCAAAACTTTTAATTTTAGATGAACCTTTTTCTGGTTTAGATCCTTTTAATGTAGAACTTTTTAAAAATGAAATTATTGAAATGTCTAAGAACGGTAGTATGATTATATTTTCCTCACATCGTATGGAACATGTAGAACTATTTTGTAAAAAAATAGTTGTTATTATGAATGGTAAAACAGTTCTAGAAGGTGAATTAAAAGATATTAAAGAAAAATATCGAAAGAAAAATATAATTATTAAAGGTAATATAGATACTGATAAAATAGAAAAAATTGACGGGGTTATAGCTGTTTCTAAAAATACTATTACGGATGAATATCAAATAAAAATATCTGATAAGGATGTCGCATCTAAAGTTTTTAAAACAATTAAAAATAGTGATATTTCAAAATTTGTAGTTGAGGAACCATCCTTAAACGAAATATTTGTAGAAAAGGTTGGTGAATCGTATGAAAAGTAAATTTAATTATTTGATTGGTATAAGTCTAAAAAGAAAAATTAATACAAAATGGTTTTTAATAGCCAATATTGTTCTTGCTGTTATTCTTGTTGGAATAATTAATATTGATAGTGTTATTACAATGTTTGGTGGAGATTTTAATGAAAAAACAACAATTTATGTCATTGATAATACCGAAAATACTTTTGATATTTTTAAATCTCAACTTGATAATACCGAGACTTTATTGAACGGTAATACTAACTATAATGTTATTAAAGAAGAGAGATCTATTGATGAATTAAAATATCTAATTCTTAATGAAGAAAAAGAGAAGAATAATATTATTTTAGAGTTTAAAAATTCTGATAATAATTTTTTATCTATATCTATTATAACTAAAGAATATATTGATTTAGCAAATACTCAAATTTTAACATCTGCGCTTAATAATACTAAAGCAACTATTGCAATTTATAATTCTAATATTTCTGAAGAAGAGTTAAGTGCTATATATAGCCCAGCTAATATTGAAAGAATTTATTTAGATACTGATAAAAATATTCAAGATGAAAATACTAAAATGATTTTAACAACTGTGTTTCCTATTTTGATATTACCATTTTTTATGTTAATTATATATTTGGTTCAAATGATAGGCGCAGAAGTAAATGATGAAAAAACAACTAGGGGAATGGAGATAATTATTTCAAATGTTTCGCCTAAGACACATTTCTTTTCTAAAATAGTTGCTGGTAATTTATTTGTTTTATTACAAGCAGGGCTACTATTTATATATACATTTATAGGAATGTTTATTCGTAAGCTTATAGGCGGAAATTTGATTTCTAATGGAGTTACAACGCAAGTAAAGGATGTTATGACTAATGTTTTAAATTCTAATATAGGAGAACAATTAAAAATAATTTTACCTTTAACTATAATATTAATGTTACTTACATTTTTAGCTTATTCACTCCTTGCTGGAATTCTTGCTTCAATGACAACTAATACTGAGGATTTTCAACAATTACAAACACCAATCATGATTGTACTATTACTTGGTTATTATACATCTATGATGGCTAGTATGTTTGAAGGTTCTATATTCTTAAAGATATTATCATTTGTACCATTTGTTTCAGCAATTCTTTCGCCATCTTTATTAATACTTGGACAAATAGGAGTAGTTGAAGTAATTATTTCAATAGTTCTAATGGTAGGTATCATATATTTATTAATTAAATATGGTTTAAGAGTTTATAAAATAGGAATATTAAATTATTCATCTAAGAATTTATGGAAAAAGATGTTTAAAGCTTTGAAAAATAAATAGCTTGTGTTATAATATTTGAACAAAGGAAGTGAAATTATGAAAAGAACTTATGATTTTAATTCGATATATTTTGGTTCATTAGTATATAATACTGGAAGTGATGGCTATTATCATAGTTATCCTGTAGCGTTACGAAAGGTGGAAGAAAACGTTTATAAAAAAATAGATAAAAACTTTGAAATGGAACCTTATATAGTAGGAACAAGTGAATTTTTAACCGTTACTAATATGGTACCTTTATCATCAATAACAGATAATAATGGAAAAAAAACAATAAGTGAAGGTAAAATAATGCTACACCTTTTAAAGTATTGTTTAAATTCAAAAAATAGAGAAGTTACACTTTTCAAGGACGCTAAAGATAATTCTGAAAAACAGTATAGTATAAAAAAGAATAAATAAATTCTTTTTTTTGTATTAAATTAAGTATTTATTGTTTGAAGATTGAATAGTTTATGTTATAATACTGAAACAGGGAAGTGAAATTATGAAAAAAGATTATGACAGTGATTTAATATATTTTGGGTGTTTGATTTATAATACGAGTGAAGGATATTATTTTAGTAAAATTGAAGCTTTTGAAAAAGTAGGAGATCATGAATATAAGACTTTAAGTAATAGCAAATTAAGAAAAGAATTTGATCGTAATTCTGATGCTTATTTATCTGTGGGTTATTTATTTCCTTTATCTAAACTTTTAAAAGATGGTGAGAGAAAAGAAGTGAGTAAATCATTAATTGAGTTATATAGATTAAAATATCTGTTAACTCGTCATTTTGATAAGTATGATGATAAAAAATATAGTCAAAGTGAGTCAAAAAGGAAGAATAAATAGTTCTCCTTTTTATATAATATAAAGGAAAATGTTTGACTTTGAACATATTTGTGTTATAATTAATATGGCTTTTTTAAAAAAACACGTAAATTGATTATTGTGTCTAGTGCCAAATGGTGATGTAATAAGTTGAAATTTACGGAAGGAAAAACAAAAGGAGGAATATTATGACAGTTGTGTCTATGAATTATTTATTAGAAGCTGGTGTACATTTTGGACATCAAACAAAAAGATGGAATCCAAAAATGAAAGAGTACATTTTTACTTCAAGAGATGACATTTATATTATTGATTTAAAGAAAACTGCAGAAAAAATTGAAGAAGCTTATGCTGCTTTAAAAACTATTGCAGAAAATGGTGGTAAAGTTTTATTTGTTGGAACTAGAAAACAAGCTAGTGATGCAATTAAAGAAGAAGCTTTAAGAAGCCAGTCTTATTATGTTTCTGAAAGATGGTTAGGTGGAACTTTAACAAATTTTAGAACTATTCGTAAGAGAGTTAAACGTTTAGAAGAAATCGAAAATATGGAAAAGAATGGTACTTTCGATTTATTACCTAAAAAAGAAGTTATTGGTTTAAAGAAAGAATACGAAAAATTAAATAAAGTTTTATGTGGTATTAGAGATATGTACAAATTACCTAGTGCTTTATTTATAGTAGATCCATCAAAAGAATATATTGCTATTAGAGAGGCTAGAAAATTAGGAATTCCAGTATTTGGTATTGTTGATACTAACTGTGATCCAGATGATGTAGATTATGTAATTCCAGGTAATGATGATGCTATTCGTGCAGTTAAGTTAATTACTGGTGTTATAGCTAATGCAATCGTAGAAGCAAATGGTGGAGAATTAGTAGACTATGTAAGTACAGATGATAAAGCAAAAGATGATGCTGAGATCATGCAAAAAGCTGTAGATTCTGTAAAGAAAAAAGAACCAAGAAGATTTGAAGGAAACAAAAATTTTGATAGAAAACAATCAGTAAAAAAATCATCAAACAAAGTAGAAACTAAAAAAGAAGCTAAAAAAGAAGTTAAGACTACAGAAAAAAAAGCCGTTGTTGATTTATCAACTAAAACAGTAGCAGAACTTCGTGAAATGGCTAAAGACAAAGAAATTAAAGGTTATTCTACAATGAAAAAAGCTGAACTTGTAGAAGCTTTACAATAAACTACTAAGGTGATTACGTTTAATCACCTTTTATTAATATGAGGAGGATATTTATGATAAGTGCTAGTTTAGTAAAAGAACTAAGAGAGAAAACAGGAGCAGGGATGCTTGACTGTAAAAAAGCTTTAGAAGCAACTAATGCTAATATTGAAGAAGCAATTAATTGGCTAAGAGAAAAAGGTATTTCTAAAGCTGCTAAGAAAGCTGAAAGAATTGCTGCTGAAGGGTTAGCTGCTATTTATACGGAAGGTAATGTAGCTGCTATTGTTGAGGTTAACTCTGAAACAGATTTCGTTGCTAAAAATAGTGAATTTGTTTCTATGGTAGATGATATTTTAAAAGCTATTGTTAAAAACAATCCTAAAACAAATGAAGAAGTATTAGCTTTAAATGTTGATGGAATGACTATTAATGATTTAATAGTTGAAAAGACAGCTAAAATTGGAGAAAAATTAAGCTTTAGAAGATTTACAAGAATTGAAAAGAAAGATTCAGAAAGTTTTGGTGAATACATTCATATGGGTGGTAAAATTGCTGTTTTAACAGTAATTGATAATGCTTCAAGTGAAGTAGCTCGTGAAGTAGCTATGCATGCTGCTGCTATGAGACCTCTTTATACTAAAGCAAGTGAAGTACCAACTGATGTATTAGAAAAAGAAAAAACAATTATGAGAGAACAACTTATTAATGAAGGTAAACCTGCTGAAAGAATTGATGGTATCTTAATAGGAAAAGTTAAGAAATATTATGAAGAAGTTTGTTTGGAAAACCAAATCTTTGTTAAAGCACAAAATAAAGAAACCGTTGCTGAATATGTAGCTAATAATGGTGGTACTATTACTACTATGATTCGTTATGAAGTAGGCGAAGGAATGGAAAAAAGAGAAGAAAATTTTGCTGAAGAAGTTGCAAAACAAATGAATATGTAAGGGAGTGATTAAACACTCTTTTATTTTTGCTTATGTTATTTTAAAATAAAGTAGAATATGATATAATGAATAAGAGAAAGTATGTGATAATATGATACAGAAAAGTCTTTCTTATGAAGATTTAATGGCTTTATTAAAAACTTATATAACTGATCAAGAGAAACTTGATTTAATTGATAAAGCATATAATATGGTTAAAGAAAAACATGAGAATGAAAAAAGATTAACAGGAGATCCATATATTAATCACTTTGTTTCAGTTTCTTATATTCTTGCTGAAATAAAAGCAGATGCTGAAACTATTTGTGGAGCTATGTTACATGAATCATTAAAAAATAAAGATTTAACTTTAGAAGAGATAGAAAAAGAATATAGTTATGATATTGCTCTTTTAGTGGATGGTGTTACTAAATTAAATAATTTAACGCTAACAGGTGATAACGAGGCAGTACTTGCTAATCATCGTAAGATAATTGTTGGATTATCAGAAGATGTTAGAGTTATTATTATAAGACTTGCTGATAGACTTCATAATATGCGTACTCTTTGGGTTCATCCAGAAGAAGTACAAAAAGAAAAAGCAAAAGAAACACTAGATATTTTGGTTCCTATTGCTCATCGTTTAGGTATGAATAAAATGAAAAGTGAACTTGAGGATTTATGTTTACGTTATTCTAAACCAGATGTATATTATTCAATTATTGAAAAACTAAATCAATCAAAAGGCGAAAGAGATAATTTAGTTATAGAAATGCAAAATGCTGTTAGTGATTTACTTAATGAACATGGTATTAAGCATGAAATTAAAGGTCGAGCTAAAAGTGTTTATAGTATTTACAAAAAGTTAGATAAAGGAAAAAGATTTAGTGATATATACGATTTACTTGCTTTAAGAGTTTTTGTAGATAATGAACAAGATTGTTATCAAGCATTAGGGATAATTCATTCCAAATTTAAACCAATGCCCAAAAGATTTAAAGATTATATAGCTATGCCTAAAACTAACATGTATCAGTCACTACATACAACAGTTTTTGGTATTGATGGTAATTTGTTTGAAATTCAGATACGTACTTACGAAATGGATCAGGTTGCAGAAAATGGTATTGCTTCACACTGGTCATATAAAGAACATGGAAGTAATGTAAAGGCTAATATGCAAAATGATATGGAACAAAAATTACAATTCTTTAAATCTATTATGGATCTAAAAAAAGAGAATTCTTCTGAAGAAGAATTTATTACAGAAGCAGGAGAAAATTTATTTAAAAACTCTATTTATGTTTTTACTCCTAAGGGAGATGTAGTTGAACTTCCTAGTGGGTCAACGCCTATTGATTTTGCTTATAAAGTTCATAGTGGAGTTGGAGATACAATGGTTGGAGCTATTGTAAATAATAATATAGTTCCTCTAGATTATGAACTTCAAGATAATGACATTATTAAAATCAATACTAATAAAAATAGTAATGGCCCTAGTCGTGAATGGATAAATATGGCTAAGACTAGTCAAGCTAAAAATAAAATTAGAGCTTTCTTTAATCGTATAGATAAAGATGATTATTTAAAAAATGGAGAAGAATTATTAAATAAAGAATTGAGAAAGAAAAAGCTTGCTTATAATGATTTTTTTACTGATGAAAATATCGAAAAAATACTAAATGAATTAAAATGTGGAGATTTAAATGAATTATATATTGGTGTTGGTAATGGAAAGTACACTCCTCTTCAAATAATTAAAGTTGTTGACAACACAAATGATACTAAAGAGGAATTAATATTAAAAAGAACGCAAGATAAGGAAATAAATTTAGATAATATAAAAGCCGATATTATTGTTGAAGGTATTGACGATATTAAAGTAAATATAGCATCTTGTTGTAAACCAATTCCTGGTGATAGAATTGTAGGATATATTACTAAAGGTAATGGTATAACTGTTCACAGAGCTGTTTGTCCTAATGTTAGTGAATTAGAAGAAAGAATAATTGATGTTAGTTGGAATAATGTAACATCGAAAAAGTACCCTACAACTATTCTGGTTCATGCTAGTAGTGAAGAAAATGTTTTATTAAATATTATTGCTAAAACTTCAAATACTAATATAAATGTTGAAAGTGTAAAAAATATTAGTACTGCTGATAATTATCTATTTCATATAACTGTTTTGGTTGAAAATAAAGAAATATTATTAAAATATATGAATGATATTTATTCTATACCTAATATTATTGATGTAGAAAGACTTATAAAATAATGAAAGTAGTAGTTCAAAGAAGTTTAGCTTCGTCAGTAAGTATTAATAATAAAATAGTTGGTAAAATAGATAAAGGATTAGTTTTACTTGTAGGTTTTACAGAAGGAGATAATGAAGAAATTATTGATAAAATGGTAAAAAAAGTAATAAATCTTCGTATCTTTGATGATGAGAATGGAGTAATGAATAAATCATTGTTAGAAGTAAATGAAAGTGTTTTAAGTATTTCGCAGTTTACTTTGTACGCTAACACAAAAAAAGGAAATAGACCTAGTTATATAGAAGCTTTAAATGGTAATTTGGCTAGTCCTTTATATGATTTATTTAATAAAAAATTAAAAGAGCAAGGAGTAATAGTTGAAACTGGTGTATTTGGAGCTGATATGAAAGTTAGTATAACAAATGATGGACCTGTAACTATTATCTTAGAAAGTGGTGTTTAAATGTTAAAAAACAAATTAGATTTTAAATTAATTAATCTAGCATTAATAGTATTAATTATATTTTTGATGTATCAGACATCAAATATTTGGTTAGGATTACTAGGCATATCGTTAAGTATTTTAGGTCCACTATTTTTTGGATTTATTATTGCTTATGCATTACATCCTTATTTGAAATTTTTAATGAATCATAAAGTACCAAAGTCTTTGGCACTTGTTATAGTAGTGTTTACTGTACTTGTTGTATTAGGATTAATTATTGGTTTAGCTGCACCTCTAGTATTTAATCAATTATCAAGTTTATTTAATGGTATTATTACTTTTATAAAAGAAATATCATTAAAATTTGATATTAATGTAGGGGGGTTACAAGATAGTTTATCTTCTACATTTAATAAAATAATTGAAAGAATGGGTACAATGGTATCTAATGGTGCTATTAATGTTATTAATGTATCAATTGGCTATATTACTTCTGCATTTATTGCTTTATCGTCTGCTGTTTATATCTTAATAGATATGGATAAAATTAGAACAGAAGTAAAAATATTCTTAAAAAGAAAATCTAAAAAAATGTATCGTTACGTAGAAATTTTAGATGAACAAATGAAAAGTTATTTATCAGGATTCTTCAAAATAGTATTTATAAGTCTATTTGAATATTCTGTTGCATTTTTAGTGATTGGTCATCCAAATGCACTACTTCTAGGAATACTTGCTGCTCTAGGTAGTTTAATACCATATTTTGGAGGAATATTTACTAATATAATAGCAGCTATCACAGCGTTTGTTGTATCTCCAGCATTATTTATTAGAACAATTATAACATTTGCTATTTTATCTACATTAGACGGTTATGTTATAAATCCACTTGTATATGGTAAGACAAATCAGGTACATCCATTAGTAGTTGTTTTATCAGTGTTTGTTGGAGGAACATTATTTGGAATACTTGGAATTATTCTTTCTTTACCTGTTGCCATTATTCTTATAACTACATATAAGTACTTTAAAGAAGATATCAGTGGTAAAATAGTTGATATGAGAGAGAATAGTAAAAAAGCTAAATAATAACACTTAAAAAGTCATGAAATTCATGACTTTTTTTGTTTGTAAAAAAGGAAATAGAAAAGTTATCTCATATATTATAATTAGAAGGAGGTAATCATGAATTACTATAGAGAAATAAGAGAAGAACTTATAAATAACGAGATAACAAAAAGAGTAAAAGATTATAGTAAAAATAGAAGTGATTTAAATCATATTATAATGTAGGAAAATTACTATCCGAAGCAGGTAAACATTACGGTGAAGGAATTATTAAGGAATATTCTACTAAATTGATTAGCGATGTTGGTAAAAAATATAACGAGAGAACTCTACGAAGATTTAAGCAGTTTTATGAAATTTTTAGTAATCAAAAATGGTCGCCACTGGCGACCGAATTGACTTGGAGTCATTATGTAGAACTATTACCAATTAAAGATATAAATAAAATCAATTATTACATTAAGATAACCATTGATCAAAATTTGAGTAAGAGACAATTAAGAGAAAGAATAAAAAATAAAGAATATGAAAGATTAGATGATAAGACAAAAGAAAAATTAATGAGTAATGAAGAACCTAAAATAAATGATTTAATAAAGAATCCTATTCTAATCAAAAATAGTTATGATTATAAAGAAATATCAGAAAAGATATTACAAAAATTAATATTAGAAGATATGCCTAGCTTTATGAAGGAACTAGGGGAAGGTTTTAGTTTTGTAGATAATGAATATAAAATCAAGCTAGGAGATAGATATAATTATATAGATTTATTATTTTATAATTACATATATAATTGTTTTATAGTAATAGAACTGAAAGTAACAGAGTTAAAGAAAGAACATATAGGACAAATAGAAACATATATGAATTATGTTGATAAGAATATAAGAAGAGTAGACCAAGATAAAACAATAGGTATAATCATATGTAAGAAAGATAATAAATTTATAATGGAATACTGCAGTGATGATAGGATATATCAAAGAGTGTATGAGTTAGTGTAAAGATAAGAAAAATGTGATTGACAATAAAAAAACCTAGCTATATAATTAAAATGTAAAGTAAAGAGTAGGAGGACAAATTATGAAAAAAAGAGGATTTACTTTAATCGAATTACTAGCGGTAATAGTAGTATTAGCAATAATAGCCTTAATAGCAACACCAATAGTAATGAATACAATAAAAAAATCACAAAAGGGAGCTGCAGAAAGAAGTGCGGATAGCTACATAAAACAAGTAGAAACAGCAGTAGCAGAAGCAAGGTTAGATAATAAAACGGTACCAGATGGAACATATCAAATAGATGAGCAAGGAAATCTAATAGGAACAGGATTACCAGATGGTAAATTAAAAATAGAAATGAATGGAAATAAACCAACATCAGGAACCATAAAAATAAACAATGGCCAAGTGACAACAGATTCAACAATGACAGTAAAATCTTATGAAGTAGCATACAACCCAACAACAAAGAAATATGAAGCATCAGAGAAAGGAAGCACAACTCCAAATACACCATCAACAACAGTAGTGTATAGAGGGTCAACAGATGAAATAAAAATAAGCGATACAATAAATCCAAATGATACATCTAAATTCACAAAAGATGCAAGTACATTAGGCAGAAATTATTATTTAAAACATGTATTAGATAAAGATAATAAAGTAACAGAATCATATGCATGTGCTATATTTAATAGTAAAGAATATTGTTTAAGAGGAGGGAACTCATCTTTCTATGGATATGCAGAAAATGAAGTAGATTATACAGGAAATGCATTAATATTAAAACAAATAAAAGATGCAAAAATAGAGGAAATAATCTGCGACCTCAATGTGGACAACGCTCGCTGCCATGATGACTCCATTTATTTGGATGCGCATTTGGATGGTTATGTTAGTGCGATCGGGGATGATGGCCCCTGCAGCGTCGATAGTGATGGTAGTTCGTATTGCTAAAGCTTCTAGTTGTGTGCCCTACATCTTAGAATCTAATATTATTAAATAATGATATTATATAAAAAACAAATAAAATTAATTTAGATTTTATTTATTTTTTTATAAAAATATATCATGATAATTGACTAAAAACAGAAAATAATATATACTATAAACAGAAATTAATTATTTGTTTGGAAGAGTATTATAAATAGTTTTTAAGAGAGTATGTGATTGGTGAGAACATATAAATAAATTTATAAGAAGACATCAAACGTTAAATAATCGTTATTCGCGTTAAGAATTAGAGTCTATAAAGTAAGGTGGTACCGCGTTATATACGCCCTTACAATATAGACTTATTTTATTAAAAGGAGGATTTTTATGATACAAAAACCAAAGGGAACTTATGATGTTAATAGTGAATATGGAAGAAAGGTATTATATTTAGAAGATTTACTGAAATCATTGATGGAAAAATATAATTATGAATATGTTAGGACTCCGCTTTTTGAAAGTAGTGAATTATTTCACCGTGGTGTAGGAGAAACTAGTGATATTGTAACTAAGGAAACATATGATTTTGTTGATCGTGGTGAAAGAAATATGACATTACGTCCTGAAGGAACAGCAGGAGTAGTACGTAGTTTTATAGAAAATAAAATGTATGGACGTGCGGATATGCCGGTAAAAACTTGGTATTATGGACCTATGTATCGATATGAAAGACCTCAATCTGGACGTTTTAGAGAGTTTTATCAATTTGGTGTTGAAGTATTTGGAACTCCAAGTCCCTTGATGGATGCGGAGGTAATAAGTATTCCAGTTCGTTTTTATGAATTATTAGGCTTAAAAAATATAAAAGTTAATATTAATAGTTTAGGAGATCAAGAATCAAGAAAGAAATATCGTGAAGCTTTAATTGAATATTTTAAACCATATATTGGTGATCTTTGCGAAGATTGTCAGGCTAGATTTTTCAAGAATCCTTTACGTATTTTAGATTGTAAAATTGATGCAAATAAGGATATAATGAAAAATGCCCCAAAGATGATTGATTACTTAAATGAAATAAGTAAAAAACATTTTGAGGATGTTCAGAAGTATTTGAACGCTATGAATATTGAATTTGTTGTTAATCCTAAAATTGTAAGAGGACTTGATTATTATACTCACACCGTATTTGAAGTAGAGGCTTCGGTAGAAGGTTTTGGTAGTCAAAACGTTTTAGGAGCAGGTGGAAGATATGATAATTTAGTGGAAAATCTGGGAGGACCAAAAACTCCAGGTGTTGGGTTTGCTTTAGGATTAGAAAGATTAATAACTGCGTTAGATTTTGAAAAAATAAATTTAATAGATGAAAATAGTATAGATGTTTATGTTGTTCCAATGAGTGAACTTGAGAATGATTATGCGTTAGCGCTTCTTGATCATTTACGTATGAATGGATTTAAAGCTGATATGGATTATATGGCAAGAAATTTTAAATCTAATTTTAAACAAGCTGATAGATTAAATAGTAAGTATGTAGTTTTGGTTGGTAATGAAGAGACTAAGACTGGAGTACTTACTATAAAAGATAATAAAACAAAAGAAGAGTATAAGATAAAAGAAGAAGAGTTAATAGAATTTTTTGATGAAAAAATAGAGGAGTAGATATAATGAAAAAGAATTATAACACTAACTTTAATATAAAAAATGTTGGTGAGAATGTTAAGTTATATGGTTGGGTTTCAAAAGTAAGAAATCTAGGCGGTTTAATATTTATTGATCTTCGTGATAGAAGTGGAATTATTCAATTAGTTGTTAAACCGGATAATAAAAACTATGATGTAGCTAGTTCTCTTCGTAATGAATTTGTTATTGAGGTAGATGGTATTATATCAGAAAGAGAAAGTAAAAATACCAACATTCCAACAGGGGAGATTGAAGTAATAGTTTCTAATTTAGAGCTTTTAAATACGTCTTTAGAAGTACCCTTTACAATTGATTCTAAAACAACAGCGTTAGAAGATACAAGACTAAAATATCGTTATTTAGATATAAGAAGAGATGAGATAAAAAATAAACTTATTATGCGTCATAAAATTGCTCATACAATACGTGAGTATTTAGATAAAAATAATTTTATCGAAATAGAAACACCAATACTTTGTAAGTCAACTCCTGAAGGAGCCCGTGATTATTTGGTACCATCTCGTGTTAACAAAGGTAAATTTTATGCTTTGCCTCAGTCACCACAAATATTTAAACAATTATTAATGGTTGGTGGTATGGAAAGATATTATCAAATTGCTAAGTGTTTTAGAGATGAAGATTTACGCGCAGATAGACAACCAGAATTTACACAAGTAGATATGGAAATGAGCTTTGTAAACGAAGAAGATGTTATGGAAATGACGGAAGGTTTATTAAAAGAAGTATTTAAAAAAGTGAAGAATATAGATATTAATTTACCTTTAATGAAGATGAAATATGATGATGCAATTAAAGATTATGGTTCTGATAAGCCAGATTTAAGATTTGAAATGAAAATAAATGATGTAACAGAAGTATTTAAAGAAACAGAGTTTGTTGTTTTTAAGAATGTAATTCAAAATAATGGAATAATTAATTGCTTAGTTGTAAAAAATGCTAGTGATAAGTATTCAAGAAAAGATTTAGATAAATTAACAGAGTTTGTAAAAACATATAAAGCTTCAGGTTTAGCATATTTAAAATTTAATGAAGAAATTACAGGAAGTATTGCTAAAGTTGTAACTGATGCTGAGTTAAAGTCTTTAAAGAAAAAATTAAATATTGAAGATAATGATTTAGTATTATTTGTTGCTGATAAATATAATACTACTAAAATAGCGTTAGGAGCTTTAAGATGCAAATTAGCTCGTGAATTAAGCTTAATAGATGAAAATAAATATGCATTACTTTGGGTTGTAGATTTTCCATCATTTGAATGGAGTGAAGAAGAAAATAGATTTATGGCATGTCATCATCCATTTACAGCACCTAAGGATGAAGATGTTGATAAGTTATTAACAGATAAAGCACATTGTTATTCAAAAGCTTATGATATTGTTATTAATGGTTATGAAGCTGGTGGTGGTTCTATTCGTATTCATAATCAAGATGTTCAACAGAAAATGTTTGAGGCTTTAGAGTTAACAGAAGAGCAAATAAGAGAAAAATTTGGTTTCTTTGTTGATGCTTTAAAATATGGAACTCCACCACATGGAGGGCTTGCTTTAGGATTTGATAGATTAACAATGTTACTTACAAACACTGAAAATATTCGTGATGTGATAGCATTTCCTAAAACAGCAAGTGCAACTGATTTGATGAGTGAAGCTCCAAATTTAGTTGATGAAAAGCAATTAAAAGAATTAAATATTAAAATAAAATAATAATTATTTCAGGGGGAGAAATATTTATGAAAAAAGATATAGAGGTAGCAGTTGTTTTTACAAGAACATACCTAAAAGAAAGAAATATAACAATTTTAATACCACAAAAAATTATTACTGGAAAATGTATTCAAGATTCTAAATTTTTTATAAATAGTGTCGATAATAAAGCATTTAAAAATATGGATGAAGTTAATTATCAAAATCAAGAATACGGATTCTATTATGCAACAACGCTTAAAGAATTAGAAAAATTATACGAAACAAAAGATTTACAAATTATCTTGCAAAAGTACTTAGATGATATATGTAGTAAAGTTCATTACTATGTCGCTTTTGATGAAGAGAATTTTGATTCTTATTTATTAAAATCTTCATCAATAGAAGATTTTAATAAAGAATATAGTGTAAATTTTAAATATAATTATAAAGATATTACGAATGGTAAGAATAAAACGAATAAGGAAATAATTAATAATTATAATACACATGCTAATGATTTGATAGGAAAAGATATTTCTAAAATAAAAGATAGTTTGCAAGATGAAATTTTATTTCAAGATGTGGTGATTGATAAAATTATTAAAGCACTTTATACAAATTATATTTTAGGAACGAAAAATAATAACATTATTATTAGTGGGCCAACTGGAGTAGGAAAAACAGAAGCATTAAAAGCAATTGTTAACGGTTCTAAACATTCTAGCATTTATTGTTCGCTTCCTCGTGAATACGCATGCGATGATCATGATGCCAGTTATATTTTAAGTAGCATATTACTTCGCTTAAGGGAAGATGCTATAAGTAATAACAAATTAAATTCTCATTCTATTATTATTTTAGATGATTTTGATAAGTTAGATGAATTTCAGAAATATGATTTTCAAGAAGAATTACTAAATTTCTTAAAATGTGGGTTAAGGAGTGTTAGAGCAAACCAAAGAATTGTTTTTGATGCTAATAAAATAACATTTATTATTTGTGGAAATTTTGATAATGTAAATAAAATAGTTAATGTGCCACAAGAATTTTTTAAAAATGATAATTTTAAAATTGATAAAAATGATATAAGTTTGGATTATGATGAATTAGCTAATAAACATTTTTTCTTAGAAGAAATATTACCATATTTTCAAACAGAAGTATTTTTTAATAAACTGGATATAGACAAATCCAAAGAAATTATTAAAACACTACATAATAAAACTATGAAGTTATATTTTAACCAACTTCAAAAACAGGGAATTAAATCTATTACTTTAACAGATGAATTTATTGATAAATTAGCTAATCAAGTATATTCAGAATGTTTAAATTTAAAAAATTTGGATAAGGAAGTTGTAAAAATATTTACCGATGTAATGATAGAGTCACTTAAATATTTAGATGTGTCAACCAATCTTACAATCAATGAAGAAATTTTACAAAATAGTAAAAAAGGATATCAATTTACTTTAAAAAAATAAAAATGTATGCTATAATTTAAGTAGCCTAGATAGTATGGTTTGTTCCAAAAAAAACCTACTAATTAAAAACGATTGGGAATCTAATTCGTATATGGTGTTGAATGCTTATATTTATATAAGACTCCTAAAGTATATGATGTGATACCCACCTGGGAGACTAGGTTTTATCGTTATCGGGCGCCGATTATTTGGGTTTTGAAAAAGGTATAGAAATATACCTTTTTCTTTTATAAAAATATGTTATAATTAAATAAGGTGGTAAAATGGAACAATTAAAAAGATTTGAGTTGCTGATAGGAAGTAAAAATATAGAAAAAATAAATAATACTAAGGTTTTAGTTTTAGGACTTGGTGGAGTTGGTAGTTATGCTTTAGAAGCTATTGTCAGAAGTGGTGTTTGTAATGTTGTTATAGTTGATTATGATAAGATAGATATAACTAATTTAAATAGACAGTTAATGACTAATCATAATAATATAGGACTTTTGAAAACAAAAGTATGGGAAGAAAGAATAAAAGATATTAATCCTAACTGTAATGTAGAGGTAGTAACTAAAAAACTAACTAAAGAAGATGTTAATGGTTTATTTAAATATAATATTGATTATGTAATTGATGCATGTGATACCTTGGAAGTGAAGAAAGAACTTATTCTTGCATGTCATGAAAATAAAGTAAAACTAATATCTAGTATGGGAACAGGTAATAAATTTGATCCTTCTCGTTTAAAAATAATGGATATAAAAAAAACTAGTTATGATCCGCTTGCTAAAAGCATAAGAAAGTTTGTTGTAGATAATAAAATTAATTATAAAGTGAATGTTGTGTGTAGTGATGAATTGCCACTAAAAGTATCAAATCCTATTGGTTCTACAGCTTTTGTTCCAGCAACTTCGGGATTGTTATGTGCAAGTTTTGTTATAAACGATATTATAAAGGAGAAATAGTATGACTTTGATTAATGATTTAAAAAATGTATGTAAAGAAATAAGTGGCAATGTTATAACAATTGGTGTTGATTATAAGACTGTTTTAGATGAACTTGATAAAAACGAAAAAATAGATAATTTATATAGTATGCAATTTAAGGGACGAAAAAAGAGCAAAAAAAAAGAAAAGAGTAAAAAAAGAGATAAAATAGTATCTATTAAAAAAATCAGAAAAATATTTAAAAAGAAAAGAATTGATTATATTATATGTAATATAGAAGATATAAATAGATTTTTAAGAACTTTTATTAGAGATAGTGTTTATATAAATAAAGAAAAACTTTATATATATGGTTCTAAAAATAATATTGATTTAGAGTTAATTGAAAAAAGATATAATCGTTATAATGTTATTATAAATGTAACAGAATATGATAAAGAAGTATTGGTAGAAATTGATAATACCAAGGCATTTAATAATTCATTTAAAGATATATTTTATAATATAGCAGATATTCTTTATTCTATTTATAATACCATAGGCGATTTGTTAATTAATTAGTAATGTAAAGTTTATTAATTTTATCTAAAATACTATTTATAAAGAAGAATAAAAATGGTATTATATTCTAGTATAGTAGGTGTTAATATGGAAGAAAAAAGAAAAATAAAAAAAGATAAAATTTTTATATTATGTAGTATTGTCTTTTTAGGTGGTCTTTTTATAAATTATGTGGCAAGATTAATATATTTTTATATTAAGATGAGATAGGTGAAATAATGAGTAAAAATGATTTATATAGTATGTATAATGAAATGAATGATATGATTAATTCTATCGATATAAAAGATGATGATATTGTAAAAGATGACAATATAGTTTATATAGAAGAAGAACCTGTAGTAATAGAAGATAAAGAAGAAATACCTAATATAATAGATGATGATATAGAAATAATTGAAGATGAAGATTTTATAGATAACGATGATGTTGTTACAATTATGGAACCAGAATCTTTGGATAATCAAGATATACATTTGGAGAATGATGAACCTATTAATGTAGTAGGTTTAGAAGAAAATGATTCAGTAGTAAAGCCTGCTAGTAGTGATGATGTTGTAAGTATAGATGAAATAGAACAAATTTTAGATGATGAAAAAACTAAAGAGTTAGTTGTAGATTATATAAAAGATGCGAAGAAGAAAAGTAAAAAAGAAAAGAAGAAAAAAGATAAATCAAATAAGAAAAAAAGTAGTAAGGGTTGGGTTATAACTTTTAGTATTTTAGATGTTATTGATATTATTTGTTTATTCTTAATGTATGGTCCAATATCATATTTTAGAAATCTTTGGGTAACTAGTGCGATGACTACAATGAGTCATAAGTATTTAGCATATATCTTCTTTAATCAGAATTCTATTAATCATATTTTAGAAAATAATAAAGTAATTGAATCAGGTAGTGATGGAACAACAGATGGTGTGGATATTGCTGGTGAAGATCCTGGAATTTATGAATCTATATATGAAGAACAAGTATTAAAAAGAAATCAAGGTAATGATTTATATAAAGTTATAGATGTTGAAGGAAATGGATATAAAGGACATTTGTTAGTTGTATATGATCCTTCTCGTGTTCATCTATATCAATATGAAGGATTAAATCACGGTGGTAAACAATTAGATAAAATGCTTGGGCTTGCTGGTGCTAAAGCCGGAACTAATGCATCAGGATTTTCTGTAAATTACAACACATATCAATATACAATAGCAGGATCTGTTATTATGAATGGTAAGGTAATTAGTAATGGTGGCTCTACTGGTTGGGGTGGAGGAATTATCGGTTTTACAAATGATAATAAACTGCTTCTTACTAAAAAATCCGCATATGAAGCTGTAAAAATGGGTGTTAGAGATGGTATGAGTTTTGGTCCATTTTTAGTTGTTAATGGAGAACCATCTAAATTCAAAGGAAATGGTGGTTATGGTATAGCACCTCGTACTGCTATTGGACAAAGAAAAGATGGTATTGTTTTAATGCTTGTTATAGATGGAAGAAGACCTGGACATAGTTTAGGGGTTGATATGGTTGAACTTACTAATATTATGGTTAAATATGGAGCCTATAATGCTTCCAATCTAGATGGTGGTGGATCTAGCTCCATGGTAGTAGATGGTAAAGTTTTAAGTGTAGCTGGTGGTTCTGGATATTCTGGAGAAAGATATTTACCAAATGCTTGGATAGTTAAATAAAAGCAATCGACAACAACAAATCTAAATTTGTATAATAAAAACAGTAAAAATATTATAAATCTCCCGGGACAAATGTTCCTGGGGGTTATAATTTAAGAGAAAGTAAAGAGTAGGAGGAATAAAATGAAGAAGAAAAATGCTTTTACTTTAATAGAATTACTAGCAGTAATAGTAGTATTAGCAATAATCGCACTAATAGCAACACCAATAGTAATGAATACAATAAAAAGTGCGAAGAAAGGAGCCGCCGAAAGAAGTGCGGATAGCTATGTTAAACAAGTAGAAACAACAGTAGCAACTGAAAGACTTGAAGGAAACATCTTAGAAGGAGAATATATAGTTCAATCAGATG
This sequence comes from uncultured Bacilli bacterium, assembly GCA_934162195.1. Taxonomy (GTDB): domain Bacteria; phylum Bacillota_I; class Bacilli_A; order RF39; family UBA660; genus SIG204. The sequence goes on from CAKPHO010000009.1 coordinate 44,022, forward strand.
GGAATTTATGCCCAGTATCAGGATGTGGAGAAGATGATAAAGATAAAATTATTGTTGAGATGGAAGGAAATAAGCCAACATCAGGGACTATAAAAATAAGCAATGGAGAAGTGGAAAACTCATCAACTATGACAATAGGGGATTATAGTTTAGCATATAGTGATAATAAATGGACAGCAATGAAAGTAGAAACATATAGATTATCATATAATTTAAAAAATGTAAGTGGAGAAAAAATAACAACTATAAGTAGTACAGAAACAAAAACATTAACATATACAGCAAATGCAGGATATCAGTTACCAGATAGTATAACAGTAACAGGAGCAACACATATATGGGATAAAGAAACAGGTACATTAATACTATTAGAAGCAACAGGGGATGTAGTTGTAACAATTGTTGGAGAAGAGAAAAAAACAAAAACATATACAAATGGAGAAGCAGTATATTTTAATGTAGATAATGGTACTAAATGTACATCCGGTGAAGCAGTAAGTACAACAGGAACAAAGAGTGGCTGTATGAAATTCTATGCCTTTAATGATGATGGAAAAGATACAGTAAATTTAATACTAGACCATAATACAACAGCAACAGTAGCATGGAACTCAAGTGGAAGTAATGCAAGTGGCCCAAAAGAAATATTGGATCAATTAAAATCAGATACAGGATCATGGGTAGGAACAATAACCCCAGAAAATTATTCAATAGATCAATCAACACAAGGTAGTAAAGCAAAATATACAATAGATTATAGTAATTATAAAGCAAGATTAATAACAGCACAAGAAGTAGCACAAATAGCAGGAAATACAACATGGGATGAAAAAATATCAGAATCAGGTTTTTATTTTGATACTAATACAACTACTGCAAGTACCACATGTAAAAGTGGGAATACAAGTGGATGTAAATATGGATGGTTATATGATAGAACAAAGACAGATTGTACGGATTATGGATGTTTAAATAATTCAGATCAAGAAACATATTCCTATTGGACAATATCCTCTGATGCGTCTAATTTTCGCCGTGCTTGGAATGTGTTCTACGTCGGCTCCTTGGGCGACCTCAACGTCGACATCGGCAGCTTTGGCATTCGCCCAGTTATAGAAGTATTAAAATCTAAATTAAGTTAACATTAGCAAGATCATTTCTTGCTTTTTTTGTAAAAAACATTAATATTAGTGGTATAATTAAATAGGAGGCTATGTTATGTTTGAAAATAAAAAGATATTTATATTGGGAATGGCAAGAAGTGGATATGAAGCTGCTAAATTACTAGCTAAACATGGTAATGCTATTCTAATTACTGATAAAAAAGAACAGAAGGAAGAACACGTTAAGGAATTAACTGATTTAGGGGTTGATATAAGAATATGTGATGATCCTATAGATTTGTTAGATGAAACATTTGATTATGTTATCAAAAACCCAGGTATTAAACTAGATCATCCTATTGTTGTTAAGGCTGAAAAGTTAAATATTCCTGTTACTAATGAGGTAGAGGTTGCATATAGTTTTCTATCTAAAAATAATAAAATAATAGGTGTTACAGGTTCAAATGGTAAGACAACTACTACAACACTTATTTATGAAATATTAAAAACTTCAGGTAAGGATGCTTATTTAGGTGGTAATATCGGTTATCCAGTTTGTTCTTTGGTAGATGTTGTTAATGATGATAGTATTTTGGTACTAGAAATATCTGGTCATCAGTTACACGACACACTAAATTTTAAAACTAATATTGGTGTTATGACTAATTTAAGTGAGGTACATATTGACCATTTTGGTACTTATGAAAATTATAAATTAAATAAATGTAAGATTTTTGCTCATCATACATCTAATGATGTTGCAATCTTAAACTATGATAATGAAGATGTGATGAATGGTACTAAAGATATAAAATCAAGAAAAATATATTTTTCTTCTAAAAATAAAGCTGATTTATATATTAATAATGATGCAATATATTATGGTGATGAAGAGATTATTAAACTAAAAGATATTAAGTTAAAAGGTATGCATAATTATGAGAATATTATGTGTGCGATAGCAGCTGTAAAAGAGTTTAATGTATCTAATGAAGATATATATAAATTATTAAGTTCATTTAGTGGAGTTGAACATAGAATAGAGTTTGTTGCAAAAGTTAATGGCCGTGAATTTTATAATGATTCTAAAGCAACAAATGTTAAATCAACGCAAATTGCCCTTTCTGCATTTTCTAATCCAACTATTTTATTATTAGGAGGATTAGATCGTGGACATTCTTTTGAAGGACTAACAGATTATTTAAAAAACACAAAATTAATTGTTTGTTTTGGGGAAACAAAGCAAAGAATAAAAGAATATGCAGATAAAATTGGTAAAGAATGTATTGTAGTTGATAATTTAATAGAAGCAACAAAACTTGCTTATGACAAATCAAACGAAGGAGATACGATTTTACTTAGTCCTGCATGTGCATCTTGGGATCAATATGCATGTTTTGAAGATAGAGGAACTGAATTTAAAAATACTGTAAAAAGTTTATAAGGGAGAATAATATGAAAATAACAAATGTAATAGGAAGAGAAGTACTAGATTCTAGAGGTAATCCAACAGTTGAAGTAGATGTAATACTTGAAAATGGAATTAAAGGAAGAGCTATAGTGCCTAGTGGTGCTTCAACAGGTGTTCGTGAAGCGTTAGAACTTAGGGATAATGATAATACACGTTATAATGGTAAAGGCGTTTTAAAAGCTGTAAGCAATGTAAATAATGAATTAAAAAACTTAGTTGTAGGAATGGACGTATTAGATCAAAAAGCAATTGATTATAAAATGATAGAGGCAGATGGCACAGAAAATAAATCTAAATTTGGAGCTAACGCTATTTTAGGAGTATCAATGGCGGTACTTAAAGCTGCAGCTTTAAGTGTAAACAAACATTTATATGAATATGTAGGAGATGGTAAAGAATTACCTCGTCCTATGATGAATATTTTAAATGGCGGAGCTCACGCGGATAATAACTTGGATTTTCAAGAATTTATGATTGTGCCTAATAGAGATACTATAAAAGAAAGAGTACGCGTTGGAGCAGAAGTGTTTCATGCATTAAAAAAAGTTTTAAATGAAAAAGGTTATTTTACTGGTGTTGGTGATGAAGGTGGATTTGCTCCAAACTTATCATCTAATAAAGAAGGTTTTGATTTAATAATTAAGGCTATTAATAAAGCTGGATATACTCCAGGTATAGATGTTTCTATAGCAATAGATGTAGCCGCATCTGAGTTTTATAAAGATGGTAAATACCGCATCGATAATAAAGATTTAACAACTGATGAATTAATTAATTTTTATGAAGAATTAATTAATTCATATCCAATAATTTCTATTGAAGATCCCGTTGATGAAAATGACTGGGAAGGATTTAGTAAAATAACTGCAAAATTAGGTGACAAGATTCAATTAGTTGGCGATGATTTATTTGTTACTAATAAAAAATGTTTACAAGTAGGTATTGATAAAAAAGCAGGTAATGCAATTCTTTTGAAATTAAATCAAATAGGAACGGTAACTGAAACAATAGAAACTATTAATCTTGCTAAAGAAAACGGCTATAAAACAGTTATTTCACATCGAAGTGGTGAAACAGAGGATACAACAATTGCAGATCTTGCTGTTGGTTTATCTTTAGGGCAAATAAAAACTGGTTCGATGTCTAGAACAGATCGTATTTGTAAATATAATCAATTAATGAGAATAGAAGAAGAAATTAACAACTAATTTCTTCTTTTTGTATAAAAAAGTTATATTTTCTCACAATAGATTTAGGAGGATTATATGGAAAAAGAAAAGTATAAAAGAATAGTTGACAAATATACTCCTAAAGAAAATAGACTTACAAATAGTTTAGTTTGCTTTCTTGTGGGAGGAACAATGGGTGTTATAGGTCAAGGCTTAATTGATTTATATGCTAATTTACTTCACGTTTCAACAAAAGATGCATCGGTATTCATGATAGTAACTTTGATTTTTATTGGTTGTTTATTTACTTGCTTTGGTTGGTTTGATAAAGCTGTTAATTTTGCTAAATGTGGTTTAATAGTTCCGATTACCGGTTTTGCTCATGCGATGATGAGTGCAGCATTAGAATATCGTAAAGAAGGAATGGTAACAGGAATAGGGGCTAATATGATGAAACTTGCTGGAAGTGTTATTATTTTTGGAGTTGTTAGTGCTTGGTTTTTTGGACTTGTAAGACTAATAATAATGGGAGGTTAGTATGACATTCAAATATAATAATATTTATTTAAATGAAACAGGTACTGTTACTGGACCTTACGAGGCAAATGGACCATTTAGCAAATTATATGATAAAAGTTATAAAGATTTTTATTTTGGTACAAAGACATGGGAACAAGCAGAAAGTAAGTTGATTGATGATAGTGTTGATATTGTTCTTGCTAAAATAGGTAAAACTCGTTTTGATATAGATTTACATATCTCTGGTGATTTATTAAATCAATTAACAGCTTCCAATTATTCAGCATCTAGACTTAAGATTCCATATTTAGGAATTTATAATGCATGTGCTAGTAGTGTTGAAGGATTAATAATTGCCTCAAACATGATTGAAACTGGACAAATAGATAATGCTATTGTAACTGTTTCTTCACATAATAATGGCGCTGAAAAGCAATTTAGATACCCGGTTGAATATGGTGGCCCTAAAAGAAAAACTACAACATTTACAACTACTGGTGGTACTTGTGCTTATCTATCACGTGATAAATCTGATATAAAAATTGAAAGTTCAACAATAGGAATAGTAGAAGATTTGGGGGTAAAAGATGTATATAGTATGGGTGCAGTTATGGCTCCTGCTGCTGCCAATACAATTTATAGACATTTATCAGATTTAAATAGAACTATTGATTACTATGATTTGATATTAACTGGAGATTTGGGTATATATGGTAAAGATATTTTAAAAGAATATATGAAAATTGAATATAATATTGATTTAAGAAATTATGATGATTCGGCGTCAATGATATTTGATATAAAAAATGAACCTGTATATTCTGGAGGTAGTGGTCCTGCTTGTTTACCTTTAGTAGCATATTCTTATATATTAGATCAAATGAGGCAAGGAAAATTAAAAAAAGTATTATTAGTTGCTACAGGTGCTTTGATGTCACCAACAACAGTTAATCAAAAACTAACTATTCCAAGTGTTGCGCATGCTATTAGTTTGGAGGTTGCAAAATGATTTATGTAAATGCTTTTATCTTTTGTGGTATTGTATGTGTCTTGGGACAAATAATTCTAGATAATACTAAACTTACGCCAGGACATGTTACAACAATATTTGTTATAGTTGGAGCGTTCCTTGATACATTTAATATTTATGATAAAATAATTTTATGGGCAGGTGGGGGTGCCTTGGTACCAATAACTAGTTTTGGGCATCTACTTATTCATGGAGCAATGGCAAGTGCTAGTGAATATGGTTTTATTGGCCTTTTTGCAGGAATATTTGATCTTACTGCATCAGGTATTTCTTCTGCAATTATTTTCTCATTTGTTTTAAGTTTGTTTTTTAAACCAAGAGATTAGTAACTTAGGTTACTTTTTTCTTTTGCAAATTTGTTATATAATATAGTTGTTTTCACAAAGAATACACAATTTTGTGTTATAAAGGTAGTGAGGTGTAGATATGACAACAATACTTATCGTTGATGATGAAGAAAGAATAAGAGAAGTAGTTAAAGAATATTGCTTGTTAGAAGATTATAATGTCTTAGAAGCAAGTGATGGGCTTGAAGCTTTAGAAATGATTAAAAACAATGATATTGATTTAATTGTTTTAGATGTTATGATGCCAAAATTAGATGGACTTTCAGCTTTTTCTAAAATTAAAGAAATAAAAAAAATTCCTACGATTATTTTATCAGCTAGAAGTGAAGAGTATGATAAACTAGTAGGATTTGAACTAGGTGTTGATGATTATGTAACGAAACCTTTTAGTCCTAAAGAATTGATAGCTAGAATCAAAGTTATTTTAAAACGTAAGAATAGTGATGATAAATTTATTTATAAAGATTTGAAAATTGATTTTTTAGGTCATGCTGTTTATGTTGATGGTAAAGAATTAAAATTAACTCCGAAAGAATATGATTTATTAGTATACTTTGTTAAAAATCAAAATGTAGCTTTATCACGTGAACAATTATTAAATAAAATTTGGGATTATGATTTTTTGGGGGAAGATAGAACTGTAGATACACATATCAAAATGTTAAGAAATAATTTAGGTAAGTATCGTGATTTAATTGTTACAGTAAGAGGAATGGGATACAAATTTGTTACGAAATAAAACTTATAATTTAAAAAACAAAGTTTGGATTTACCTAATAATATTTTCTCTTTTAATATTAATTTTCTTTTGGACTTTTCAGACGTTGTTTTCAAATACATATTATGAGATAAATAAAAAAAGAGAATTAAATATTATTGCTAGAAAATTAAATAATACAGATAGTATTTTACTTACAACAGAAATAGATAATTTAGCATATAATTATGGCGTATGTATAGAACTTTTTTCCAATAATACACTTATATATTCTTCTAACTCCTTAGAAAAAGGATGTATTGAACAGAAAGATTTAACTTTTTATCAATATAAAAATAAATTCATCTCAGGCAATGAAGAGGAAGGCAGTGCATCTTTTTATAATTCTAGATTTAATAATAAAACAATTGTTAAAGCAATCAAGTATAATAATTATACAATTTTTATTAATGCATCACTAGAACCAGTTGGAACAACTTCACTTATCTTATCTAGACAATTAGCCATAGTTTCGCTTGCTGTTTTAGTACTTTCTTTATTGCTTAGTTATTTCATATCTGAAAACATATCAAAGCCTATTGTTAAATTAAATAAAAAAGCACATGAAATTTCAAAAGGTAATTTTGATATAGAAATGGAAAACATTTCTAGAATAGAAGAAATAGAAGAACTTAACAATACGTTAAATACTGCAGCTAGAGAATTATCACAAACAGAAACACTAAGAAGAGAATTACTTGCGAATGTTAGTCATGATTTGAAAACTCCTCTTACAATGATCAAAGCGTATGCCGAAATGGCGCGTGATATTAATTATAATAACAAGAAAAAAAGAGAGGAAAATCTTAATATTATTGTAGACGAAGTAGATAGATTAAATCTACTTGTTAATGATATTTTAGAACTTTCTAAAGTTCAAGCTAACACAGAAAAATATGTTAAGGAAAAAATAAACATCAATGATTTTGTTAGTAATATTGTAAAAAAATATGATTATTTAAAAGAAGATGGCTATGAAATAATGTATAATGGCATAAAAAATATCTTTGTTAACGTAGATAAAAAAAGACTTAATCAAATTCTTGATAACTTGATTAATAATGCTTTAAAGTATACTGGGAAAGATAAAAAAGTTATAGTAAATATTGTTGACTTAAAGAAAAGAATTAGAATTGAAGTTGTCGATTCTGGTAAAGGAATTAAAAAGGAAGAATTGAAATACATTTGGGATAAGTATTATAAAATAGACAAAAGTTATCAAAGAAATGCTAAAAGTACTGGATTAGGTCTTTCAATAGTGAAAAATATTTGTGTTCAAAATGATATTAAGTATGGAGTTGATTCAAAAGAAAATTCTGGTAGTACATTTTGGATTGAACTGGAGAAAATATAATTTTCTCTTTTTTGTTTGTAAAAAAGGAAATAGAAAAGTTATCTCGTATATTATAAGTGGGAGGAGGTAATCATGAATTACTATAGAGAAATCAAGCAGGAACTTATAAATAACGAGATAACAAAAAGAGTAAAAGATTATAGTAAAAATAGAAGCGATTTAAATACATATTATAATGTAGGTAAATTACTATCTGATGCTGGTAAGAACTATGGAGAAGGTATTATTAAAGAGTATTCAAAAAGATTAACTACTGAATTAGGTAAAGGATATGGGGAAAGAACATTAAAATATATGAGAAGATTTTACCTGTTCCAAAAAAGGCAACCACTGGTTGCCCAATTGACTTGGAGTCATTATATAGAGTTATTATCACTTAAAGATATAAATGAAATTAATTATTATATTAAAATAACTATTAGTCAAAATTTGAGTAAAAGACAATTAAGAGAAAGAATAAAAAATAAAGAATATGAAAGATTAGATGAAAAAACAAAAGAAAAATTAATAAATAATGAAGAATATAAGGT
>CAKPHO010000010.1 GCA_934162195.1 uncultured Bacilli bacterium
TAATTGTAAAATACCTATTATAATTTCTTTAATATTCTTTTTCATAATCAATCCTCCATTTCAACAAATTACTATTTGTCTTTCAGTTCCTATTATATCATTTTATTTACTTAAAATATTAAAATGTTGGTTAATTTTACTAAAATCATGTTATACTAATTTTAGTTAGCAGTTGTTACTACCTATAAATTGTTGCTTTTAATGGTTGTTTTACCAGAACCTTAAGGGCTCCATTGAAATAAAACGAGCTATTAATTAGTTCGTTTTTTTGTATTTAAATTCCACGTTATCAGCTTGGATTTATTAACCACTTAACACCTTGTGTTTTTAATATATTTAGAGTTCATATTTTCAATAATATTGTCATAAAGATTATACCATTTTATTTGGACACAAAAACGTTTTTTCTCATATAATGGGTTTTTATTTAAACAACGATCTAATGGTTGAACTATTAATGGACCAAAATGAATTGCAGTAGAATAAATATTAATTTGTGAAGATATTATATTTTTTATATCTTTTTCTAATATCCATACAAAATCATTTACAGTTCCATGAATAATAGCATCAATACTTTTATCGCTGTTATTACCTTTTAGAACAAATTTATCTGTTGCTTTATTAATTATGTTAATTTTATTAAAAGCTTCATTAATTTCATTTATTTTACCTTGATGAGTTTTTTTATATTCAATAGACGACATCCTTACAACACCTTTTCCATTTGTTGTTCCATCTGCATAGTGATATTTTAGATATTCAATTATTATAGTCTTGTTAATTTTGCTATCAATTAAAAAATGTATAAAGTCACTTATTCTTTCAACGTGAACTGAATTTTTAATTCCTTTTTTAATGCTTATTCTTTTTATTTTATCGTTGATACAAATAAATATATCATATTTTTGTAGCTTATTATTTTTCCTACATTTTATAATATCATTATCTTCTATATCTTGAAATAAATCTTTTAAAAAAGAGTAGTGCATTGGACTTAATTCTTTTATTCTCTTTTTGTTAAAATAATTTATGAATTGAATTTCATTTTCAATACCATTTATTTTTTCTTCTGACATTTTCTTTCCCTCCTAATATTAATATTCCACAAATAGTCTTTAAATCCTTTTAATTTGCTTTAGAAATTTCAAAAAAATATGGTATACTGAAAATAGAATAGAAATAGATGTGGTACAAATGGTTTTGATGATTTTAGAAATAATAGGTATTTCATTAACTGTTATATATTTATTACCAAATTGTAATAAAAGGAAATTGAATAAAAAAGAAAAAAGTAATTATGCAATCTTAATTCCTGCTCGTAATGAAGAAAAAGTTATAACTGGTTTAATGGAGAGTTTAAAGAAGCATTCTGTAAAAGTTGATTTTAAAGATGTTTATGTTATGGTAAGTGATAAAAATGATTTGGCAATTCCTATTTTAAAAAAATATAATTGTAATATTATAACAAGAGTAAACCCTAACTTAAAAAGAAAAGGTTATGCGTTAAATGAACTTATAAAAAGTATAAAAAAAGAATATGATTTGTATTTTATTTTTGATGCAGATAATATCTTAGATAAAGATTTTATTAAGTATATGCTTGATGAGTATAAAGATGGATATGATATAGTAACATCTAAAAGACTTAACAAAAATCCAAAAGATAGCGTTACGTCTTATTGCTCTGGATTGTTATTTACATTATTAAATATATTTAATAAAAGTAAAGCTAATAATAATGAAAATGTTATATTATCAGGTACTGGTTTTTTTATCTGTGGTGATATTATAAAAAAGTTAAAAGGTTATCCTTTTAATACTTTAACGGAGGACTATGAATTAACTTTGTATTCAATAATAAATAAATATAATAGTAGTTATTGTGATAAAGCTGTTTTTTATGATGAACAGCCTATAGATCTTAATGTTTCGATAAAACAAAGAACAAGATGGATAAAAGGATATTTTGAAAATAGAAAGAAGTATAGCAGAAAGTTAGCAGAACAATATAAGAAAACAAGAAATTTTTCTATATTGAAAGAAATAATTGGTATAAAGGGAATTATAGTTTTATTGATATGGGTATTTATAAGTATGTTGCTAAGTTTTTCGTTAACAAAAATAGTTTATATATTATTAGCTTTATATTTAACATTGTTTTTAGTTACATTATTTTTAATAGTTTGTGATGAATCAAAAATAGATAATGAATTAAAGTTTAAAGCGTTGTTTTTTAATCCTATATTTTTGTTAAGCTATATAATATGTTTATTTAAATCCTTTGGAAATGTATCGTGGGATGTTATAAAGCACGAAAAAGATGATCTTTCATGATCATCTTTTAGTATGCTTTTATAGTTAACGTTTTTTCTAGGTCATCTAATCTATTAAATAAATTATTTAAAAAAGTTATTAAATAAATATGGGGTTTGGTTGCTAAATAAAACAAATTGAATTTAACACCTTTACTATTTAGTGATAACTTAATCATTCTTATCTCATCTGATAAAATCGGAATAAAGGCTAAAGAAATTGAAATTATTAAAGTTAAATTATCAATATCTACTTTAAATATTTTTAACGGATAGAATAAATATTTGAAGGCTAGTCTTATTTTATCATTGTTAAAATAAGTTCCAATTATGTATGTCATATCAATAGCTAGGAATAGTTTTATTCCCACTTTTAAGGAAGATATAATATTTGAAAATAAAAGATTACAAATAATTATAAATAAAACAAAAATAATATATTTTTTAAACACAATAAAATGTTTTTTTATTGGTATTCTTATGATTATGGAAATTATAAAATTGAAGATAAATAGTATAAATAAAATCATAAAACAGTCAATTGAAAATAGTAAGCAACTATATATAAAGAAAAGTATAAGTATAAAAGTGTTAATCATTTTTATTAATTCTTTCTAATATGCTTTTTTCATTTAAATCATCTATGTTATTAATTTTTAATGTAGTTGCTAATTTAAAGATAAAGGGTATTTGTAAATGATGATTTGTTAATATGGTATTATTATTTAGTATATCGTTTATTTCATATTTATATGTTTTATGGTTATCTATAATAACAACCTCGTCCGCATATATTAATTCATCCATGTTATTTGTTATAAAAATAATTCCTATTTTCTTTTTTAATGAGCTAATGAGTTTATATATTTCTTGTTTTCCATTGATATCTATCATAGATGTTGCTTCATCCAAAATAAGATAATCAGGATTTAGCGATAATTGTGAAGCGATAGCGATTCTTTGTTGTTCTCCTCCTGATAATTCATAGGGATTAGCGTTTACAAAATTCTCCATATTGACTTTTTTTAAACTATCTTTAATTATTTCTGGTATTAAAGTTTTTTCTATTTTTATATTTTCTAGAGTAAATTTTAAATCATCATATACTTTGGAAAAAATAATTTGATTACTAGGATTTTGAAAAACTATTCCAACTTTATTTCTGATTAATTTATTATCTGTTTTTTTATTTATTATAAGGTCATCAATTGATAATTTTCCGGAAATAGGGTATAGAAGTCCACTTATTATACTGGCTAGAGTAGACTTTCCACTTCCATTAGTGCCAATTATAAATGTTACTTTTGATTTTGAAATATTAAGATTAATGTTATCGATAATAATTTTATCATATTTAAATGTTATATTTTCTAATTTAATCATTTATTATTTTTCCCAATCTTTTTTCTAAAATCTTACAAAGAGCTAGTATAGTAACTATTTTTATGGGGATCATAATTAGCTGTTTTGCTATCCTAAATGGAACAATGATTTTACTAGCATTTTTACTTATCATGATAACCCAAATTGTATTTAAGCAACCGTTAAGTAACCCGGTAACTATGATGGTACTGATAATAAGTCTTATGATAAAATTTTTATCGATTTTAAATTCTTTTCTATAAAGTAATAGTCCATAAATTAATCCAGTAAGAAAAGATGTTACTGTGAATCCAAAAAAGTAACTTCCAGTAGGAAACAAAAGAGCTCCTATGATATCGCTGGCAGTAGCAATGAATGTACTATATTTTGGCCCTAAAATAATCGCGCTCAACATAATTGGAACGAAGCTAAAACCGATAGTAATAATTGGGGTTCGAATAGATAAAATTCTTCCTAAAACAACCGTAGACGCTAAAAAAAGCGCACATAATAATATTCTTCTTGACTTGTTCATAAAAAAATCCTTTCTTTTCCGCATGAAAAAAAGGATCATATAATTCGATTTTTTCATTAGCGGAATGCAAAAATAAATAAGCGAATAAATCTTGCCTCTTAAACAACTTCCCGTTTTAAGAGTCTTAACTATTTATTTTTTACTCTAATATTAAGTTATTAATTAAATTTTGGAAAAGAAAGATTAGTAGAACTTTAGTCGATTGAATATTAAGCAAATACATTTTTGCATATCAATCACCTTCCACATACATTATACGCGTTAAGAATTGATTAGTAAACAAAAAAATAGAGAAAAATCTCTATTTAACCTAATGCAATATCTAAAACCATCATTATGGAAAAGCCAATTAATGTGAATAGGGCCATTAAATCTTTGTTTTTGTTTGTTTGACTTTCGGGAATTAATTCTTCAACAACCACATATATCATTGCTCCAGCAGCAAATGCTAATAAAAATGGAAGAAGTAATCTTATTTTTATTACTAATAAAGCTCCAATAACAGCAGATATTGGTTCAACTATACCACTTAATTGACCAAAGAAAAAAGCTTTTTTTCTAGACATCCCTTCGCGTCTCAATGGGACACTTACAGCGGTACCTTCTGGAAAATTCTGAATACCAATACCCAAAGCTAACAAACAGGTAGCAGCTAATGTTGTACCGTCAAGCCCATATTTTAAAGATCCAAAAGCCACCCCTATAGCTAAACCTTCAGGTATGTTATGAAGTGTTATAGAAAATATTAGCATTAAACAACGTCTAAAACTATTGTTGTTATATTTTTTATTTTTGCTTAATTTTGTAAATATTTTATCACCGACAAAAAGTAATAAGCCACCGCAAAAGAAACCGACAGTCGTAACTAACCAAGTTATCATTTTTAAATTTTCGGCCATTTCAATAGCGGGAGATAATAGTGACCAAAAAGATGCGGAGATCATAACTCCTGCCGCAAATCCTAACATCGCATCCATAATGTTTTTTTTAATATTTTTAAATAAAAATACTAATGCTGCTCCAAGTGCTGTAACACTCCAAGTAAAGATTGTAGCAATTAGAGCTTGCGTAATATGATTTAAATTACAAAAAAAATCTACCATAGACATCCTTCCTTCATTAAATAAATTATTCAACAATACAAATTTAGTTATAATAAAAGCCTATCTTTCATATATTTAACTGTAGAAAGAGAGGAATTAATATATATGGAAACACTTAAAGTTTCATCAAAATCTAATCCAAATAGTGTTGCTGGAGCACTTGCTAATGTATTTAGAGAAAAAGGAAGTGTTGAAATTCAAGCGATAGGAGCAGGAGCGCTTAATCAGGCAATAAAATCAATTGCCATTGCTAGAGGGTTCGTGGCTCCATCTGGTAAAAATTTAGTTTGTATTCCAGCTTTTACAGATATTGTAATTGATGGGGACGAACGTACGGCAATTAAGTTAATTGTAGAAGCTAAATAGCTTCTTTTATTTTATCTTCATAACTTATTTAGTCATATCAAAACCTTCCTTCTTATGTCCAAGAAACGGGGTTCGTATCATAAAAATAATTCAATAAATACATTGCAAACTCCCAAGACAGGAGATTATCTAATATTTACTGATTTATATAATTACTTACATGAATATAAAAAACAAGTACAAGGTGTTGAAAAAGTAAAAATTATGTAAGGTTCATGGGTACAAATTAGGAAATAACTTATCTACATTTAAAAAATAGCAAGTCGTTTTGATGAAGAAATAGAAGACGTAAAAGTATATACTAGAGATTTATTTAGAAACAATAAAAAAACGAGTAAAATTGCTTTTTTTAGTGTTGTACAATTTTTTAAAAAAGTTATAAATATATTTGGATTTTTATAATTATTATAGTATAACAAACTAAAGGAGGAATAACTTATGTCTAAAATAGACAAAAACAAGAAAAAAATTATTGCTATTATATTGGGTATTATATTAATTGCTATAATTATTTTCTTACTATGGTTTTTCAATCGAAAGTTTGATGTCACTTTTGATTTGAATAATGGTACCAAAGAAGAAATCGTTAAAGTTAAATATCACCAAACCATTAATGAAAAAGATATCAAAGATCAAAAAGATTTAGGATAATCATTTGTTGGCTGGTATGAGGTAGTTGGTATTAAAGAAAAAGAAGATGTCTTAGCAGATAAACCATTTGACTTTAATACTAAAATTAATAAGGTTATAAAACTAAAAGCTCTTTACGAAGGAAAAGTTGAAACAATTACTATTAATTTTGACTCTAAAGGGGGCAGTTCTGTCGACCCTATTACTATTAATAAAGGTGCTGAACTTATCCTTCCAAAAGATCCTACATATGCTGGTTATACTTTTAAAGGATGGTATGATATAAATGAGACTCCAATACATAATAATGCTCTTCTAGAAGAGGACACTACTTTATATGCTAAGTGGGAAAAAATACCTGAGCCTAAATCTGAACCTAAAAAAGAAGAAAAAATATCTTTATCCTTAAGTCGAGATACCATTCATGTTAATGGTATTAAAACAGCTACCGCTACCGCAACAGTTGAAAATTCTAGTGGGAAAGTTACTTTTTCATTAAGTGATACTAACTGTATGACTATTAATGAAAATACCGGTGCTATTAGCGTTGCTTCTAATCCTAAAAATTGTTCTAATGGTGCTACCATTACAGTAACTGCTAAAACATCTCGAGGAAAAAAAGCAACAGCTACCATTTATTATGAAAAAGATTTAGCCTTAACTTATGAAAACAAAACTTATATTCAAGATGATAAAACCAGTGGTAAACATTCAACATTCACTGTTAATGCTAATCAAAATGTTAGTTGGAATATAGATGCTGCTGTAAAGCCATCATATCGTTACACTTATAAAGATTACAAAAATAGAACAGCTACATCCGTAACTGGTGGATATACCATTGACAGTATCGTAGAATCAACGGGTGCTATCAGCAAAATATCAACTGATGTCAAAGTAACCGCTACTACTAAAGCTGGACAAAAAATATCTTTAATAATAAAACAGTATATAGCATAAAAAATTAAATGATGGTATATATTAAGAAACGATTATCTATATTACTATGTATTATATATGCTACAAGTGATGAAATTCATCAAATATTTACTCCTGGTATAGCATGTCAAATAAAAGATATCTTATAGGTTCAATTATTGGTATATATCTATTTAAATTACTAAAGAAAAGAAAAGAATGGTTCAATAAAATCTGTGTGTAGTTGAGATGACAAATTGTCATCTCTTTTTCTTGTGTTATTATAAAGTAAATAATAATTGTAAGGTATTAAATGAAAAACCATTATTTGCTAGTGGGGTTAAATAGTAAGGTTGTTAAAATACTTGGTGTTAATCAAAAGTGTAATGTAGAGGCTAGATAATAGTCTCTTTTTGTTTGACATAATGGTTTTAAATGGCTTATAATATAAATGTAGGTGATAACGTGAATCAAGAGTTGAAAAGAAGCATAATTTTAGAACATTATCAAAATCCTAAAAACAAAGGATTAATAGAATCGGAAGAATACATCAAAGTAAATATGAATAGTGATAGTTGTATTGATGAAGTAAATTTAATGTTTAAAATTAAAGATGATAAAATAGAAGATATAAAATTTGATGGTGAAGCGTGTGCAATATGTACTAGTTCAACTTCCATTATGACAGATACGCTTATTGGAAAAACAGTAAAAGAAGCAGAAAATATTATAAGCAATTATTATAATATGATTGATGAAAAAAAATATGATGCGGATGTTTTAGAACAGGCTAATGTATATGATGACATATATAAGCAACCTAATAGGAAAAAATGTGCTTTACTATCATGGTGGGGTGCTGAAAAAGTAGTAAAGGAGTATGAGAATGAAAAATGATGAATTGTTAATTAAGGAGGTTACGCTGGCTAGATATAATGGAGTTGTCGATAGTTCTGCACAAATAGATGGTAATAAATATGCTCATCTTCAGGTGGTTGATTTTACAGTTGAAAGGACTATTACTTGTGTGATTGATACAAACGATAATGTAGCTATCGATATTGAAACCGGTGATGTTTGGAATTTAGTTAAAAGAGATGCTAACAATCGTATTTCTAGTGAATTGATTTCTGGGCAGTTATACCCTGTGGTTTATAATGATAAAGATTGGTCTAGAATAAGTTATCTTTATCAAATTACTTTAAAAGCAAGAGCTAAAAAAATATATCAATGTTATTTGGAAAACAAATTTGAGGAGCAACATAATAAACAAAAGACTAAAAATAAGGGAAATTAAAAACTTCCCTTTTTATTTGTAAAAAAATTTAGTATAATATTTATTGGTGATATTATGGCTATTAATGTTGTAGATATAGATGTTTTAAAAGTTGAACAGATTTCTAAAATAAAAAATGAACCAAAATGGATGACTGAATTTAGAATAAATGCATATAAAAAGTTTGTAGGATTTAAAAATCCTATATTTGGACCTGAGATAAAATTAGATTTTTCAATAATTAATTATTATAAAAAAATAGATGATAAGATTCATAGCGATTGGAATGAATTACCAACAAATATTAAAGAAACATTTGATAAGATAGGTTTACCAGAAGCAGAAAAAAAGTATTTAGCAGGAGTTGGTGCACAATACGAAAGTGAAGCTATATACCATAATATGATAAAAGAATTGGAAGAAAAAAACGTAGTTTTTTGCGATACAGATACAGCACTAAAGGAATACCCAGAGCTTTTTAAAGAATATTTTAATAAATTAGTAAAATATGATGAAAATAAATATACTGCATTAAATGGAGCTGTGTGGAGTGGGGGCACTTTTATTTATATTCCTCCCCACACAAAACTTGACAGACCGCTTCAAAGTTATTTTAGAATTAACAGTAAAAATATGGGACAATTTGAAAGAACAATTATTATTGTGGATGAAGACAGTGAACTTCACTATATGGAAGGATGTACAGCGCCAACTTATACTAGCGATTCTCTTCACGCGGCTGTTGTAGAAATATATGTTAAGAAGAACGCTAAATGTAGATATACAACTATTCAAAATTGGTCTAGTGATGTTTATAATTTGGTTACAAAACGTGCTATCGTAGAAGAAAATGGACTAATGGAGTGGATTGATGGTAATATAGGCTCTAAAGTTAATATGAAATATCCATCATGTATTTTGGCGGGAGTTGGTGCTAGTGGTAATTGCATTTCTATTGCAGTAGCTTCTTCCAATCAAAATCAAGATACAGGAGCTAAAATGATACATTTGGCACCAAATACAACTAGTAACATTATTAGCAAATCAATTTCTGCAAATGGTGGGAATGCATCTTATAGGGGAAAAGTACGAATAACAAAAAATGCTATTAATTCAAGAAGTACGGTAAAATGTGATACTATAATAGTTGACAATATATCAAAAAGTGATACTATTCCAACTAATATTGTTGAAAATGATTCGTCAAACATTCATCATGAAGCAACTGTATCTAAAATAGATGAAGAACAATTGTTTTATTTGATGAGTAGAGGACTTAATGAAGATAAAGCTAAAGAATTATTGATTATGGGGTTTATTGATCGCTTCAGAGAAGAACTACCAATGGAATACGCAGTTGAACTTAATGCTTTATTAAAAAATTATTTTTAGTATAAACTTAAAAATTGTTCTTATTATATGATATTGTTTTTAAAAAATTGCTCTTACTTAGAATTTTAAAATTCGACAAAAAAGAAAAACAAATAAAGCCAATTAGCCATTTGCTTTTCTTTTTTTTTACTTGTATATTGTTAATGAAAGGAGGAAATGATATGTTAAATCAAACAGTAATAGTAGGTAGGATAGCTAGAGATCCAGAACTTAGAGAAACGGAAAATGGTAAAAAAGTAACAAATGTTACTCTAGCAGTTCCTAGAAGCTTTAAAAATTCAAATGGTGAGTATGAAACAGATTTTATTAGTTGTGTCTTATGGAAGGGTATTGCGGAAAGTACTGTAGAATATTGCAAAAAAGGTGATTTAGTAGGTGTTAAAGGAAGAATTCAAACTAGAGTATATGAGAAAGACGAAGAAAAGAAATACTCTACCGAAATAGTGGCAGAAAAAATTACTTTTTTATCTAGTAATAGACCAAAAGAAGAATGTTAATAAATAAAAGTGATATTAATTGACAATATCACTTTTATTGTTTTCTTTAAATTCTTGATAGAATATGTTATCTGGTGTTGTTTTCAAAATATTGGCAATTTTCACAGCCATATTATATGATAATCTTCTTTTTCCATTTTCTAGTTGCCAATAGAAAGGTTTACTGATATTTAAATAATCAGCCATCATTTGATGCGTAAGTTTTTTTGATTTTCTTAGTTCTTTTAATTTATTCATATTCTCATCCTCCACCTATATTATATATTAACTACAAGATAACTTCAAGTAAAAAGTTACTAAATAGTTAATTTTAATATTATTGTCACGTTTGTTGTTATAATAAAGTTAACAAATAGATGACGGAGGTAGTATATGGTTATTGGTGAAAGAATTAAAGATGCTAGAAAAAAGATGAATATGTCACAACAACAATTAGGTGATTTGCTTGGAGTATCAAAAGTTTCTATATGCGGGTATGAAAATGGTGTTAGAATTCCTACTATAGAAAATTTTATTCAATTATTAGATATTCTTGATTTATCAGCAGACTATCTTTTAGGCAGAGATGTTAATGTAGTTAGCGAAGATGAAGAAGAATACAGAGTAAAAATGTCTAAAGAAGATATAAAAATTATAAAAGAATTAAAAAATAATCCTGCTCTTCATTCAAAATTAAGAGTTGATCCAAAAAGAACGATAGAGTTAATTAATCGTAAGTTAAACAAATAGTAGAACACTACTATTTTTTTGCTAATATATGATATAATTTATTTGGTGATATTATGGAATTAAACAGTATAATATTTGTAGATAACCTTCCTAAACTTGATTTACACGGATATGATCGTGATACTGCAAGAATTATGGTTGTCGATTTTATAAATGATAATATAAGGATGAAAAATGAAATAATTAATATAGTTCATGGTCATGGATCGGGTGTTATAAAAGAGATGGTTCACAGAACTTTAAATAAAAATCGGAATGTTATAGAGTATAAAACATTTTATAATAATGATGGGTGTACAATTGTAAAAATTAGGATTTGACAAAAACAAAAAAATGTATATAATATATAGCAACAACGGGGATAAAGACTGATTTGACAATATATAAGTAATGTGTTAGAATATAGCACATTCAGTAAGAAGAGGGGGATTTTATATGTACGATGAAAGAGAAAGATTTTCTATTAAGGATGTAGTATTACAGGTTATATTGGTAGTGTTATTTGTTTTCCTATTATTATGGTTATTTCCAACAAAGAGTTATGTAGATAACAAAATTGATTCTAAGTTAACACCATTTTATAATCAAATTTTTACAACTAACATTAATAATATGAAAGAAGCAGCTATTAGTTACTTTACAACATCAAGATTACCAAAAAATATTGGTGATAAAGAAAAATTAACTTTAAGTGAGATGTTAGATAAAAAATTATTAATATCATTTTTAGATAGTAATAATAAAAAATGTAACTTAACAGATTCATATGTTGAAATTACAAAAATGGAAGATGAATACATCTTAAAAGTAAATTTAAGCTGCAGTGATAATAGTGATTATATCTTAGTTCATTTAGGATGTTATAATTATTGTCAATCTGGCTTATGTGAAAAACAAGAAACTGTTAAAACTACTACAGATACAAAAAAACCAAGTGTTACTCCAATATCTAATAAAAAATATGAGTATGAATATGAAAAAGTAGTTAATGGTAAATGGGGTGATTGGTCAGAATGGTCAGAATGGTCAACTAGTAGAGTTGATAAAACTGAATATCGTAATGTCAGAACAAAGGAAGAAGCAGTTGTTGTTGGCGAAGAAACAATTAAAGTTGGTACGAAGACAGTCATTACTGATGCTAAGGCTAGAACCACACATTATTGTCCAAATGGATATACTCAAAAAGGTACAACTTGTACTAGATCATATACAACTACCGATGTTGTAAATGCTACAATAAATAGAAATACAACTTATAGTTGCGATAATGGATATACATTAAATGGAACAAATTGCGTTAAAACAATTACAACATCTTCTACAGATAAAAAGAATGCAACATCAAATCCATATTATGGTTCATGGTATAAAGTATCAAGAAAAGAATACACTACTAAGAGAGTTTCATCTGATACTGTAAGATATGACTTTGTTTCATCTAGAACTGCTATAGATTGTAACAATTCTTGTAGAACTGTAACATATTATACATATGATATGTATAAGAGAAGTAAAAATTATTCTTACAGTTGTGCTGCTTATCCAGGATATACATTAAGTGGAACAAGCTGTGTTAAAACAACTACAAGTTCTTATAATGATACTAAAGCTGCTTATGCTAAAACAAATACATCTTATAGTTGTCCAAGTGGGTATACATTAAGTGGTGATAAATGTAGTAAGAAAGTTACTAATACACAAAATATAAAAGCGTCATCTAAAACAGTTTATAGTTGTGGTAGAGGTGACTTAGTTGGAAGAAGTTGTATTACATATGAAGATAAATATGAAACATTTAAGATTTATGCAACAACTACATATTATAGTTATCAAGAAAGACAATATATTTCTGGAGAAAGAAAAGTTGTATGGAGTAGAAGTCAAAGTGATCAAACTTTAATAAGAAACGGGTATTCTTTAACAGGAAATTATAGAGAAATATAAAATGTAAAGAAGTGCTTAAAAAGCACTTCTTTGTTTGACAAAAAATATATATTATGATATCCTTAAAAAGGATAGAGTATAGTGAAAAATACAAGGAGGATAGTATGAAAGATAATTATGTTTTTGATTATGTAAATGAAAACGAATTTAAGAAATTAGAACGTTCTTTGAAAAAATATAATATGTTAGCCTATAAAAAATTATATTTTGAATACTATCCATCTTTAAAAGAAGGGGAATTTTTGGGTGAGTTAGTTTCTACTAATCAGGTTAATGGTTCAAAAAAATACGAATTAAAATTACCAACAGATATTATGTTTTCAAAGGTGCATGGCGATGTAAAACTTCACTATCATGTATATGAGGACAATAAAACTGTTATGTTGGAGACAATCACTCCAGAGGATATATTAACAGAAGGACATCAATCTGAATTAGTTACTTATAAAGGCGTAATGGTTTCTAAGCAACATTCAGAAAAAGATTTATTTAAAATTAATTTGTTAAATATGATACAAAAATAAGTAGGTTGTTCCTACTTATTTTTTTGTTCTTTTAGAAGATCTCTGATTTCTTCTAATAATAAAGTATTTTCATCTTTTTTAACTTCAATTGGTTTTTCTTTCTTTTTTTCAAATTTGCTAATGAATTTAACTAGTGCGAAAATGCAAATAGAAACTATTAAGAAATCAATCACATTTTGAATAAAATTACCGTATGCTATGGTTGCATCTTTAAATTTAATAGTTAGATTACTAAAATCAAGACCCCCGATAATAACACCGATAATAGGCATTAAAATGTCGTTTACTATAGATGTAACAATTTTGCCAAAAGCTCCACCAATAATAACACCAACTGCTAAGTCAATAACATTACCTTTGGATATAAATTGTTTGAATTCTTGAAATGTTTTTTTGTTTTTTTCAATAATTTGCGCTTCATTTATATCAATTTTCTTTTTCATAAATTATTCCTCCATATAAATTTTATCATATATTTATATAAAGTAAA
Source organism: uncultured Bacilli bacterium (assembly GCA_934162195.1). Taxonomy (GTDB): domain Bacteria; phylum Bacillota_I; class Bacilli_A; order RF39; family UBA660; genus SIG204. Next base: position 14,082 of record CAKPHO010000010.1, read on the forward strand.
ATCAAATTTTTGATGAATAAGAATATATTCTATCAAATAATCTCCAAATATTATCTTTATCAATTTTAAAAACCAAATTTTTATTTCTATATCTGCCAACATCTGTACCACTTTTGCTTATTCTAGCAATAAGATCAACTTTTATAATATTTTTTTCTAATAAATTGAGAAATATTTCAAAATTTTTAAGTTTGTAAATTTGCAATTTATAGTAGTGAAAAAATTTTTCTTTATTTAAAGTTTTTTGTGCTGCAAATATTACTGCAAGATTATTTAGTTTTGCTAATAAATGATTTTTTATAGAATCAAAATATACAAAGGATTCTTTTTCAATAAGATTTTGATGTATATCGTAGACACATAAATATATTTTTTCTTCTTCACGATTAATATCAAATTTGAATCGAAATTTATGCCTTGAATTATCATCGTTTATTGTTTCAAATAATACTTTTTTATCCGGATAATCCTTATCGTAATGGCCAAAATTTTTAACGAGTCTATTAATTTCTGGAAATGTTGGGCCATCTAACGATAAAGTAAATAAGAATAGGGGATATTTACTGTTTAATGTTGTGCATTTTATTTCTATGTCATAATAGTCTGGAAAGAACATTGAATCAGCTTTTTTTCCTAATTGTTTTTCAAATGTTAAGCCAACGCTTCCCCAACTTTTATTTTCATTTTTTATCCAGCCTTTTTTAGAAATCACCTTAAATTTCTCAATAAAAGTTTTTATTTCATTTGTCATATCTCACCTCCTTTTTGTTCATAATAAATGAAATAAAAAGAAAAAGCAAATGACCAATTTTGATAATTGTTTATAATTTTTTACAAGATATTTAGTAACTGTCTAACCGGATGTTTAACCAACTGAGCCTAAATAAAGACCATTCTTTAAAATCTGCGAAATTAAAGAAATTTATAAAAAATTATTGCATAAAGTATAGTAATATGTTATTATATAGAAGCAAGTGATGATTTTAAAGAATGGACCCTTAGCTCAGTTGGTTAGAGCATCCGGCTCATAACCGGGCGGTCGTAGGTTCGAGTCCTACAGGGTCCACCATCTTATTTTAGTGCGGGCGTGGCGAAATTGGCAGACGCACTAGACTTAGGATCTAGCGCCGCAAGGCATGGGGGTTCAAGTCCCTTCGCCCGCACCATTTGCGATAATTAAAGTAGACTAACGTCTACTTTTTTTCTGCTTTTAACTTGCCCGGTTATGAGTTATGTAGTCATAAGAAGAGTCTTAGAAATATATTATATAGTATGAACAATAAATTGGATCGTTTAGAGGATATCAAAATTGAAAATTTTGTATGGATTATATATCTTGTAATAATAGCCTTAAGTTATTATGCTAATTCAAAAGAAAAAAAATTTATATTATATGGCGATGAAAAAAGCAAGAAAGAATATCAAAATTTGCTTATTTTAATTTTTACTATATTACTTTTTGTTTATTATTATTTTGCAAAAGATAGTTATGATGATTTGAAAAATTTAACTGAGTTTGATAGTAACAAAAAGATTATCTTACATTATGCATCGTTTATTGGTTCATTTCTTATATTAATTAGTGGTATTATCTTTTTATTTATTGCTATTTTAGATGAAGAAATTGATGTTGAATTAGCATTCAATTAAAATATAGAAATTTTAATCTTTATGTGCTATAATTCTAGTATATGGAGGTAACTATATGGAGAAGAAAATTACAATAGGCCTTTTCAACGATTCTTTTTTTCCTATGGCTGATGGAGTTCTTATGGTTGTTGATAATTATGCTAGAAGGTTATCACAATATGCTGATGTAATTGTATTTGTTCCTAAATATTTAGGAAAGGATTTTGATGATTCAACTTTGCCTTATAAGGTTGTTAGGAGTTATGCATTAAAAGTTCCATTTTTAGATTACTCTTTACCAATTCCAAAACTTGATCATAAATTTATGAAAGAATTGGATAAGTATCATCTGGATATTGTGCATATTCATTCACCTTTTACTATGGGAATGGCTGGATTAAGTTATGCAAAGAAACATCATGTTCCATGTGTGGCTACTATGCATACACAATTTAAACAGGATATTCAAAGATTCGTACATAGTGATGTTTTAGCAACTAAGCTTAATAATAATTTAATTAAGGTATTTAATAAGTGTGATGAATGCTGGGCTGTTAATGATGCCACTGCTCATATTTTCTACGAGGATTATGGTTATAAAACACTACCTAGAATTATTGAGAACGCAACTGAAATGCAACCTATAAAAGATGAGAAAAGAGCTATAAATTATATTAACAAAAAGCATAATATTAAGAAACATGAAAAAGTGTTTTTGTTTGTTGGAAGAATCAACTTATTAAAAAACATTATTTTTATAGCTGACTCTTTAAAAGCTGTAAAAGATAAAGACCCTAAATTAAAATTTAAAATGTTATATGTTGGGAATGGACAAGATTTGGAAAAACTAGAGGAACATGTAAAGGCGATTGGTCTTGAAGATGATGTCATTATGTGTGGCAGGATAATGGATAGATATGAATTAGCTTGTTATTATAAGCGTGCTGATTTATTTTTATTCCCATCAGTGTATGATACTTCAGGCATTGTAAGAATAGAGGCTGCATCACAATCAACTCCAGGAATATTTTTGAAGGATACAGCTACGGCTTCTACAATTACAGAAAATGTTAACGGTTTTTTATCTGATTATACTGTAGGAGCATTTTCTGATAAAATCATTGAGGTTATGCATGATAAGTATTTATATGATAAAGTAAGCAGGAATGCTTTCATTGATTTATATAAAACATGGGAAGAACAAGTAGATAAATCGTATGAAATATACTTAGAACTAATCAAAAATAAAAAAAATAAGTAAAAAACACTTATTTTTTTTGTTTATGTGTTATAATTAATTAGGTATTGCCCAGTCGCCAAGTGGTAAGGCATTGGACTCTGACTCCAACATGCATAGGTTCGAATCCTATCTGGGCAGCCAAAATTAATTTGAATGGATGTGAACTATGACAAATAAAGAATTAGCAAATCTTATGTATCCTAATGTTACAAAAACTATTGATGATTATGAAAAGATATATCCTGAAAGAAATTTAAAAGAAGGAGCTATTGTATCTAGGTTTGCTCCAAGTCCAACTGGATTTGTTCATATGGGAAGTTTACTTACGGCTTTTATAGAAAGGAAATTTCCTAAAGATACCGGTGGGGTTTTTTATCTTAGAATAGAAGATACTGATCAAAAGAGAAGTGTAGAAAATGGTATCCAAGGTATTATTGATGATTTAAAAAATTTTGATATAACTATTGATGAAGGGGTTATATCAGAAAATGAAGAAAAAGGGAATTATGGACCTTACATTCAATCGAAAAGAACAGAAATATATAATACTTTTGCTAAATATTTGGTTGAAAATGATTATGCTTATCCTTGCTTTTGTTCTAGTGAAGATATAGAAGAAATACGAAAAAGACAAGAAAAAAACAAAGATCGTATTGGTTATTACGGAAGATTTGCCAGATGTCGAAATTTAACAAATGAAGAACGAGCAGAAAGAGTAAAAAATGGTGAAAGTTATGTATTAAGATTAAAATCAACGGGAGATTTTGATAAAAAAATAACAATTAATGATTGTGTTAGAGGAAAAGTGGAATTTCCAGCGAATGATATTGATCATATACTTATTAAAAGTGATGGAATACCCGTTTATCATTTTGCTCATGTTGTTGATGATCATTTAATGCGTACTACTCATGTGATGCGAGGAGAAGAGTGGTTTCCATCAACTCCACTACATATTGAATTGTTTAAAAAATTTGGCTTTAAAGTTCCAAAATATGCTCATTTGGGGTTAGTTATGAAAATAGATGAAGATGGTTCTCGTAGAAAATTAAGTAAAAGAAAAGATCCAGAAGCTGCGGTTAGCTTTTATCATGAAAAAGGTATTCCAATTGAAGCTGTAAAACTTTACTTGACAACTATCGCTAATTCAAATTTTGAATCTTGGTATGATGCTAACAAAGATAAAACCATTGATGATTTTAAATTAGATTTTAAGAAAATTAGTGCCAGTGGAACTTTGTTCGATTTAGATAAAATGCTAAACATTTCTAAGAATTATATTAGTAGATTGAAGGCTAGCGAAGTATACGAGGCATCTTTAAAATGGACTCAAGAATTTGATAAAGAATTATATAATTTGCTAGTTAAACATAAAGAATATTCAATTAATTTATTTAATATTGAAAGGGAGCAAAAGAAACCAAGAAAAGATTATTCTTGTTATTCAGATATAAAGAATCAAATTTGGTACATGTATGATGAGTTGTTTGATAAAAAAGAGGATGTCTACAAAGATGTTGAGATAAAAGAATGTTACAATAGGAATATTTTATTTGATTATATTGATAATTATTATGATGATAATGATACCAAAGAACAATGGTATGAAAAAATTAAAGATTTAGCAATTAAATATGAATTTGCTTCAAATGTTAAAGATTATAAAGAAAATCCAAACGACTATAAAGGTCACGTTGGTGATGTGTGTGAATTTATAAGAGTTGCAGTCACATCATTAACAATGACACCTGATTTATATGAATTATTAAAATTACTTGGAAAAAATCGAATTTATTCGCGAATTGAAAGATTTAGTAAATATATTGAAAGCAACAAATAGTTGCTTTTTTTGTTAAGTATTAAACATTTTGACAATAATGAATATATATGTTAAAATAAACGCTACTTACGTGCAGAGGGGTTGAAAAAATGAGTAAGATAGAAGTTGTTAATTATGATGTTGATAAAATATATGAATTTGTGAGGGATAATGTATATAGCTGTAGAGCAGCCTTTACCACAGTTTATAATGCAAAGTTTCATCACAATATTGATTATAAGCACGTTCCTAGTGCTGTAAAGCATGGCATTTTATCATATTATCACCAAAAAAAGATAATTGAAAATAGAGAGCTTACACCAGATGAGTTATATCGTTATAGTGATGATTGTCATGTAAATGGGACATCATTTATATCATTATCAACACTTGATATTGATATGGATAGTATTTATGAAGATGAATGGTTATATGATTATAGAACAAGTAATAACGCTGATATTTTAGTTTCTTCCGATATTAGAGCTTTTAGAAATGCGACTAATTATGCTAATGAGTTTTTAGTTGACGGGATTATTCCTACTGGAGAATTTAAAGCTGTTGATTTAAGATTATTAGGAACTGAATGTATTAATCAAGAAAATAGGATACAAAAACTTATTAATAATTATAATTGCTTACGCAATATAGCAATGTCATTACTTGAAAATAAAATTGATATACCTCTTAGAGAAAGAAGTATTGAAGATTTTGATTTAGATATAGAAAGAGTAAAAACATTGCCTGAATTAAGAGTGAAATAATTGCTCTTTTTTTTTAATATAATCTTGTTAAAATAAAATAATTAATATATAATGTATATAGAATAAAGAGGTGTTGATATGGATAGTATATTAACAAATGATGAAGTAAAAGTTTTAGATAGTTATTTTAGATTATCTAATTATTTGGCTTGCGGTCAATTATACTTACTTGATAATCCACTTTTAAAAAGACCGTTAGAGAGAAAAGATATAAAAAGAAAGATAGTAGGGCACTGGGGAACAGTTCCAGGCCAAAATTTTATATATACTCATTTAAATAGAATTATAAATAAATATGATTTAAATATGATATATGTATCTGGTCCAGGTCATGGCGGTAATGCAATGATAGCTCAAGATTATATAGATGGTAGTTATTCTGAAGTTTATCCTAATATTACCGAAGATGAAGAAGGGTTGAAAAAACTATTTAAACAATTTTCTTTTCCTGGAGGAGTATCTAGTCATGTTGCACCTGAAACTCCCGGTTCTATAAATGAAGGTGGAGAACTTGGATATAGTTTAGCTCATGCATATGGGGCGGTACTGGATAATCCTGATTTAATAGTAGCGTGTGTTGTAGGTGATGGTGAAGCTGAAACTGGTCCACTTGCTGCTTCATGGCAACTTAATAAAATAATTAGTCCTAAAACAGATGGCGTTGTACTGCCAATATTACATTTAAATGGATATAAAATTTCTAATCCAACTATTTTTTCAAGAATTACTAATCAAGAGTTGAATTTATTCTTTTATGGCTGTGGTTATAAACCAATTATTGTTGAAATAACTTCTGATACTGAAATTCAAGAAAGACATGAAAAGATGGCTAAAGCGATGGATGAAGCAATTGATATCATAAAGGATATTAAAGATAAGCAGTATGAGCGTCCTATGTGGCCTATGATTATTTTAAGAACACCTAAAGGTTGGACTTGCCCTAAAATTATTAAAAATCAAGAAGTAGAAGGATCTTTTAGAGCACACCAAGTACCAATTACTATAGAAAATGACGATGATATTGCTTTATTAGAACATTGGTTAAAAAGTTATAAACCAGATGAGTTATTTTATGAAGATGGTAGTATAAAAGATGAAATAAAGAGTTTTGCACCAAAAGGTATAAAAAGAATGGGAGCTAATCCTAATGCTAATGGTGGTAAGCTATTAAAGGACTTAAGAATACCTGACTTTAGAAATTATGCTGTAGATGTTCCTAGCCCTGGAAGTGTAGAAGCACAGGATATGATGGAATTAGGAAAATTTATACGTGATGTTATTGCAGATAATGATAATTTTAGAGTATTTGGTCCTGATGAAGCACTTTCAAATCGTTTGAATCATATATTTGAAAAAACAAAACGTCAATTTAATGGTATAAGATTAGATAATGATGAATTTTTAGCATCATCTGGTAAGGTTATAGATTCTATTCTTTCAGAACATATATGTGAAGGCATGTTAGAAGGTTATTTATTAACTGGAAGACATGGAATGTTTAATTCTTATGAAGCATTTATTCGTATTGTTGATTCGATGACTAGTCAACATGCTAAATGGTTAAAGGTAACTAATGAATTGTCTTGGCGTATGAAAATAGCTTCCCTTAATTATGTCTTGACTTCTCACGTATGGCAACAAGATCACAATGGATATACACATCAAGATCCGGGATTTTTAAATCACCTTGTTACAAAAAAATCTGACATTGTGAGAATGTATTTGCCTCCGGATGCAAACTGCTTAATATCATGCTTTGATCATTGTATAAAAACTAAAAATTATATAAATGTTATAGTAGCGTCTAAACATCCACGTCCACAATGGCTTACTATGGATGATGCAATAAAACATTGTACAAAAGGCGTTGGAATATGGGAATGGGCTAGTAATGACCAAGATGGTGAACCAGATATAGTTATGGCTTGTGCTGGTGATACACCAACTTTAGAGTCTTTAGCCGCTACTGATATATTAAGAAAAAATTTCCCTGAAATAAAAATAAGATTTGTTAATGTTGTAGATTTAATGCGTTTAGAATCTAGCGATAAACATCCACATGGGTTAACTGATCTTGATTATAATGCAATTTTTACAAAAAACAAACCAATAATATTTGCTTTCCATGGCTATCCCTCTTTAATTCATCAACTAATATATAAACGTGAAAACAAAAATATTCATGTTCATGGTTATCAAGAAGAGGGAACTATTACAACACCGTTTGATATGAGAGTTCAAAATAAAATAGATCGTTATAATTTGGTTATGGATGCAATTAAATATCTTCCACAGTTAGGTAACCGTGGTTCTAGATTAATAGAATGGTGTAAAGATAAATTAATTGAACACGAATCATATATTAGAGAATATGGTGAAGATATGCCAGATGTTAAAAACTGGAAATGGGGAGAATAAAACAAATTATTTTAAATAAAAAATAAAGGTATAGTGATTATGCCTTTATTTTTCTTTGTCATAAAATTGTTGAATGTCATCTAATATTGATAACTTAAATTGTTTTGAAAGTTTTGGCGTTTTATTTTTTAAGATTGCTCTATTGGCGTATTTTTCCTCGCTGGTATATATGATGTTATATTCTAAAAAAGTTGTCATGACATCAAGTAAAAATTCATCATCTTTATTAAGAAGCTTTAATAATTTTTTGGTGTTAAAATTTTCTATCAATATTAGTAAATATCTTTCTGCATTACTTATAAATTTTTTTGTGATTGTTTTTGCTTTTATATATTCTAAACAGTCACTAAGGATTATGAAATGAATAAGTTTTTTGTATTCACTACCATTAATATCGTCTATTAATTTTGCTACTATTTTGTTATCATATATAGAATATAGTTCTTCAGTATATTCATCATCATCATCTTCAAGTTCATATTCACAACCTATTTCATCATCACAAAATTCTACTTCATCTTCCAATTCATCATCTATGTTATCATCATTATAAAGTTCTTTTTTATATTTGTAATAATTTTCTATAATTTGCTTTCTAAGCGCTTCTGTAAGTGTTATTAAATTCATAAAAATCCCCCTAAATATACTAATTATTAAAGCACTAAAGATTATAATTGTCAACAATATTTTTTCTATTGTCAAAATTGAATAATCATGTTAAAATAGTATTGTTATGGCTCGTTGGTGAAGTGGCTTAACACATAGCCCTCTCAAGGCTACATTCAAGGGTTCGAACCCCTTACGAGTCACCAAATTAGTATAGAATGACTTTTTAAAGTCATTTTTTGTATATTAATCTTATCTATGTATGTTATCCAACTAAAAAATATATAATGTCTGTTTATTAAATTTAAAAAAAATGATATATTAATATTAGGAGGTAAATATGATAAAAGATTATATAAAAAAGTATGAGGGTTGTTCCATCGTAGTATCTATTTTGATGATATGTCTTTCTTTATTTTTAATGTTTAAACCATTAGAATCACTAGAAGTATTTACAGTAATATTTGCTATTATTATTTTACTTAGTGGTTTGGGATATTTAATGTCTTATTTTACAATTTCAAAAGAGTCAAGACTATTTAGTGTTGATTTGTTATTTGGACTTGTAACTATCATTTCTGGAATTATGTTAGTAGTATATAAGAAAGATGTGATAAACATATTCCCAGTGATACTAGGTATATGGATAATAACTAGTAATTTATTTAAACTTCAATTGTCTATTAACTTAAGCTTATTTTTTGATAATACTTATTTAGGTTTTGTTTTAATTACTATTTTAATGATTATTTTTGGTTTATTATTAATCATAAATCCATTCGCTTCATTTATGACTATTACAGTAACAGCAGGAACTTTATTATTAATTACAGAAGTTGTAAATTTGATTGAAAGTATTTACGTTATAATAAAATTAAATAAAGTTAAAGATTTATCATTTACTATTACTAGATAAGAATGACTATTCATTCTTTTTTATTTACATTCATAAAATTATGTAGTAATAATATGTTTACTAATAAATGGTGGGAGTGTTATAATTAGAATAGAGGAGTGGTAGAATGAAAAAAAAGATACTAAGTTCTTTAATTTGTTTAACATTATTAATTAGTTTATGTGGTTGTGGTAAAAAAGTAGAAGAACAAGGGAATGCTGAACAAACAAAAGAACCGGAAAAACAATTAAAAATAGTAAATTTAAAATCTAAGACAAGACCATATGCTGTAATGATTAATAATAATCATGCTGCTTGGCCTCAAGCTGGAATTCAAGATGCTTATATAGTTTATGAAATAGTTGTTGAAGGTGGAATAACACGTATGATGGCACTTTATAAAGATGCTGATACGGCAAAAATTGGATCTATAAGAAGTTCAAGACATTATTTTTTAGATTATGCCTTAGAAAATGATGCTATATATGTTCATTTTGGATGGAGCCCAAAAGCCCAAAGCGATATATCTACTTTAAAAATAAATAATATTAATGGTTTATACGATACTTGTTTTTGGAGAGATAAAACTTTAAAAAGAGCTTATGAGCATACAGCATTTACTAATATTGAAAAATTAAAAGAAACAACAAAGAAAAAAGGATATCGTACTGAAACAGATAAAGATTTACTTTTAAATTATAGTGTAGATGAACTTGAATTAAGTACGAAAGAAGGAGCAATACCAGCTAATAATGTTACTATCAAATATTCTAATTATCATACAACATCTTATGAATATGATAGTGAAAATAAGGTATATAAAAGAACAATGAGTAGAGTTCCTAATACAGACTTAGATAGTGGTGTTCAATATACAGCAAAAAATATTATTACTTATAAAGTAGAAGATACAGCTCTTGTTGATACAGAAAATAAAGGAAGAAGAGACTTAAAGAATATAGGTAGTGGGGAAGGATACTATATAACTGATGGATATGCTGTACCGATTACTTGGGAGAAAACTTCAAGAAGTGCTCAAACAATATACAAATATAAAGATGGTAGTGAAATAGTAGTAAATGATGGTAATACATTTATACAAATTCAACCTTTAAATCAAACATTAACAATAGAATAAGTTATATGTCAAGCATATAGCTTTTTTCATAAATTTGTTGACAATGATAATCTTTGAATTGTATAATTAGCATAGTAAAGGATAGTGGTAGTATGGTTAAAGTAGTTGTTAAAAAATTATCAGAAATACCAACCTGGGTGATATTTAATCATACTATAATATTAAATGGTAAAGAAAACACAAAGTTTCTAGACTTTTTTATAGTCTAGATTTCTTTGTATTTTTTTTGTTGCACTTTTACAAAGTAAAGTAAATCTAAATGAAAGAAGGAAGAGATTATGAAATTAAAAAATAAATACGGATTTACACTTATTGAATTACTAGCGGTAATAGTAGTGCTAGCAATAATCGCATTAATAGCAACACCAATAGTAATGAATACAATTAAGAATGCGAAGAAAGGGGCAGCTGAAAGAAGTGCAGATAGCTATATTAGGCAAGTAGAAACAGCAGTAGCAGAAGCAAGGTTAAATCATAAAAAAATACCAAATGGAACATATCAAATAGATGAAGAAGGAAATTTAACAGGGACAGGATTACCAGATGGTAAATTAAAAATAGAAATGAATGGTAAAAAACCAACAGAAGGGACTATAACAATAAGCAATGGAGAAGTGGAAAACTCATCAACAATGACAATAGGGGATTATAGTTTAGTATATAGTGATAATAAATGGACAGTAATGAAAGCAGAAACAAATAGATTATCATATAATTTAAAAAATGTAAGTGGAGAAAAAATAACAGCTATAAGCAGTACAGAAACAAAAACATTAACATTTACAGCAAATGCAGGATATCAGTTACCAGATAGTATAACAGTAACAGGAGCAACACATATATGGGATAAAGAAACAGGTACATTAATACTATCAAAAGCAACAGGAGATGTAGTTGTAACAATTGTTGGAGAAGAGAAAATAACAGTAGTATATAGATGGTCAACAGATGAAATAGAAAAAAATAGTATAATAAACCCAAATGACACATCAAAATTCACAAAAGATGCAAGTACATTAGGGAAAAGTTATTATTTAAAACATGTATTAGATAAAGAAAATAAAGTAACAGAATCGTATGCATGTTCCATATTTAATAGTAAAGAATATTGTTTAAGAGGTGGAGATTCGTCTTTCTTTGGATATGCAGAAAACGAAGCAGATTATACAGGAAACATGTTAATTTTAAAAAGTTTAAGAGATACAAAAATAAGCTGCACCTTCAATGCAAGCCGCTCCAGCTGCGACGATGCCTCTGTTTATTTGGATGCGGATTCGGATGGTAGCGTTTGTGCGGCCGATGATGAAGGCTTCTGCGGCGTCAGTGATGGTGGTAGTTCGTATTGCATAAGCTAGTAGTTGCGTGCCATACATCCCAGAATCTATAATTAGATGTGGTTAAAATTTGATTGAATTAACTTATAATATGTTAATTAAAAATTTATAAAATCATAGGTAGAAAAAATTATTATATCTATGATTTTTTTTGTGTATAGATAAAAAGTAGTGCTTTTTTTAAAACAATGTGATATACTGTAATAGTACCAGAGGTGGCAAAGATGAAAAATATCGAAAATGATTTCGAATATATAAATATAGTTAATCACATTTTAAGTAATGATAAGTTTAATGAAATAAAGAAAATAGAACACCATGGAATTAGCAGATTTGATCATTCTTTAAAAGTATCTTATTATTCTTATAAAGTAGCAAAATTCTTAAAACTTGATAGTGAAGAGGTAGCTCGTGGTGGGTTACTTCATGACTTTTTTTTAAGTGACGAAGATAGAACAGCAAAAGATAGATTGGTATCTACTTTTGTTCATCCTAAAAAAGCTGTTAAAAATGCTGAAGAATTATTTAACGTTAGTGATAAAGAAAAAGATATTATAAGTACACATATGTTTCCTGTTAATTTATCACTTCCTAAATATACGGAAAGTTGGATTGTAAACTTTGTTGATAAGATAATAGGATTTAATGAATTCTGTCATAAGTTTGGATATAAAATTGCTTATGTGGCTAATGTTTATTTGTTATTCCTAATTAATAGTATTAAATAGATTAGTTTTGACTAATCTTTTTTTACTAGAAATATATTGTATCGTGTGATACAATATAGATAATGAAAGGAGTATGATATGTCTAAGAGTGTTACAATAACAAAAGATATGATATTAAAAACCGCTTTTGATATTGCTCGTGAAAAAGGACTGGATGGTATTAGTAATAGAGAACTAGCTAAAAAACTAAATTGTTCAATTAGACCAATTTATTATCAATTTCAAAACGTTGATGAATTATATAACGAGTTGTATATTAAAATCGAAAAATATTTTTACAAGTTTTTAATGGACAATATGAATGATGATATGCCTAAGTATAAGCAAGTAGGAATTAATTATATTAAGTTTGCAAAGAAAGAAAAAGAACTTTTTAAAATACTTTTTATGAGTGAAATCGATTTAGGTCTTAATGATTTTATAACCAAAGATATGGAAGACTTTAACGAACTTTCTAAATTGATAAAGATTAGTACTAATTTAAATGATGAAGATATAGAGAGTTTTCATATAAAGATGTGGATATTTTCACATGGACTAGCTACTTTAGTAGCAAGTAGTACTATTAATATAAGCGATGAACAATTAAAGCAATTGTTGTCATTAGAATTTCAAGCATTGATGCTTTTAAAAGAAAATCCTAATAATAAGTGGGTATTAAAGAATGGAGTGAAAAAATGAAAAATATTGGAAATATAATTTTAGGGGTTGTATTAATTTTAGTAGGTGTAATAGTAGGACTAAATGTTTTAGGAATAACTAATATAAATATCTTTTTTGATGGATGGTGGACGTTATTTATTATAATACCATGTCTTGTAGGTTTGTTTAAAGATAATGAAAAAACTGGCAGTATCATAGGATTATTAATAGGAATTGTTTTATTCTTGTGTTGTCAAGATATCATCGACTTTGAAAAAGCATGGAAACTTATATTACCTATAGTTTTAGTAGTAATTGGTTTATCGATTATTTTTAAAGATGCCTTAAATGGAAAGATAAAAGAAGAAATTAAAAGAATAAATGAAAAAAACAAAAAAGATGATGGTTATTGCGCGACTTTTTCTGAACAAAAATTAAATTTCGATGACGAAAAATTCAATGGAACAGACTTAACTGCTGTTTTCGGTGGTATTAAATGTGATTTAAGAAAAGCCAAAATTGATAAAGATATTGTCATAAATGTGAGTAGTATATTTGGTGGTATTGATATTTATGTGCCAGAAGGTGTAAAAGTAAAAATTAAATCATCATCTATATTTGGTTGCGTAGATGAAAAAAGAAAAAATAAGGATGTGGATGCAAAAGCACACACGATATATGTTAATGCTAATTGTGTATTTGGAGGAGTAGATATTAAATGACCACTATGCAAAAGGTAATTAAGTATTTAGCTCTTTGCTTAGCGTTTTTTATAATTGCAGCAATGTTGTTATTTATTATGAAGATTGGTTATCATGTATTTAGTTTATTTGGAGTTAGTAATAAAAATGATAATACAGAAATAACTATATTATGGAAAGAAAATGGAGAAGTTATAAATAATCTAAAAATAGATTTAAAATGCACAGATCTAAGCATTAAAACAGGAAATAAATTATTAGTTGAAACCAACAACTCTAGTATTAAGTATGAACAAGAAGTAGATATGCTTAATATTATAGAAAAAAAGAATAATTGTTTGTCAAATAAGAAAAGAAAACTAATTGTCACTATTCCGGAAAGTTTGAAATTTGATAATGTTGATGTAGATGGTGGAGCAGGTACTGTTAATATTGATAATCTAGATTCTAAAAAAATAGAATTTGATTTAGGGGCTGGAGATACAATAATTAAAAATATAAATACTGATGAAATTAAAATGAATACAGGTGCTGGTTCATTAAAAATAAATAATGGCATTATCAACAATCTTGATTTAGATTTAGGTGTTGGAAAAACCTCTATTGTTGCGCAAATACTTGGTAATAGTAAGTTAGATACTGGTGTTGGAGAATTAAATCTCAATTTATTAGGCATCAAAGATGATTATAAAATAAAAGTAAGTAAAGGCTTAGGAGAAATAAAAATAGATAATGTATCTATTAAAGATGGTGAAGTTATTGGAAATGGTAATAATTTTATTGATGTTAGTGGTGGTATAGGACAAATTAACATTAGTTATATAGGATAAAATTGGAGGTAATATGAAAAATATAGTTGAAGTAAAAAAACTTACTAAAAGATATAAAAAATTAACTGCTATAGATGATCTTTCTTTTGAAATAAAAGAAGGAGAAATACTAGGATTGTTAGGTCCTAATGGAAGTGGTAAAAGTACAACTATTAATTGCTTACTTTCATTACTAAAGTTTGAAAGTGGTAGTATTAAAATTTTTGGTAAAGAAATGAAACCTGATTCTTATGATATAAAAAAAGAAATAGGTGTTATATTTCAAGAAGTCGCTGTTTTTGAAGAGTTAACTGTTTATGATAATATAGATTATTTTTGTGGTCTTTATATTGAAGATAAAAATTTACGCAAAAAATATGTTGAAGATGCGATTAATTTGGTTGGTATAAGTGAATTTAAAAAGTTTTATCCAAAACAGTTATCAGGAGGATTACTGCGTAGACTTAATATTGCTTGTGGCATAGCGCATAAACCAAAATTAATTTTTTTAGATGAACCTACTGTTGCAGTTGATCCACAAAGTAGAAATAATATTTTAGATGGTATAAAAAAAATAAGAGATGAAGGCGCAACGATACTTTATACAACACATTATATGGAAGAAGTAGAAATGATTTGTGATCGAATTATTATCTTAGATAAAGGTAAAATACTTGCTGAAGGTACTAGTGACGAGTTAAAGAAACTAGCTAATATTGAAGAAAAAATAACTGTTGAAGTAGATGATATTAACAATGATGATGTTGAGGCAATAAAGAAATTTAAAACTGTAGATGCTGTTAGTTTAAATAGAAACATATTAATGATTACATATAAAAAAGGGAAAGATAATCTTGGTGAACTTACTGATTATTTAAAAGAGAATAAAATTAAGTATAATAAAATATTTTCTGAAAGACCAACTCTTAATGACGTTTTTCTAGAACTTACTGGAAAGGAATTAAGAGATTAATGTTTTTTCATAATTTTAAATATTCTTTAAAAGTTTTATTAAAAAATAAAGCATTGTTATTTTGGACATTTATCTTTCCTATAGTTCTTGGAACGTTTTATAATATGGCTTTTTCTAATATAGAAAAAAGTGAAAAAATGAGTGTTATAGACATAGCCATTGTTGAGAGTGATGATTTTAATGATAATCAAATATATAAGGAAGCATTTAATAGTTTAAGTAATAAAAATAATAATGATAGACTTTTTAATATCACGTATACAAATTTAGATGAATCAAAAAAGTTATTAGAAGATGGTAAAATAGTAGGTTATTTAGTTTTTGATGAATCTGATATTAATATAACGGTAAATTCTAATGGAGATTATGAAACTATTCTTAAGATAGCGGTTGATGAGATAACTAGTGAAAAGAAAATGTATGAAACGTTGGTAAAAAAAGAAGTTGAAGGGCAAATCAAAAAAGGAAATTATGATATTGATTATGAAAAAATAGTAAATAACATTACTGAGAGAATAAAAGGCAGTGATGTTAAAATAAAAAATATAACTAGTAATAATATTAGTTATACAATGATTGAATATTATAATTTAGTGGCAATGGCGTCTTTATATGGGGCATTAATATCAATGTTTATTGTAAATAAAAAATTAGCTAATATGGATAGTGTTGGTAAAAGAACAACGATATCACCAACAAAAAATGAAAGTATGCTTATCGGAAGTTTATTAGCTAGTTATATTGTTCAATTGATAGGTCTTACATTATTGTTCTTATATACTATTTTTGTTATAAAAGTTGATTATGGCAATAATTTGTTGTTAGTATTTTTGCTAGCTTCAGCTGGATCTTTAGCGGGATTATCACTTGGCATTGCTATAGCAACTTTAATTAAAACTCACGAAGGTGCTAAAACAGGTATTTTAATTGCTATTACTATGACATGGTGTTTTTTAGCAGGAATGACAGGAATAACAATGAAATATGTTATTGATAAGAATATACCTATTTTAAATATAATAAATCCTGCTAATATGATAACAGATGGTTTCTATGCTTTATATTATTATGATACTTTAAATAGATTTTATTTTGATGTTGTAAGTTTATTTATTTTTTCAATTATAATGGTATTAATATCTTTAAGAGGATTAAGGAGAGAGCAGTATGACAGTATTTAAAGCATTTTGGAAGGTAATAAAAAAATATAAAGGTACAATAATCCTTTATACAGTTATGCTTATTGTATTTGGTGGACTTAATATGACAAGTAATAACATTTCTACTAGTTTTGTTGATAGTAAGCCAGATATATTAATAATTAATAATGATGAAGAAGTTGGCCTTACTAAGAATTTGGTTGATTATTTAAGAAGTAATGCTAATGTTATAGATGTAAAGAAAGATGAAGATTCTATTAATGATTCATTATTCTATCGTGAAGTAAACTATGTTATTTATATACCTGAAAATTATAGAGAAGATATTTTAAATGGATTAGATCCAGAAATAGAAATAAAGACAACTGGAGATTATGAAGCTGGTTTAGCAGAGATATTGTTATCTAGGTATTTAAAAGTTCAAAATATATATAGTGATAGTATAGATGATGAGAATGAATTAATTAGTTTAATAAATGAAAATATGAATATTAAAACAAATGTTGAACTAATGTCAAAGGTAGATACTGCTAAAACATCTAAGATAACTCGTTATTTTAATTTTGCCAGCTATAGTATTATGGCGGTTGTAATATATATTATTTGTTTAGTGTTATCGAGTTTTCGTGAAAAAAACGTAAATAAAAGAAATATTGTTAGTAGTATGAATTATAAAAAGCAAAATAGACTAATTTTATATGCTAGTATTTCATACGGAGTAATCATTTTTATTCTCTATGTACTTTTAGGAATAATTATTTTAGGAACTGATATTTTAAGTTTACGTGGATTTATTTATATTTTAAATACATTACTATTTACATTCTGTTCTCTTACTATAGCTTTATTTATATCTACAGCTATAAATAACAAAAATGCTATAAATGGTATTGTGAATGTAGTAGCGCTTGGGTCAGCGTTCTTATGTGGTGCTTTTGTTCCAGCCCAATGGTTACCAAAATCAGTTTTGGTATTTGCGCACATTCTTCCATCATACTGGTATATCAATTCAAATGATTTACTTGCTAATTTAGAAGTAATAAACATAACTACATTAAATAGAGTATTTATTAATATGGTAGTAGTATTGGGATTTTCTTTATTATTTATAGTATTAAATAATATTGTATCAAAGAAGAAAAGAAATATTTAAAAAAGACTTAACAATGTTAAGCCTTTTTGCTTTTAATATATATAATTTTTTAAAATTTAAGATGTTTTCATTACTAATTTTTAAGTTTATAAAGTTACTAAAATTATATTATTTTTAGTGTTAAGAAATTGTTATAATTAGTTAGGAATATTTAATAAGTTGGGTGGAACCAAAACTTTGGTAACACTCAACACTGCAATATTGAATGTTCCTTTTTATTTTATGCAAGAAGTCTTGCTACATACATAATAACATAAAAACGACTTTTTAACAAGTCGTTTTGCTCAATCTGGTGTCCCGGGCGAGAATCGAACTCACAACTAAACTTTAGGAGAGTCTTGTTATATCCATTTAACTACCAGGACCTATAAACATTTTATCATAAAAAAATAGTTTTTACTATATTAATAATTTATTGTATAATAAGTGTTAGCTTGAGTAGAGGTGATTAAATGAATAATTTAGAACAAAATTTAAAAATATTAGATATGATAATGAATAATTATAAATTAACTATTCTAGAAAAAGAAGAATTATTAACTTTTATTGGTGATATATTTAAAAACAAAGAATTTCAAAGAAGAATGGAAAAGGAATTTCTTCATCACAGTGATATAACACTCGGTTACCATATTTTACAAGATACTGTAGTTACATATCTTCTTTGTAAAAAGAAAATAAGAAAAGGTATTAAAATTGATTTACAATTAGCATTAGATATTGCGATGATGCATGATCTTTATACAGTCCCTTGGCAAAATAACAAAGAATCAAAATGCAAAAAGTTTAAAAATAAACATGGATTTAGACATCCAATTGAAAGTGTTATTAATTCACTTACTTGGTATTTTGATATATTTGAAAATTCTAGTGATAAATATGCTTTAATAGATGGAATTATTCATCATATGTATCCATTTCCTGTTGAAACATTTAATGATTATGCAGAGAATGTATTAGAACTTAAAAATTTTGAATTAGTAAGTGATATCGAAAAAGAATATATAAATTTACTTAGAACATCAACAAATAGATTTAGTTTAGGGTGCTATTCATTTGCGCGTCCTATTTCAATTGAAGGAAGAATAGTCGCACATGCAGATAAAATAGTTTCTAAAGATAATTTAAATAATATGAGTTCTTTATTAGCGCTTATTACTGGGAAAAACAAAAAAATAGAAGATACTACCAAAAAAAAATAAAATATGATATTATTATGTTTATAAGGAGTTTAGATGATATGCAATTATTTTTATATTTCGTTTTTATCTTTTTTATAGGAAGCACTTTAGGATATGTACTTGAACTTTTTTATCGAAGAATTGCAGGAGGTAAATGGGTTAACCCTGGGTTTTTAATAGGACCATATCTCCCTATATATGGTTTTGGCTTATGTATTTTAACACTAATATATTTATTATTTTATAAGTTAAATGTTTGGCCAGTTTTTATAATTTTACTTATGGGTGCAAGTATGACTTTTATTGAATTAATAGGCGGTTTATGTTTTTTGAAAACTGGTGGAGTAAAACTTTGGGATTATAGTGAAAGAAAATGGAATTATAAAGGAATTATTTGTCCTCTTTTTAGTCTTATATGGACTTTAATAAGCGCCATTTATTACTATTTTATTGGTAATAAAGTTTTAAATGCTTTAAATTGGTTTAGTAACAATCAATCATTTTCATTTGTATTAGGTGTATTTTTTGGCGTTATAGTAATAGATTTTGTTTGTTCTACTAACGCTTTAATGAAGATAAGAAAGTTTACAAAAGAAAATAATTTTGTTATTAAATATGAGGAATTCAAAAAACATATAGCGGATTTTCAAACAAAGCAAAAGAAAAAATATTCTTTTCTATTTCCATATAAACAAGGAGAAAATTTGTTAGAATATTTAACTTTATATAAAAAATCTAAAGAAGGTAGTACTAATAAGCGATTTAGCATTTTTAAGAAAAAAGAAAAATAAAACAAATTATAAATGTTTTATTTTTTCTTTTTCTTCTTTAAATTCATATTTTTTATATAAATTTAAAATTTTATTTTTATTATATAAGACTTTTATTAATAATAATTTTTTATGATATTTATCAAGATTTTTATATTTTGAAGAAAAAACAATATTAGTTAAATTATCTTCGGTAATATAATATTCTATATTGTTAACAATATCATAAGCATCTTTAGCGTAATGTTTAAATATATATTCTAATAAATTTTTATAACTAGTACCTCTAGTATCAGAAAAACCAATTTTAGAAATAATATTATTATCAAGAATTTCAATTCCATTTTCCATTTCTAAATACATTTGAGCTACTTCAACAGGAAGTGACATATAAAGACTGGTTCCGTTATCGTAAATAGGCGAGAAACTAAATTGTTTATTAATTGTTTTATTATAATTTCTAATAAGAGCCATATTGGAAGGATTACGATCATAATGATCACACAAAGCATCCATGATTATTAATTCAACAATTTTTTTTCTTATTTTTTTATATTCTTCTCGTTCATATACAACCGCTTTAACCGCTTCTAAGATTAATTCAATAGAGTAGTGTTCTCCAGTTTTTTTGCATTTAAGGCTTTTAGGGATAAAATCTTGCCTTATGTTTTGAATTAGCGCATTAAAATCAATCAATTCTTCATTTTGCTTAAGAAAATAATAACTAATAATTCCTTTTTTTTTCTTTATTTGAGCAAGTTCCGCTTTAGCGCAATTTATGTGTATTAAAGAGGCAATATCTTGGTATATGCACTCGCTATAATGAGCATTAGTGCTTGTATTATCTTCTTTAATCTGGGTTTGTTTGTAAAGAAATAATTGATTACTAGGTGATAAGACCCATTCTTTCTCATTAGTTCCTCTTGTTTCTTGATAATACTTTTGAAAGTGATGAATATTTTTAAATTCTTCGTTGGCCATGTTCTAAACCTCGCTTTTTAATAGAAATATTATCAGTGACTAATTTTCCTTCGGTTTTTATTAAATAATCAATTTTTTCTTGGGGATTATTAAAATTTGTTCTTTTGTTAGACATGATTCTACTTTCGAAAATAGGAAATAAATTATTATTAACGTAAATTTTATCAGTGATTGGAAATCCTATTAATTTATCGAATCCAAAATCTTTAGCTTCTTTTAAACCATCTTGATTATAAAGATATAAATATTTTTTTCGGTATAAAAAACAAGAACCTATTTCAATATCTTTCCAATAAACAGAAAACAAATATTCCATGTTATCACCCCTAGGTGTTAATTATTATACATGTTTTTAAAAAATTATCAAATTAATATACAGTTAAAAGAAAAAATATGATACAATTAAATAGACGCTAGGAGATCTGGTAAGATGAAATTTAATATTAAATTTATAAAAAAAAATAAAAAATTTATTTTTATATCATTAAGTGTTATAGTTGTTGGTCTAATAATAAGTTTATTTATGTCTAATGTTAGTAATAGGTTAGAAGAAAAAGAGCTAGTTGATAATGGAGATGTTAATATTGGTTCTTTAGTTATTAATGAAATAATGTCATCTAATGATGGTGCTCATGCCTCAAGTGATGGAACGGTTTCTGATTGGGTAGAGTTATATAATGGTAATAATTATGAAATAAATTTAAGAGGATACGGATTATCTGATCGCAACAAAGAAACCAAGTGGGCTTTTCCAGAAGTAACGATAGGCCCTAAATCATATTTAGTAGTTTATTTAACTGGAGAAACTAAAGAAGGACTTTATGCTAACTTTAAATTGAGTAGTAGAGGGAATGAATCAATCTTTTTAACAAAACCAAATGGAAAGGTAGTCGATGCTGTTGATGTTACAGCTTTAAATAAAAACGAGGTTATAGCCCGTGATCTTGATGGACACTTTTTTACATCTAAGACAATTACTCCAGGATTTCCTAATACCAAAGAAGGTTATAATGAATATCTAAGCAGTATAACAGATAACAGTAGTAAAATAAAAATAAGTGAAATTCTTCCTAAAAATGATGGTAATTTTCAAAATAGTTATAATAATTTTTCGGGTTATATTGAAATAACTAACGAAGGAACTGATGTAGTAAATTTAAAAGATTATTGTATTTCAAATAGTTATGAAGCTCCATTTAAGAAAAGCCTTCCACAAATGTTTATTGGTGCTCATGATACAGTTGTTATTTATATGGGTAAATATGATAATAACGATAATGAGTATTATAGTGGTTTTAATTTAGAGAATAAGACAGGGGTTGCTATTTTAACAAATAATAATGGTAAAATAATTGATAGAGTTGATTATAAAGATGTTCCAAATGGAATTGCTTATGTTAAAGAAAATGGTGCCTTCTATAAAAGTGTTAATATATCACCAGGGTATGAAAATAGTGTAGATGGTATAAATAAATTTAATGAACATAAATTAAAAAATAAAAATGATTTAATTATTAATGAAGTTATGAATAATAATAGTTCTTATTTGCCACAAAATGGTAATAAGTATTACGATTGGATAGAAGTAAAAAATAATTCTAATCATGATATTAATTTAAAAGATTATTATTTATCTACAAGTAGTAATAATTATGGAATGTATAATCTTCCGGATAAAGTTTTAAAAGCTGGGGAACTATATGTAATAATTGCTAGTGGTGATGTTAATTTAAGTAATAATAGTTATAATCATGCAAACTTTAAAATATCAGAAGTTGAATCACTTTATTTAACTAAAAATGATGGAGTAATCGATTCAATGGTTGTTGCGGATGTTCCTTTAGGATATAGTATGGGAAGAGGAAATAATAATGGATTTTATTATTTTAGTTCTCCAACACCAGGTAGTAATAACGGAAATGGAATAAGCGCAGTAGCGTTTATTCCATCTTTAAGTATTAGCCCCGGTGTTTATAATAATACAAGTGGTTTAAAACTAGAAATAAATGGTAATCAAACAATTTATTACACCTTAGATGGAAGTACACCAACAACCTCGTCTTACGTATATAAAGAACCGATAAATATTAATAAAACAACAGTAGTAAAAGCAGCAAGTTTTCAAAATGGTAAAATAATGAGCCCAGTTACGACGGGGTCTTATATTGTTAATGAAAACCATACTATTCCTGTTTTATCTGTTTCTTTAAATCCTAGTAGTTTTAATAGTGTTCAGGCCAACAACTGGGATACCAACTTAGAAGCTAGTGCCTATGCAGAACTCTATGAAGATGGTAAAAGTTTTTCTATTCCTTGTGGATTTAAACTATTTGGTGGTTCAACAAGAGGAATGGCTAAAAAAAGTTTTGCTTTAAAATTTAGAAAGAAATATGGAGCTTCGTCTTTAAAGTATCAAGTATTTGAAAATCGTGATTACTCTGAATTTGATACACTAGTTATAAGAAGTGGTTCACAAGATAGTGATTTTGCTTTTATGAGAGATGCACTTATGACAAGTTTAGTTGATGGTGTTACTAACTTAAAAGTTCAAGCATATAAGTCAGTTATTCTTTACATAAATGGTAATTATTGGGGAGTTTATAATATTCGTGAAAAAGTAGATGATGATTTTATTGCTAATAACTTTAATGTTGATGGTAGTAAAGCTAATATTGTAAGAATTGATAATAATATCAGTACTGGTTCAATTAACGATTATAAAAATGTTGTAAATTATTTAAATACTCATGATATGTCAATAGATAGTAATTATGAGTATATCAAAACAAAATTAAATATTGAGTCATTTGCTGATTTCTGGGCTGCAGAATCTTGGGTCACTAACAATGATATTATTAATACTAGGTTTTATTCTCATCCTGATATTGATAATGGTAGATTAAATATGATTTTCTATGATTTAGATTATGCAATGTGGAATACAAGAAATAATTATTTTGCATTCTCGGTTCAACCTGAGGGTATGAGTGATTTTAATGTATCAACAGAGATGATGAGAAGCTTAATTAAAAGCAAGAAATTTAGAAGTGATTATTTAGATAGAATTAGTTATCAATATAAGAATGTATGGACGGAAAAGAGAGTTACAAACAAAATAAATGAGATTTATAATAAACTAAAACCAGAGATGGAAAGAAATCAAAAACGTTGGGGTATGACAATGAAAGATTGGGAAGACAACGTTAATAAACTAAAGGATTATGCGAAAAATAGAGGAACATATTACAAGAGTACAGCTAAGTCTTTCTTTAATCTAACTAATGATGAAATGAAGAAGTATTTTGGTGATTAGAATGAGAAAATATAGAAATGAAATAAAATTTATTATAAGTAAAACAATGGCTGAAGTATTAAAACAAAGACTTAGTTTAATAATGAGTGTAGATACTAATTCATATAATAGTGATAACAGTTATCTAATTAGAAGTTTATATTTTGATAATGAAAATAGTGATGCTTATTATGAAAAAATGGATGGTGTAGAATACCGTAAAAAGTATCGTATTCGTATATATAATTTTGATGATAAGTTTATTCGTTTAGAATGTAAATACAAGCATAATAATATGACTTCTAAAGATCAAATATTGATTGATAAAGAACTTTGTAGTAAAATTGTAGATGGTAATATAGATGATATTGATTTAACAAAAGATAATCTTTTAAGACAATTTGCTTTGGATTATAGACTTAATAGATTAGAACCATCAATCATCGTTGATTACAACCGTGTAGCATTCACTTATCATGTATCAGAAGTTAGAATTACTTTTGATTCACAGATTAAATCTGGAATGTATAATTATAATTTGTTTGATAAAAACGCAACTACATATAGTGTCATTGATGATAATCAAATGGTCTTAGAAGTTAAGTTTAATGAAATACTTCCCGAAAGTATTGCACTTATTTTACAAACAGTACCAACGTTTAGGCAAGCGTTTTCAAAATTTGCCGCATGTAGAAACATTAAATAAGGAGTTGAAATTATGAGTTTCGTAGATATGATTAAAAAAAGTGTCATAGCAGAGTTTGCAGGAACAATATCTGTAGATAAAGTATTATTATCTCTTGCAGTAGCGTTTATAATAGGAGTATTTATTATATACGTTTATAAAAAAACATATAGTGGAGTTATTTATTCTAAATCATTCTCACTATGTATTATTCTTCTTACAATGGTAACATCAATGATCATTAGAACAATCAGTTCTAATCTAGCATTATCGCTTGGTATGGTTGGTGCCCTTTCTATTGTAAGATTTAGAACAGCTATCAAGGAACCAACTGATACAGCTTTTATGTTCTGGGGAATTACCGCAGGTATAATGTCAGGTGCTGGACTCTATTTAGTAGCTATTATAGCGTCTGTTGGTATAGGAGTTCTTTATATGGTTGGTTATACAATGGGTTTCAAAACAAATAGACAATTTCTATTTATCTTAAAATATGAAGCTAGTAGTGACAAAAGAATAATTGATGCTTTAAAGAAATTACCTAAAACAAAATTAAAAAGTAAATCAATCGTAAAAAATACTATAGAACTTACTTTTGAAGTAGAACTTAAAGATGATGATACAAAGATATTAGATGATTTTAAAGATATTGATGGAGTAGTAAGTGCTAGTGTAATTAGTTATCAAAATGATTTTGGAGCTTAGGCTCTTTTTTTGTTTGTAAAAAAGGAAATAGAAAAGATATCTCGTATATTATAAGTGAAGGAGGTAATCATGAATTACTATAAGGAAATCAAGCAGGAATTTATAAATAACGAGATAACAAAAAGAGTAAAAGATTATAGTAAAAATAGAAGTGATTTAAATACATATTATAATGTTGATAAGTTATTATCAGATGCAGGTAAACATTACTGTGAAGGCATTATTAAAGAGTACTCAAAAAGATTAACAAGCGAATTAGGTAAAGGTTATAATTTTTCCTCGTTAAAGAGAATGAGACAATTTTATTTAATTGTGTCAAAAAGTGCGACAGTGTCGCACCTATTGACATGGAGTCACTATGTGGAACTACTGCCACTTGATAATATTAATGAAATCAATTATTATGTACAAATATCTTTAACTCAAAATATGTCAGTGAGACAGTTGAGAGAAAGAATAAAAAATAAAGAATATGATAGATTAGATGAAAAGACAAAAGAAAAATTAATGAGTAATGAAGAACCTAGGGTAAATGATTTAATAAAGAATCCTATTCTAATCAAAAATAGTTATGATTATAAAGAAATATCAGAAAAGATATTACAA
>CAKPHO010000011.1 GCA_934162195.1 uncultured Bacilli bacterium
GTCCATGTCAAAAGGCCATTCAGTGATTGGCTTTTTGTAATAACATAAAACTTTCTCATATTCTTTAAATTTGATATACCATATCCTTTACCTAATTCATTAGTTAATTTTTTTGAATACTCCTTAATAATACCTTCACCATAATGTTTACCTGCATCTGATAGTAATTTACCTACATTGTAATATGTATTTAAATCACTTCTATTTTTACTATAATCTTTTACTCTCTTTGTTATCTCGTTATTTATAAGTTCCTGCTTGATTTCCTTATAGTAATTCATAATTACCTCCTTCACTTATAATATACGAGATATCTTTTCTATTTCCTTTTTTCAAAAGAAAAAAATCATGAATTTTCATCCATGATTAATTTGTTATTTAAAAAATAAATTATATATTTATTTTAGTCCTACTAGTTTCAATTGCTACTCTTTGAACAAGAGTAAGCGCAATTATAAAGGATATTGTAAACGATCCACCATATGATAGGAATGGAAGTGGAACACCTGTTAAAGGAATTATTCCTAAAATTCCTCCTAAATTTAGAAATATGTGAGCGAACATATAAATTGCTACTCCTAATGCAATATATTTGCCACGTATTGTACTAGACTTACTAGATATCATTAAAATGCGATACAAAATAAAGATATATGCAACAAATATAATGCTACTTCTGGCAAATCCTAATTCTTCACCAATGATTGCAAATATTGAATCTGTGTGAGGCTCAGAAATATATGAATATTTTTGCTTACTTTTACCAATTCCAAGGCCTAAAATTCCACCATCATTTAAAGCTATGAACCCATTACAAACTTGATAACCGCCAGTTTCGTATCTTGT
Organism: uncultured Bacilli bacterium; assembly: GCA_934162195.1. Taxonomy (GTDB): domain Bacteria; phylum Bacillota_I; class Bacilli_A; order RF39; family UBA660; genus SIG204. The sequence goes on from CAKPHO010000011.1 coordinate 847, forward strand.
ACACGGGTTAAAAAAATTAAAACGTGCCATTTGAGCATCAGTTAAAACATATCCCTTTATAGCTTTCATACCAAGTATTCCAATTAATCCAACAACTATTAATAATCCAATTGTTTTTAATTTATCTTCTTTTAAAAGAGGACTGGCCAAAAACATAATACCAAATATTGCAACAATAATCATCATTGTACCTAAGTCTTTTTGAAAGAAGATAATCATTGCTGAAAATAATCCGACTAATAATATCATACCTATCATATCCCATTTAGGACATTTAGGATCATTTAGTTTTTTTGAAAATTTTTCAAATAATAATGAAAGACATACAATGATAACAGGCTTTGCAAACTCACTTGGTTGGAATGTTCCAAATCCAGGAATATATAACCAGTTTTGTGCCCCTTTGTGGGCAGATCCAAATAACCATAAATAAATTAATAAACCATTTACTCCGATAAAGCCCATAGTAGCAAAGCTTTTATATTTTTTAGAAGGAATATTAATAATAAAAAGTGATAAAATAAAACCTATTATTAACATGGCAAGTTGACGCCAAAAATAATGATATAAAGTAGAACCATATCTTACTACTGCTTCTCTACTTGACGCTGAAACAATACTTAAAAGTCCAAATATAAACATTGTAACCGTAATAAAAAATAATGGTCTATCCATATCTCTAAAATTTTTCCTAATTTGTTTAATTACACCTTTCATATTCCCACCTACTATAACTATAATAACACATTTATTGTAAATTTTAAAAATAAATTTACTATTTTTTAAAATATAGGTTATATATATATGCATTTTTACTTAGAATTAATAAACTATATTAAGAAAAGGAGGAATCTTATGTATTACTATGGTGGTTATCAAGGATATGGTAATGCTTGTGGATGCGGTGGCAACTACGGTGGCGGTTATGGTACTGGATATGGCGCTGCTATAATCCTAGTATTATTCATTCTTTTAGTTATTGTTATTGGTGCTCGTGCATTCGGGCCAACTCAAAGATAGGAAGTTTTTACTTCCTTTTTTTTAATTTTGTGGTAAAATATATATCGGAGTTGGTATTAATGTTTAAAAAATTAAATATATTAGATGAGAAAGAACCAATATTAAGACAAATAAGTGAAGATGTTGTTTTTCCAATTTCAAAAGATGAAAAAAAGTTGATACAACAAGCAATTGATCACTTAACATATAGTCAAATTGAAGAATATGAAAAAAAATATGATCTACGACCTGGTATGGGAATTGCTTTTCCACAATTAGGAATTAAAAAACGTATTATTATCATTGTTCATGAAGTAGAAGAAAACACTTTTGATAATTATGTTGTAATTAATCCTGTTATTGTAAGTAATTCTGAAGAAATGATTGCAGCAGAAGCTGGAGAAGGATGCTTAAGTGTTAATCGTGAAGTTGAAGGACACGTACCTAGATATGCTAGAGTTACCGTTGAAGGTTATGATGAAGATGGAAATAAAATAAGAGTTAGAGCAAGAGAAGATTTATCTATTGCTTTTCAACACGAAATAGATCATTTAAATGGCATTTTATTTTATGATCATATTGATCCTAAGAAAAAATTCTACAATGAATCGGAAATGAGATTAATATAAAAAGATATCAATCATTGATATCTTTTCTTTTTGAATACTTACAACCACAATAATCTTGACGATACAAATTATATCTTTTAGAAAGTTCTATGGATTTTTTATATCCTTCTTTTTTCTTAAAATCCGAATACAAATATGGAATATCATATTCATCTGAAAGTTCTTCCCCTATACTATTTAAAATTTCAGAGTTTTTATAAGGACTAACACTTAAAGTTGTACCAAAATAATCAAATTTTCTTTCTTTAGCAAGCTTTGCTGTATATTTAAGTCTTAAACGGTAACACTTTAAGCATCTACTACCGCGTTCTGGTTCAAGTTCTAATCCTTTTATTTCTTTTTCATAGACTTCATTATCATAACTGCACTCTAATAAAAATATTTTATTTACACTTTTCATTTCGTTTATTAACCTAACCTGTTCATCTAACCTTTTTTTATATTCATCATATGGACTAATATTAGGATTATAATAAACTATTGTAATTTCAAAATATTTACTTAAATATTCTAAAACATAACTACTGCATGGTGCACAGCATGAATGAAGAAGTAATTTTGGCATTTTGCCTTCTTCTTTTTTTATTATTTCTTCTAATTTTACTTGATAATTTATTTTCATATATCACCACTACTTTTTAATAAATATTTTTCCTTTATTTTCTTCTATTTTTCTATCCAATATTTCCTTTTTAGCAAATTCAAATGCATCAGTAACTAAGAATCTATAACGTAAAGGAAACTCATTATATATTTTATCTAGAGCATTACTTTCTCTTAAAATCTCTAAATTAGCAACAAAATTAATATCATTTAAGAAATGATTTAAACGCCACCACATACCAACTATGAAAGTATAATCATCTCTTTTTTGAAGCTCTTTTAAATCTATATTCTCGTTCTTAAAGAACAACTCTTTAATATCATCTGGAACAATTAATGTATAAAGATCTATATAACTACTTGGTATATTAATAACTGTTAAATTACTTATATCATCACTTGTTAAATTATTATATTCTTTAACTACTTTTTTATCAATATTATACTTTTTACATATCTCATCTAAATTTCTACTATTAATTCTACATTTAATTGAAGGATTGATAACTGGATAATCTCCTGTAATATGTTGATATAAAATATCTATTTTATCAACATCCCTAATTAATTGAATTAAAGTAGATATAAGTATAAATTCTTCATTAGTTAAAGAAACATTTCCTGTTAATATTTTTGGATTTAAATCATTTATATTGTCAAAAGGAATACGTAAAATACTATTTTTTTGATGATTAAAAACAGCGAGGGCAATTGCATAATAATATTCTTTAGGAATATTATAGTTTTCTATCATTTTATTTTCATACAACATTTTATACCCATATTCAGCGTGACTTAAACCATCAAATAGCTTACACTCTCTATCAAAAAATGTGTTTGATGTAACAGCTTGAGGAAAACGAGCAATATCATGAAACAGTGCGGATAATTTTACTAAAGTAGCAAACTCATTACAAACACCAATCTTTTCGCATACTTTCTTTGCATCATCTACAACTCTAAAAGTATGATTTTGCTTAACATCTATCATTTTTAAGCGATGCTTCTTTATAGCATCACTAACTGACATTAAATCATCTACTAAATTAGATTTTAACAAATTTTGATATATATAATATCCTTGCTTCTCTTCTTCTTCAGAAAGAATTAAATCATCAAGTATTTTTTTACAATCCAAAATGTATTTATTAAATAATTCTTTATTGTTATTGTACAAGTCTATCAAATTATCACCCCCAAAATTAATAATAACTTTATAATCTACTTTTTAATTTTTGATAACCCCTATCTAACACATACAAAAAATTACTTGGTAATTTTTTTCTCACTTCTTCTATTAATTCATTATCTACCCCGTACATAGCTTCTGCCATACTACCAACAATACAAGCGTTTGTATCAGTATCTCCACCATACGAGATAACTTTCTTAATACTTTCTCGAAAGTTTTCAGAAGTAAATAATGCATATAAACAATTATCTATTGTATCACAACATCTGTAATTAAATGAAGAAAATTTTTGATATTTTAGTTTAATACCGAGTTTTTTTATAATTTCTTCTTTATTTAAACCTTTTCTAGCATAGTAAATTATTAGCGCTACCACAGTTGCTGAATCTATTGCTTCTTTAGTATTATGAGAAGGTATAGTTGCAAGCTTACAATTTTTAACTATATCTTCCTCTGTATTAAACATATATCCCACTGGAGATATTCTCTTCATCGCACCATTTCCTACACTATTTCCTAACGTATTTTCACCAAGCCATTTTATAAAACCAGGAGAAAACATTTTGTCAAAGTACTTTTCAGCTTTTGGCTTAAGGGCCTTATACTTATTACCATATATTCTTAAATATTTATTATAGTCTCCATCATTTATAATAGCGTCTAATAAAGCTATTGTAAGAATCGTGTCATCACTATAAAAAGATTTTTCTGTTATTAAATCTTCAACAGAAACAGATGTTACTTTCTTTAATTGATCATATTCATATACTGAACCGGCTAAATCACCTATTATTGCTCCCCACATAATAATACTCCTTAAATAAACATATATTTATGTTTTTCAAACTCTATAAATTTAATTAAATCATCATATTTAATTGAGACTGTTTTTGTATTAGTGTTAGGATGAAATAGTAACATCTTATTTTTTAAATCATTATCAATTAACAAAGTAACTTTATTATTATTGTCATAAATAATGGAAAGCGGTGTTACACTACCGGGAATTAGATTTAATATTTCTTTTAATTTATTGGCACTAGCAAATGATAGTTTTGATACATTTAATAGTTCTTGTAATTGTTTTAAATCTGCTCTTTTTTTATCTTCTATAATTACCAAATAATAACCATCTTTGTTATCAGTAAGAAATAGATTTTTACATTCTTGTCCCTCTATCTTACCTTTAATTACTTCCGCATCAAGAATAGTATATAATGGTTTATGTTCTATTTCATTATATTCAATATTTAACTTTTTAAAAACTTCATATATGTCCATAATTTTCACCTAACAATTACTATATTATACCACAATAAAACTCAAACTAAAAGTTTGAGTCATACATGATCATTCTTAAATAATACCAAACATTTTAGCAATGCCATTAATTATAAGACATGACACTAACATCGTAGTACATATAGAAAAGAAGCAAAAACTTAATTTTAAAAACAAATTTTTCTTTTGTTCAATTGTATCAATAATATAAAATATGCTAACTAAAATTATTAATATATTATTAACCCATAGAATTATAGTAAATGGTTTACTAATTAACATATTATTAAGTGCCATTGTATCAAATGAATCACTATATATAATGTTAGTATATTCTAAAGCGCAAATCACTAAACTAATTGCAGTTAACACTATTAAAATTATTTCTACCCACTTACCAAAATTTTTAATTTCTTTCTTCATAACGCGTTCCTCCTATTTTCATTATATCATAGATAATCTTAAAAACAAATTTTTTATAAAAAAAACTAACTCATTTCTGAATTAGTTAAATCTAAATGGTAGCGATGGAGGGGATCGAACCCACGACCTTTCGGGTATGAACCGAACGCTCTAGCCAGCTGAGCTACATCGCTATAAATTAAGTAAGCAATATAATAATATCATAAATATTTTTAATTGACAATACTAAATTTAAAATTTCAGTTAAAAAGTAATTACATAAGTATTTATTTCAAAATTAAACTATTATCACTTACTTTTATTATAAATTAATTTAACCTCTATTATACTTTTTTCTATATAGTTTTGTAATAAACAATGACACATAAGAAACTACTAAACTGATAGCCACGCTAAATATAAAAACAGCTGCCAATGAATCAGAGCTTGAGCTAAACTTTGTTAATATTAAAAAATAAATTAATAATGGCACTATCGAAGAAATAGTTCTGATAAAGTATCCAAATATGTGGAGGTATTTCTTATATAAAAAAATACATATAATAAAAGAAACTATAGTCCTTACTACAAACGGTAATATTACCCATGTTAAATAATTGCCATTATAAATTGGAACAACTATCTCTTCCCAAACTTTAGTAAACGCTGCTCCTATAAAAATAAGCGTTATACATATTCTAGTTAAAATTTTTCCAAAAGTTAGTGGTTTATCAGATATTCCAGAACTTCCAGATGGATATTTATTTTGACTATCATTAGGCATATGAATACTATTTATTGGATTATTTAAAGTAAAATTCTCTTCTTTTTCTTCTATAGGTGTTCTAAGTTGACCTGATTCATCATAAAATTGATCTCCAGGTTGTCTTAAGATACCTTTAGCATCATAATATTCTTCACCGGGGATTCTAAGTATTCCTTTAGCATCATAAAATTGATCTTCTGGACCTCTCAACATACCTTTGGAATCATAATACTGATCTCCTGCCATTCTTAATTGTCCATTAGCATCAAAAAAGGTATCTTTTTTATATTTCTTTCCCATATATTATCTTCATTTCTATCTTTCACTATAAATAGTATATCATACTTTTTTATTATTTAGCTAAATAATAAAATTGCTAGTATTATTTACTAGCAATCATTCTTTTATATGTATCATTTACATTTTTTAGTAACATAGCAACTGTCATAGGTCCTACTCCTCCAGGGACTGGGGTAATATACGCGGCTTTTTCTTTTATATTATCAAAATCAACATCACCATATAATTTACCGTCTTCACGATTAATTCCAACATCGATTACTGTAGCCCCTTCTTTTACCATATCTTTAGTAATTAAATGTTTATGACCAACAGCTACTACTAAAATATCAGCTTTGGAAGTAAAATCTTTTAAATTATTAGTTTTTGAATGACAAATAGTTACAGTTGCATCACTATTTAAAAATAAACTAATTAGTGGTTTACCTACTAAATTACTTCTTCCAACAATAACAACATTTTTACCGCTTACTTCAATTTCATATTGCTTTAAAAGTTCCATAATCCCTTGTGGTGTACAAGATACTAAGCATTTCTTTTTATTAACTAATTTACCGACATTAATATCGGTTAACCCGTCTATATCTTTATTACGCGCTATATAATTAATCAATTTTTCGGTATTAAATTTTTCAGGAAGTGGAAGTTGAAGTAATATACCATTTACATATTCATCATTGTTTAATTCAAGAATTTTATTGATAACTTCAATTTCACGAACTGTTTCTTCAAATTTAATATGTTTAAAATAAATTCCAACCTCGCTACAAGCTTTTTCTTTTGCTTTAATATAAACATCACTAGCTGGATCATTACCTATTTGAATAACTGCTAAACAAGGTTTTATCATATATGTTTTTACTTCAGCTTTTAATTCTTCTTTTATTTTTTCACTTATCTCTTTTCCATTTATTATCATATTTACCCCAATCTATAAAGCACTTGTTAATTTTAGTACTTTCTCTTTTAATATTTCTTTATTCTCTTTTCCTTTAAGTGCGTCATATATAATATCCGCAACTTTAATAAATTCTTCTTCTTTAAAACCACGAGTTGTCATAGCAGGAGTTCCTACTCTAATACCACTTGTTACCATTGGTGATTCAGAATCATAAGGAATAGTATTTTTATTAACTGTAATGTTTATTTCATCAAGAATTTTTTCAGCTTCTTTACCAGTTAATCCAAAAGATGATTTAACATCGATTAACATTAAATGATTATCTGTATCACCAGTAATTATTTTAACACCTAATTTTTTAAATTCATTACACATTGCTTTGCTATTTAAAATTATTTGTTTAGCGTAATCCTTAAACTCAGGTTGTAATGCTTCATAAAAACATTCTGCTTTAGCAGCAATCACATGCATTAAAGGTCCACCTTGTATTCCTGGGAAAATTATTTTATTAATTTTTTTTATTATATCTTCATTATTAGTTAAAATAAGTCCACCTCGCGGTCCCCTTAATGTCTTATGAGTAGTAGATGTTACTACATCTGCATACATTACTGGATTTTGATGAAGACCAGCAGCAACAAGTCCAGCAATATGAGCCATATCTACCATTAAATAGGCACCACATAAATCAGCTATTTCTCTAAATTTTTTAAAATCTATAAAACGAGAATATGCACTAGCACCAGCAATAATCATCTTAGACTTTTCTTTAAGCGCTATTTCTTTAACCACATCATAATCTATTAAATTAGTTTCCTTATCAACTGGATAAAATATAGGACTATATTCTATACCACTAAAGTTGATAGAATGGCCATGAGTTAAATGACCACCCTGATCTAAATTCATAGCAAGTACTTTATCTCCTGGAGTAAGCAATGCCTTATAGATTGCCATATTAGCACTACTCCCACTATGTGGTTGTACATTAGCATATTTAGCGTCAAATAACTTACATGCATATTCAATAGCTAAATTTTCTACTGTATCAACATTAATACAACCACCATAATATCTACGACCTGGATATCCTTCCGCATATTTATTTGTAAATATACTTCCCTGTAAAGCTAACACATCATCAGATACATAATTTTCACTTGCAATTAATTCTATATTGTTTTTTTGTCTTATTTTTTCTTTTTCTAAGGCTTCTTTAATTCTATTGTCCATTTATATCACCTATATTCATTATATCAAAAATATGTAAAGTTCTAACATAAAATACTATTTTTTCACTCACTTTACACAAAAAAGCTATAAATTTTATTTATAGCTTTCACATTTAACTTCAAAATAACTCTGAGGATGAGCACAAACTGGACATACTTCAGGAGCTTTTTCTCCATAATGAACATGTCCACAGTTACGACAAATCCACATTTTAGGTGTTTCTTTTGTAAATACTTTACCGCCTTCAATATTAGCAATTAAAGCATTATAACGAGCTTCATGTTCTTTCTCAATTTTACCTACTTCTTCAAATAAGTACGCAACATGATCAAATCCTTCTTCACGAGCAGTTTTAGCAAACTCTGCATACATATCAGTCCACTCATAATTTTCTCCAGCAGCGGCATCTTTTAAATTAGTAATTGTATCTGGAACTGCTCCATCATGTAACAATTTAAACCACATTTTAGCATGTTCTTTCTCATTGTTAGCAGTTTCTTCAAAAATACTAGCTATTTGTTCATAGCCATCTTTTTTGGCACGCGATGCATAATAAGTATATTTATTACGAGCCTGACTTTCTCCTGCAAAAGCAGCCATTAAATTTTGTTCTGTTTTACTTTCTTTTAATTCCATTTTAATCCTCCTTAACAGATATACTACTTACATAATAATTATATAATTTTTATAAATTACTTGTCAACTATTTTTCTCTTTTAAAAAAAGCAATAACTTTAGAAAACATAAATAATATATCGTTACTTTTTGATATAGCAACACCTTTTCCTAATGCTTTACCACCTATTGTTAATGCTGCTATAAAAGCAGTCACAACAAGAGATACTAAAAACGTATTAACGTTTAATATGGATGCTAATTTAGATGCAATTACAACACCAGCAGAACCAGATATAATTCCACATATATCACCAATAACGTCATTACAAAACGACGACATTTTTTCCGCATTTCTTTTTAGTAATACTGCTGTTTTAGCCCCTTTTACTTTCCTTGAACTCATTGAATGAAATTGCTTCTCATCAGAAGCAGTAACAGCCACACCAATCATGTCAAATATAACACCAATGAAAATAAACACTAAAACTAAAATAATTCCCATTATTAAATTAGCGTTTGGTAATATTTTTTCAGAAACAAAGGAAAATAAAAGTGATATTGTGAATGCTGCTAATGTTATTTTTATAACCCAGTTATAATCTGTATTACTTTTCTTTTTATTTAAATTTTTTTTCATAATTCTCCTCTTACAATAAAATAAAAAAGGGTAAACATCCCCCTTAAAACTTAAAAATGGCTACTACAATAGTTAACTTTGCGTCATAGGTCAAGTTGGATTTCCCCATTTCGTACTTCCCGTTACCAGGATAGCGGTTTCCCTTTAAAGAAGAGGTATATCGTCACCGAATATACGACTTGATTGCCACTTAGTACGCACTGCAATCCCATTATAATAATACATTCTAGGAGATTTCCTCAGCAACTTCCTTACTATTAATTCTTTTTTGCAACAGTAGTTTCAAATTGCGATAACAAATAATTTTAGCTATAAACTATTTATTTAGATCAATTATTCCCTATCATCACTCAAGACAAGCTACACTACTCGTAAGTTTCCCCACATAGTAGGTTCAATCCTAGTTCGTATAATATCCATCAACTAATAGTGTATAGGTATTACACAAATATAGGTCTCCATAAATACTGGGTCGGAATCGTATGCCATTACGAGCGCCCAATATTCTACCTTCCAGCATTCACCCCAAACTGGGCGTAAGAAGCAAACACCAGAAGTTTCACAGATGTGCTCTTTAGTGGATTTTTAGCCCCACCTTCATAGTAAGTCCATCGACTAGAATAATGTGCCATTTTTCACAACACATTTAAATATTAACATTTTTTTACACTTTTGTCAAATTGATGTGTCACTATATTATATGAGTAATCTCTTTCATTTTTTACTCATAATCTACATTTTTATATTAACACTAACTAATTCAGCTCATTATACTCAATGCACTTTTCTTCTAATAATTTAAAATTACAACATCTTTTAGCAATACTTTGATTTAAAGTCCCATTTAAATACTTGTCATATAATTTTTTAGATCTGCCATATAACTTATCATCATTACGGTTTAACCAAGGTGCAAAATATTTATAATCATTAACTTCAAATAATACACCAATAAACAATCTTAATTCTTTTTTATCAAATTGTCTTAAATAGCCGCAATATTTTGAATCCAACTTAACAAAAATTAAACTTTCCATAAAATCACTCTTAATAATAAAATTATATTAAAACTTTTCTATCATGAAAAAACTAGAGTTTGCTCTCTAGTTTCTTTTTTAAGTTCCTCTCATAGTGGAAATCACTAGCTTTTTTACTGCTACAAGTAGCCTTATTATATGCATAAATGCACAACATAATCACTTATGTGCATTTGATATATCATAAATATAGTAAAAAGTCTAGTTTTCTAAGAAAAAATTTTTTTCTTTTTATTATATTTTAAATTGTAGTCTTTTTATCATTTTTCTCAAAAATTTCATTTATTTTATCACCAACTAAATTATATAATTTTCCGCAAATTTTTAATCTTTTTTTTAGAGTTTTATTATTTGTTTAAACTGTTAATCATAATATATATAGTAGTGCAAATATGGTTAGTCCATAAAGACCACATAATATTATTAAAGTTTTATCATTAGTCAAGACATCAACAGGATCGCCAAAGGATTCCCCTTCTATGTCCAAAGAATACTTAAGAGAAATTGTAATTACCCAAAATATTGTATAAATCATATATGGTGATGAAACACTAATTGACCATAGAGAATAAAATGCAATAAATAAACCTAAAAACATATACATAACTTTATCTAAAAAGTCTTTATTGTAATACATTAATACTTTTCTACTATTTGATTTATTTTTTAAAATTTCATTTCTTCTTTTTCCAAAGCCAAGATAAAATGAAAATGAAATAATTGTTAAATATAACCAATTTGAAGTAATAACATTAGTTATTAAAGAACCATATATAACTCTAATAACAAAGCCACTAACTAGTATTAAAACATCTAAAATCGGAATATTTTTTAATCCTAACGAATACAAGATATTCAACAACAAATATAATACTAAAAGTATACTTGAAATTATATTTATTCTTCCTAAAAGATAAATCAATACAATAATTAAAATTAAAAATATTGCTAAAATGACAGCTTGCGTTTTTGATACTTTTCCTGAAGCTATTGGTCTATTTTTCTTAATAGGATGCTTTTTATCGCTTTCACAATCATTGATATCATTAATTATATAAACAATTGAAGCTAATAAAGAAAAGCAAACAAAACCTAATATATTATTTTTTAAAATAGATAAATTAAATAAATTTGAACTGAAAATTAGTGGAATAAAAATTAATAAATTCTTTATATAATGCTTTGGTCGCATTAATTTAATATATTCTTTCATCTTATATCTCCCACTTTCTAATTTTATTTCCTTTTACTAAATAACTTTGTTTTGCTATTTTAGCTAAATATACATCACTTACAGAATCAGAATAGAATTTGTTTATCTGCTTATTTAGATATATTTTCTTAAATTGTTTTACTTTTTCTTCACCATAGAAGTTATTAATATATTTACCAGTTCTTTCATCAACTTCTGAAGCAATGCATTTAACATTTAATATTTCGCATGCTTTTGTTACTAAAAACAATGGAGAAGCTGAAATAATTAAATCACTTGCTTTCTTATTTTCTAAATACCATGGTTTAATTTTATTAATATTTTCATTCCAAAATAAATTAATTTCTTTTTTTAAATTTATATCCTTAATCATCATAAAAAAACTACTTTTAAACTCAATTTTAGGGCACTTTTTTAACTTATATTTAATAAACGTATAAAAAATTTTTGGATAGTATTTTAATAATGATGGATGTTTTTTAGTTAAATATAAAATAAAATCTATACTACTATCTCCTCTATAAATAGTTTTATCGAAATCATAAACATTCATATTATTGTACCTCGTATAAAAACAAAAATTTCTCGGCAGCATCCCATACGTGAGTTGGTGAGATACTGTTTTCTTTATAAAAATTAATATTTGCATCTAATTTTTTATAATCGGCAAAAGCAGCATTTTTTTCATAACTAAGTGGATATAAACTATCGCAAATATATAAGTTGCTCTTTTTGTTCGTATGATATCTAGCCCATCCTAAATAAGGAAATTGAATATCATCAATATCAGCATTGATATTTTTATTTTTATCATAAAACCACACTAAACTAGTATAATTATCATATTCTTTAGGTAGCTCAACAAAAGCATCATAATTTCCTCTTTCTAAAGCAAACTTTAAAACTGCTGTTGGATAGTATGCTAAAATTTGATTATCTGTGGATCCTATTATATAGTTTGTATTATTTTCATTTTTTATTCTTTCTACTTCAGAAAAAATTTCATTTGTAATTGGATTACTACTATTTGTCACTGATATCAAATATAAAAGTTCTCCTAAATTGTCAGCTTCTTTTGTTCCGTTTTGTTCATCATATATATTATTAATTCTATCAACCCAAGGTTTAATTAAATTCAAATTAGAGTTTTTTTCAAGTACCATCGCACCCATCATCGCATCGCGATACCAACCATTATCATACACTAGTATATTAGGTTTTAATTCATTATTATCTATATTAAATAAAATTTCTTGATGCAGTACTTTCAAAATTTCAGAATATTTAAGATTATTAAAATCTGGTAAATTAATTCTCTCACTATCATCCAAACTTACCTTATCTTCATCATTTATTTTTAAATAGATACCATCTTCATTTTCATATATAACATATTTATTTCCATTTTTATCTTTTAAAGATACTGTATACATATTTGGAATTATCATTTCACTTGTAGGATAAAAGTTATATAAAATTGTTTTATTTTTTAAATCATATAATATTCCATTGATATAAAGTAATTTTTTTCTGTTTCCCATGCCAAACAAGTATAATTTATCACTATTATTGTAAGCAACATTTACATTATACTCGTTTTTTAGTTTTTCAAGTTGATTTGAATATAAATCATATTGTTTTTCATATGTGGCATCTATATAATTTAACATTTCATTTTTTGTTTTTAAAGTATAATCTATCTTATTAAATGTAAAAGCCAAAATCACAGTCAAAATTATACACGAAGCTATTTTCCACTTTTTAGGGATACCTGCTAAACAAATTATAATATAACTACAAATTATATAAATTATAAGTAATACTAAATCAATATTCATTCTAATCTCATATACATTTTTTAATAAATCAAACATTTTAAATACTGATATTGAATTTAAAATAAGTTCTAGCATTAAAAAGGTAAGCAAAACAATTTCACTAAATTTTTGATACTTTTTATCAACGAATTGTATTAAATAAGCAGTAATTAAAATTAAAAGAAATTGATAATGTAAAATATAAAGGAAACCTTCGCTATTACCATAAAAAAGATGTAAACAAAAATTAAAAGCAAAACTAACTATTAAAAGAAGAAAAAAACTATGTTTCATTAAATTTCTTTTTTCTTTTTTTACAAAGTTAACTATCAATATTCCTATTAATAAAATAGTAAAAATAACAATTAATTTATTTACAAAATACATTGAATCAAAATTTAGTACCATATTAGTTTCATCAAATATCAAACCAACTTTTGGAGATATAAAACTATACGAGAAAACTGTTTTTATCTGTCTTACCACAGAAAGCAAAGAAAACTTTTCTACATAATTAAGTTCTTCAGATGAATGCATAAATATAGCCTTTAAATTATCTAAGAAGAATAGACTAGAATCTGGAAATAAAACAGCTTGTAACTCAGATAAAACAACAGTTATTCCAAAAGAAGCCAAAATACACAAAAATAATATGCTTAATTTATTAATTATTTTTTTACCGGATTTATCATTAAAAAATATTATATAAAACATTACTAATAAATATACAAAATAATTTGTTAAAGTTACAGATAAGCAACCTACACCTAATAGAGTAAAGATAATATGATCTCTAAGTAACAAAGTTTTATCTTTTTTACAATATGCAAAATAAAACAATAAAATTAAAAAGAATTGCGCAAATGGGTAAGTTTCCAAGGTTGCAGAGTAAACTATCTGTCCAAAGGAAATAGCCATTATTAAAAATAGAGATTTTTTTACTTTATTATTTAAATTTATCTTTTCTAAAAACAAATAAATTATAGTTAGAGAACCAGCATTGAAAAAACTTTGAAGTGCTAGAGATGATAAAATACTATTATTTAAACCAAAGTTAAGTATTTTAACTAATGGTTGAAATAAAATAACAAACAACGGATGAACACTAGTTCTATAATGATTAGCTACTCTTACTGTTAAATCAATAAAGACTCGATTACTATCAGATCCAAAAAAAATATTATAATAATCAAGAGTATTTAAAAAATAAGAAAAAACTAATCCTATTGCAAAATAGAATAAAAATAAAGTTAAAAAAAGAATTAAGATTTTTTTGAAGTTTTTACTCATACCCACACCTCTTTCAATAATAATAGAAAAATTTAATTATAGCTATCTATAAAATTTTCTATTAATTTAACCATATTTTTAGTATTACTCTTATATTTTTTGGGTTTAAAATTTTTTGCTTTTTTTATAATTTTACCTAAATCTGCAAAATTATCTACACTTAATATATATCCACTTTTAGTAAAATTTTCAATAATTTGTAATTGATGATCATTGGTATGTTCACCATATTGTTTTAATCTCGCTGCTGCAATTACTTTCTTATTATTTTTTAATCCTGTTAAAATTGAAGAAACGCCACCATGTGTGATTAATAAATCACATTCACTTATTAATTTTTCAAAATCATCTTTAGGAATTAAATCAAATATTTCCATATCACTGCTATTATAAGTTGTGCATCCCGCTTGAACTACCACTCTATCTTTTATATTTCCTTTATTAATTTGTTCTTGTACAGCATCAAGCAATCTCGTAAATGGCTTGTCCTGAGTACCTAGTGTTACCAATATCATTAAAAAATCCAACCTCCATAAATAGCATTAGGATATAATTCTAACATACTTTCCCATTGCACAATAAATAAATCTGCAAATTTATATACAAGTCTTCCTGTTATAGTTTTAGTGTGTATGTTGGCAAAAGATTCAATAAAAATAATTTTTGAACCAAATAATTTTCCTATACAACACATAGGACCTGCAGTATGAGCTCCTGTAGTTATAATAAATTTTGGTCTAATTTTAATATATAGAAATAAAGATTTAAAACAATTATATAATAATTTAAAAGGATAAGTTAATTTATGATCTTTTGTTCCATAAACTAAATAATTAACCCTGTGCGGATATTTAGTTTTTAATCCCATATTTGATTTTGTTTTTTCTGTTATAATATGAAAATCATATTTATCAAACATTTCTTTTAACTGTAACATTTCGTCTAAATGTCCACCAGTACTTGAAATAAAAAGAACCTTTGTCATTATATCACCAATAATATAATAACATATAAGCACATAAGAAACAAGAATTAAGATCAATATAATTCAATTTTACACATCAAAAAAAGTATAAAATTTATAGTTAATGTTTAAAAAAATACTCAAATTTGGTTTTGAGTATCTTCATTATTTTTTTCATTTGAAGAATTTGTAGTTTCACTTTCTGTATTTTTTTCATTATTGCTTGAACTACCATTTTCTCCTGTAATTTTTTCTTCTTCACTCGGTAATATTGGTTGTAGTGGATTTTGTTCATCACTATTACCATTAATTCTTACAATGCATGTTGCTGTTTTATTTCCTATTTTAGCGGTAATAGTAACTGTTCCAGCTCTTATTGGTGTTATTTTACCGTTATTTACACTAGCAATACTTGTATCACTAGATGACCAACTAACATTTTCAGTACTATTTGTTACAGTAGCACTCAATGTTGTTATTTCACCAACTTTTACAGTTATATCTTCACTACTAAGTTTTATACTTGGTTCACTAGACTGAACGTTATTAATACTAGAATTTGGATTAGTACTTGAACTAGGAGTATTAACGTTTGAAACTTTATTATATGAACTTTTTTGAACCGCACCACCTAAAATTTCTGATAAAGCTTGTTGTGCTTCTTTAATACTTGATTCATAAGGAACCATGACATATGCTTTTGAGCGACCGTAACTATATGTATAGTTATAAGAATCACTACCATCTAATGAAATTGATTTTACAGTCCATTCTGGCATTTTATCCAATTGATATTTTGCTAAAGACGTTATTTCTTTAGTACTCATATTAGTTTGAAAACTACCATTTATACTATCTAGTAATGAACTATATTTAGTTATAACAGCCGCACTAGAACATTTTCTAATTAAAGCCTCTATAACAGCTTGTTGATTTTTACCTCTTTGTCTATCACCAGAAGCAAAAGCTTTACGAGTACGAGCAAAATCTAAAGCTTGTTTTCCGTCCATATGATTATACCCTTTAGTGAAATTATATCCTGAATATGATTTAAAAGTATATTCTGAATATACATCTATTCCATCTAAAACATCAACAATTTTAATAACACTACTGAAGTTTACTTTAACATAATAGTTTATATTAATACCAAGAAGGTCTTCGAGCGTCTTAACTGACATATCAACTCCATATATACCGGCATGAGTTAATTTATCATTATAACCAGTTGTCCCATGTAATTTAACATAGTAATCACGAGGTATAGATATTAATAATACTTGGTTAGTGTTAGGGTTAACTGTTGCAACTATATTAACATCACTACGTGATACAGAACTAATTTTACCATAAGTATCAATACCACTTATATAAATACTAAATGGTTCTTTTGTTACACTAACATCTTTTGATATATCTTCTGCTTTCATCTGAACAGAAAAACTATATATAACTCTAGTCAAAGATTCAAAATCTTCATTTATTTCTTTAAACATTTCAACGTAAGAATCTTCAACCATTATAACGTCAATATCTTTATTTAATAAAGCATTTTCTAAATCTTGTGGGGTTTCAAAATCCTTATAATTAACACTTACTTTAGAGCTTAAATGTTCCTTTGCTTTAGTTTTTCCTTCGCTTTGGTACGAAACTAAACCAACTTCTTTGCCTTTTATATCTTCAATTTTTTCATAAGCACTATCGTTTAAAACAATAACAGAATAATTTTCTGTCTTTTGATCAGACTTTCCAAGTCCTCCCATAAAATTAATTGTTTTAAATAGATAAAAAGAACCAAATATGCATATTAAACACCATAATATATTTAAAATTATATATATAATACTACCTTTTTTCTTTGGCTTTTTAAAATATCCAAACAATATTATTAATGCATCAATACCAACGAATATTATAATAATAGGAATTAAATATTTCGTTGGAAGAATATTTAATACTATTAAAAGAATCGTTAATACTAAATTAAACAGTAATGTTGTTACCCCGACTATTTTTCTAACATTCCACTTCGTTTTTTTGCTTTTCTTCATTAATACCACCTATTTAATTATAACACGTTATTTATTTTTTACAAGAATGTAAGAAATATTATTTTTCTACTTTACAGCATCAAATTTTTATATTTTCAAATTTGACAAAAGTATACAAAACTTAAAAACTAATATTTGTTTTTGATAATCAGTTATGTTATACTTTAAAAGAGGTGCGTTATGAAAATTACTAAGAAAACTTTTATACTATTAATATTAAATATTATTTTATTACCTTTGTTAGGTAATGAACAATTAAATACATTTTTACATATTTCTAAACTAGCAACAATTATAAATTATATTTTACCGATATCATTATTTGGTTGTTTAGTCTATGATAGTAAAGGACAAAATAAATATAAGTTAAATCTTATTAGCGTATTATCGTTAATATTTATTGTAATATTATTTCTATCTTGGGATTTTTCCATTTGCAATAAAATATACAATGTTTCTAATTTTATAAAATTTAGTTTAATGATTTACTTTCTATATATACTAAACCAAATTGAATTTTCACAGAAACAAAAAAAAATAATTAACTATAGCATTATATACCTTTTAATATTTGTATGTATTATTGGAGTATTACAATATATATTTAAATTAGGAATAAATTTAAATGGTATAGAAAAATATCCTGGAGCAAGAGGAAGAATTAACTCTACTTTCTATATTGCAACAATATATGATAAATATTTATTAATTAACATTCTATATTGTTTATTTCTATTAAAAAATAATTTGATAAATAAAGCTTTAGTAATTATAGCTTTCTGTCTTGCAAATTTAAACCTTTTCTTTACTTTTTGCAGAACATCACAAATTATAATATTAATTGTTTATTTTATTATGATAATTTATTTCTTTATAAAAAAGAGAAAACATATATCAATATTAATAATCTTGATGATTTTACTTTCATTTATAATTCCTGGTCAAAATTATCTATATAGCGCTACTGCTAAATACTTTGAAAATGTTGTTTATAAAATAGACAATAAAACACATACCAACATTTTATCAAAGATTACTAAGCCTATTTTTAACATTTTTATAATTAAAGTTGACAATAATTCAAATAACGGAAACAATAGTATTGAACAAAATCCAAATCAAAATAATAGTAGCGATAATCAACAAGACAATGATATACAACTAATTGAAAATATAGATTATTCATTAAACAGTCGAAAATATTTTAAATCTGTAGCAAAAAATATAATGAAATCTAATCCTACTCTAGGAATTGGAATTGGTTCTTATAATTATGTATATGAAAATCAAAATGCTAGTGATTATATTAAAGATAAAAGTTTTGATACTACATCAAGATATCTTTACCCCCACAATATGTATTATCAACTAGGAGCAGAAATTGGAATTCTAGGAATGTTTATATTTTTTACAATTATTTTATATTATTTATTAAAAAACAAAAATTTATTTTCTATTATGCTTCTTGTAATTATTATATTATCTTGTCACACAGAAAGTATTTTCTATATGAAAGATGTAGCATATTTCACCATTTTTATTACTTCTTTATTTGCAAGTAAAAACTTTAATAAAAAGGATAAGAATTAATTTTCTTATCCTTTTATAATTTCATAAATCTTATCTATTATTTCATCATTATATTTTTTTGTTTGAAACTTATTATATTTAAAATCTTTATTATTATAAAATTCTATTATTTTATCTTTCACTTCACTATTTTTGCATATAATGCCCATACCCTTAGGTGTACAATTTTCAAAGATTTCTTTAGACCCAGAATTTATATTTGATATATATGGTATATTTAATATTAGCCCCTCAATCAATATATTTCCAAAGCTTTCAAATTCCGACATTGAAAGTAATAAGTCTGCTTGCTTTAATATATTATAAGGGTTAATTTGATTTCCCAGCATACTTATATAAGTACTAGCTTTATAATTAGAAACCAGAACATTTAAATTGTTAAATTCAGGACCATCGCCAAGTATATATAAATGAATTGGAAGCGATTTCTTTTTTAACTCTGCAACAACAGTTATAATTTTATCAAAGTTTTTTGATTTTACTAATCTACCTATAGCGATAATATTAAAATTTCCTTTATTCAGTTTTACACTAGTAGACTGTTTGGACAAATCTATAACATAATTTTCAGATATATAATTATGAATACAAATACTTTTATTTGAATCAATATTAAAGAAATCATCAAAATTTTGTTTAGCATACTTTGAAACACAAACATAGGAATCAAAATAATTAAATTTTCTTCCCATTAATTTATACATAAATTTATATAATATCTTAAATTTTTTAGTTTCTATAGCATTTTTAAAGTCGTTATGAACCCATATGATCTTTTTCTTACTTTTCACCGAAGCAGCCACCAAATCAGTATAATTATCAAAACCATAGTAAGCTATGGAAACATCATATTCTTTGTTTATATTATTTTTATACATTTTTAATAATTTTTTAACTACAAGATTTTTATTAATATTATATAGTTTTGTGTTTAAATTTATATTAGGAAATAAGCTATCATACAAGATAACATTAACCCTCTTATCAATTTTTTCTTCTAATTCACCCTTGTTCATAACCAATAGATCTATTTCATATTCATCAATCAATTTATTTACTAAAAATACTAAAGATGTTTCTACTCCACCTATTGTCAAATTTTTTGTTGTTATCAATAGTTTTTTCATTTTTTCGCTCTTTTCATTAAGTAAATAAGCTTAGTAGGAAAATAATATGAAATAAAAATATATTTTTTACTCCTGAAAGGTAGTTTTTTATAATATATATTATTTATAATTTTAGGAAATAATTTCTTAATCTTTTTTCTTAATATTGAAGCATTTTCAATTCCTTCCTTAAAATCACAAAATCTAAAAACCCCACCTTTTAAAAAGCTATCTAAATAAATATATTCCATTTCAGTATAATACTTTTCTAAAAGTTTTTTATCTTTAAAATTTTTATATGTAATATCAATTGAATCAAAAACATCTTCTAATTTTTTATTATAACTTTTTTTACGAATTGAAGAAACATTTGAACAATTATAATAATAAAGTGCCTCTGGTACTCTAATACTTTTTTTAGATAATGCTGCCAACACTGGAACTATGGCAATGTCTTCAAACAGCTTACCTTTCATAAATTCTAATTTACTTTTTTTAAAAAAATCTAAATTATATAATTTACCCCAAGGCGCATAATTCGCTAAAATAGCGTTTTTTATTTCATCTTCAGTAATATAATTATGAACAATCCTATCACTAGCTTTATAATGTTCATAATAATCACAATATACAATATCTGCATTTTCTTTAATTGCAACACTATACATTTTATCAAGCATTGTTTCATCTATATAATCATCAATATCAACAAACATTATATACTTTCCTAAGGCAACCTTTAAAGCATTGTTACGCGCAACAGCTTGTCCAGCATTTTTTTGGTCAATTATCCTAATTTTTTTATATTTTTTAGCATATTTATTTAAAATTTTTAATGTATCATCCTTTGAACCATCATTTACTATAATAATCTCAAAATTACCTTTAAAAGTTTGATTTAATATCGTGTTTAAACACTTATCTATATAAGGTTCTGCATTATATGCTGGTATTATTATACTTATATCCATATTATTTTATTCTCCTTTATAAAATTCATTATTTTTTGAATAAACAAATTTTCTTAAGAATAATTTCATATATGTATTTATAAGAAACTGTTTAAAACTTAATGAATAAATGTTAGACAATATATTGCTTTTTTCTATATAATTTATTTTATTATCTAAATCTTTACCCTTTAGTTCACTTATTTTATAAACTAAAGATCTATTAGAGTAACTTAATATATATTTATTTTTAATATTTTTTTGATGATATTTATTATGAGATATAAAGTCTTCAACACGAATTTTTACTTTTTCATAAGCTTTATTTCCCATAATTCCTGTACCTCTCTGGACATAATTATATCCATTATAATTTATAATACCAATATTTTTAGCTTTATCTAAAATTAGTAATGTTAAATAAAAATCTTCATGAATTTTTCCTTTAGGAAAGGTAAATTTGTTTTTTAAATAAAAATCTTTTTTGTAAGCATAAAGCCAAGCTGGCTCAACATATTTATTTAATAATATACCTTTAATTGAGTCATAAGTTAAATCAATATCGTCATTTTTAAAAATTATTTCACCATCTTCTGAAACAACATTTAAGTTATATCTAACAACATCATAATCTATTGTTTCAACTAAATTATTAATTTTAGTTAATAGATTTTTTTCTATATAATCATCTGAATCTACATAAATGATATAATCACCAGCAGCATAACCTACACCATAATTTCTGGCATCAGATAATCCCCCATTTTCTTTTTCATAGTATTTAAATCTTTTATCTTTTAAAAACGGTTTAATTATTTCTTTTTCGTTTTGTTTTGAGCCATCATTTACAATAATAACTTCAAAATTTTTATATGTTTGCCCTTTTATAGATTCTAAACACTTTTTAATATAGTTTTCTACATTATATACTGGTATTATTATACTATATTTCATTATAACACTCCTTTAATCTTTATAATTATTAATTATATTAACAAAGTTCTGATAAAATTTTAAATAATCATATTTTTTTGATTCTGTTAAATTCTTTTTCCCCATTTCCTCACATCTTTTTTTATCTTGATATAAAGAAATAATAGCTTCTTTCAAATTTCCAATGAAATTCTTGTCAGTTTTTAAAACAATAGCACCATCTTTACAAATATATTCAGGAAGACCACCGTTATTAGTGACTATTAAAGGTTTACTTGAAGCCATTCCTTCTATTGCAGTAAGTCCTGCTGCCTCATTCCAAATAGAAGGAACACATAATACATCTATTAGTTCATAATATTTATATAAATCAGCATTATTAATATATCCTGTAAATTGAATTCTATCTTTACAAATTTCTATTTCTTTTTCTAAATTTAAAATATATTCATTTTTTTTAGCATTTGCAAAATTAGAAGACCCAACGATTAGTAATTTTATACGTTCATTATCTATACTTTTAATAGCTTTTACTAGTTCTAAAACACCTTTAATCTCTACAAGTCTACCACAATATAACACAATAAAATCATCTTCTTTAAACTTAAATTTGTTAATTAATTCTTTTTTACTCTTAATGTCATTTTTTTTAATAAACTTAGATAAATCTATAGCATTCTTTAAAACATTATACGTGTTTATATTTGAACTTTTTTTAAATTCTTCAGTCACATAATTGCTTACACCTATTACTTTAGAAAAAATTTCATCTATGATTTTATTACTATGCCATTCATGGTGAAGATGTAAGACCATTTTATTTCTATCAAAATACTTTAATATCTTTTTATAAGACGCATACTCTCCACCTTCTGCTATAACATAATCAAAATCTTCATTTTTTATCTTATTAATAACAAAATGGTTATAAGTGCAATAATTTTTTTTAAATGTTTTATTAATTAATTTAAATAAGCAAGAAGTAAAATAATAACTTATATTCTTTTTAATATAAATAAACTTAGTATACTTATAATTTTTGCTTAATATGTATGCCTGCTCATTATAAGGTGTTACAACAGTTAATTCTAACTCATTATGTTTTTCATTAGCATCTATAATTAATGTAACTAAAGTTTCAATTGCCCCACCTAAAACTGCTGGAATGGTTAATTTATTAGGAACTATCAAACAAACCTTTTTCAAGTTATCACCTACTCTAAACTATTCTTTTTAAACTTTTTCATAAATCTCTTTAAATACAAATAATTTCTTTTTTTTACTCTTAGTCTATCTAAAAATTCATCTTTTTTTGATTTAGGGCATTGTTTTGTTTCTTTTGCTGTTAAATTTTTATTTCCGTAGTCTTTAATTGGTAAAAACCAATCACTTTGTTTTATATCAAACAAACTTGGTTCTTTTCTACTAGCCATAATCATAAGCAGTTGATCATCATCCATCAATCCTAAATCTAATAATTCAATCATCGCATTTTTTATTAAACAATAATGTTTTTCTGCCAGTTTAGAAGGAACGATAAAAGGAGCACCCATAATGTTAACATCCATCGATTGAACTAAATAAAATATTGGTTTATCAGTTATTTTTTCTCTATTAAAATAAGTAATTTTATCTTTGGGAAAATTATATTTCCAAGTAAAAGAAAATTCTTCTGGATTAATAAATACGTCCCCACCATGGTTATAACCAAAATCAAGCCAAGCCACAAAATCAGTATCAACGCCTTGTTTAATGGCATCAGCAAGGCACCATGATTTCATTAACATTATATAATTATATAAAGCTTTATTTTCTGGTAGATTTTCATTATAACGAAAGCTTAAAAAATAATCGTTCTTTTCTACTTCTTGCATACGGTTGAAAATTTTTGGCTCTAACTTTGTAATATCTTCTATAATAATTACTTTAGTTTTTTCTTCTAAATCAAACTCTTTTCTAATTTTTTTAACTTCTTTAGCCATTTCTTTATCAGTATAAACAACTAAATTATTTTTTATTCTAGCCCAAAATTTAAAATCATCTAAATATTTTTTATTTGATCTAGCATAATCCCCATATTTTTTTCTTCCTATATCAAAAAACGAGGTTACTAATGTTATTTCACCATTTTTTTTCATTTTTTACCAACTTTCTTTAATATCATATTTTTTAAAACATTTCTATCTTCTTTAGTAAATAAAATCAAACCATTAATAATCAGTCCTATAAATCCACTAATTATGATACTCATAAATATTTTCATCCATCCTATTGGACTATAGAATAATCTTAATATATAAATTGGGACAATGATTGCTAATGTTGTTAATATATACATCAAAATTGATGGCATAAATTCTTTCCAATCTCTATTTAAACATTTAGCAGCATATATCGGAACAATCATAAAACCCTTTAACAATCCTATAATCGTACTTACTCCAACAACTGCATAAACCCCTAGATTTGTAGTTTTTAATAATATTAAAACTACTAATGTTGATAATAATCCACTTCCAATATTTAAAATAGCGTTCAACCTAACTTTATTAGTAATTGTAAATATGTTATAAAGTGGACTAATAAGTCCTCCTACATAAACATTTATGAATGTTATAATACATAAAATTGTTAAAATCTTTGTATCTGTAGATGGCATCCAAGTCATACAGAAACAAGAACCAAATATAAGAATATAAGCAAAAGGTATGTTTCCAAAAATACCACTAATTTTCATATTTCTTTTAGTTTCGCTAACTACCATTTCTATATCATCTTTAGCATAGTATTCTAGTATAGGAGGTTGAAAAACCGTCATTATGCTGGAAATCATTGAGTTTAAAACATTTCCTGGAAGTTTAGCTAAAGCAACAATTCCCATTACCTGTGAATCTATTGCTAAATTACTAATTAATAAATCAAGACCATCAGTTAAAACATTTCCAAGATTAGTAATAGAATTCCATAAACCACTTGAAAGTAATATTTTTATTTTTTTCAAAGAAAAATTTTCTTTTTTAATTTTTATTTCTGGTAATAATTTTTTTGTATAATACATGTTAAATAATGATAAATATATTCCCGATATAAAAGTGGCTACACCTACATAAAATACCTCTGGTTTAAAAAATATAAATAGACCAAGTATAACTAATAACTTTACGATATATGATTCAGCTTGTCTTAAAGATGATAAATAAAGTTTATTTTTACAATAAGTTGCAATTGTAAACACCCCAGATATTAGTGTTACAAAAAAATTTAAAAAGATAAATGTAAATAATAGTTTTACATCAACTATTAAGTTTGGTGATATTTTTATAAACTTTTCTAAATATAAAATCATAATCAAAGATGGTACTATTAAAAATAAAATTATTAATGCATTAGAAAACAACACTGAAGCAAAATATTCATTAGCACTTTTCATATTTTTTTTATGTATATCTATTGTTATAAAACGACTACACATTGAATTTAATGCAGTTGTAAAAATAGTAGCAAAGCTAACAAAATTAGTCGCTAAAGAAATAAAACCATAAGCTTCTTCTCCTATTTTTTCTACAATGTAACTCGATAATCCAAAATTAATCAAAGTATTTATTAATAATACAAAAATAGTTGTAATTAAGTTTATAATAAGTTGTTTATTTTTACTCATAATCTCATAATCCTTCTATGTTTAAATTATACCATATAAATAGTCTTATTTCTACAAAACCAAAAAAATTAACAAAAAATAGACACAAAAGTGTCTATAAATAAAACATATCATCATCTTTTTCAGATTTTTTATCTTTATTTTTCTTATTCTTTTTATCAAGTTTCTTTTGATTTTTTTCTTCAATACGTTTTTGCTCTTCTAAAGCTTCTTCTTTTTTTCTATTTAGTTCTTCTTGCTTTTCCTTCTCTTTTTGTTGTTCTTTCTTTAATTTTTTTAGTTCTTTTTTAGAAAGATTTTTTTCTTCTAATTCTTTAACTTGATTATTTATATCGTTAGGATTTAATTTCATAGTTTTTTCTATTTCTTCTTTTTTCTTTGTTAACTTTTTCTTTCTAGCAATGCTTGAAACTAAAACAATAAATAAAATAAGTAAAATTAATCCTGCTTCACCAATAATTATATACGAATATAAATCAAATTTATTAAGCATTTTCTTATACATATCATAATTAAATTTTTGAATTGTCATATCAGTATTTTCAAATGTATAAAAATTAGCTTCTCCTGTTGTAATACTCTTACCATAGATAATAGTAATACCTAAATCATTATTTTTATAACAAGTAACTGTTTCATTACCTATTGTAATTGTATCTTTGACAAACCCTTTAGGTGCTCTTACATCTTCATCTAAAATAACTAAATCTAGTTTGTTAAATGATAAGAAGATGTATGGTTTGTATGCGCCATTATCATAAATAAATAATTTTACTTTACCAGTCACATCTTTAAGACCAACTAACGTATACCCTAAAGTGTCATTTTTAAAAGCTGGTACTTGATTACCATTAATATCGACAGAAGTTTCTTCATAATTATCAGGTTTTGTAAGTTCAGACTGTTTTCTAACAACGGTATAATCACTACCATCTATTGTTACATTGATAGGATCATATTCTTTTACATTAGCAGTAATAGTATACGTTCTTTTACTACCATTTTCTGCTGTTACAACAACATTAATTTCATTACTACCTTCTACTACGGCAATATCACCAGTCCCACTAATACTAGCATATTTATTTTCTTTTTCAGCATTTACCTTAATATTAGTAGTTCCAGGTTCTAAGTCAACAATATAAGCTGTTGTTTCTTTGTTAAAGCTTGGAATTAATTCAACCCCATCAACACTTAAACTTGATAAGTAATTGTTTGTTTCTAAAGCACGAGGAACATATACATTTATAATTAATGATTTACTAGTAGAATATTGTTTGCCACTATTATCAGAAACATTCGTTGGCGTAATGTTAACTTTAACGCGGCCTGTAGACTTAGCCGTAAATGTTACTGATTGACTATTTTTTTCTACCCAAACTTTACCCCCTCCTGATAAAACACTGGAGCTTGATGACGACACATCAAACCTTCCTGTCAAATCAGAGCTTGAAATATATACTTTTACACTTGAGCCAACTGCTACATTATAACTGCTTGCACTTGCAGAAAAAGATGCTGCTTTTATTGTATTTGGAACGATAAATAAACAAGCAATAAATGATAATATAATTAATAATTTTCTTTTTTTCATACTTCCTCCTAATTATTCATAATATAATTTTTAATAGCTACGTAATCCCCTGCATCAACACGATTATTACTATTCATATCTGCCCCTAATTTTTGAACATTTGATAATGTTTTTATTTCCATAATACTATTTTTTATGGAAACATAATCAGTAGCAGCTATCTTACCATCGCCATCTACATCTCCAGAAACAACAATTGTTTTACTATAAGTTGTTCCATCTTTGCTTAAAGTAACAACTGTACCAGTTCCTACTAAATTACCATTATTGCCACTTATGGAAACATCAACACCACTTATTTTATTTTTGAAAGCATCTATACTTGTATTACTACTAATACCATATATGTAACTACCACTTATTTTATACCCTACATTAGTTATATATTTATCTAGATTAGTTGGTGTTGTTATTTCACTTCCACCATTATAACTACCATCTAAATCTTTAAGAAATGAATATGTGCTAGGGTCTCCACCACTAGCCCAAACAATACCACCACGAGCTGTAAACATACCTGATGCTCCAATATTATAAAAATTATATAATGAAGAATATCTAATACCATAATAATCAATAGTCGAACCTTTAAATTGAATTGCATCACGACTTAATTCTTGAAGTGATAAGCTTGCTAAATAAATTGGGTTTACTCCACTTTTTTGTCCTGCTTCTAAAAATAATTTAGCATAAGTCTTTCCATCTTTAACAGATGAGCCTGACATAAAAGTTCCGCTTAAAGTTCTTTGTACCATTGTTTCTGTAATACTATCCGAATATGATAAATCTTCAAACATAAAAATTGATTGTTTATCTAAGAAATTTCTTGGATCTATAAAATATCTTATAGAAGCATTATCTGCTAATGCCCATCTCGCACTTTCATTTCCACATCCTTCATTTGTTCCATGACCTGAAGATATTTCTATACAACTATTCTTACCCGTTTGTTTTGTAACTACCGTATCAAAATTTAAATTAGTTTTTAAAGATCTAAATATCCATCTAGGGTATGTTCTATGAAGAGCACGCAAATATTTTTTATAGTCTTCAGGAAAACCTTGTCTATCCATTTCCGTTTCAAAATTAGCATCATTTAATTCTTCCTTTGTTAAAGTAGTTCCAACATTAGTCATACCAGAAAGAGTGGTAGCATTTGGCATATTATTATAAACAGGAATAGAAAATATAAATTCTCTACTATCTAAATACTGACTATAACCTGTGTATGCTTTGGCAGCTTCAAAATAAGGCCCTCTAATATTAGTCATCCATTGATGTTGATAAAGACCAACACTAGCATTAGGATTTACTTGAAATTTTTTTAAATAAGAGGTATATTGTCCACTTTTTATATATCCAGCAGAAATATATTCAGCACCACCTGTAATAGCTTTACCAGGGGTAGTCCAAGGCCTTCCATAAGTTCTTGTAAGTTTACTACTTTCTTCAACTGTATAATAAGATATCCAACCTACTTTATTATCACCATAAACAATTTTATAAAATAAAACTCCATCTGTTTTTTCTGAACCTATAACTCTAAAACTCATATATGGAGGAATTTCTTCTATTGCATTAAAATCACCCATAGCTGGAGTTGAATGTACTGTCTTTGAAGTAGGAATAGTTACATATCCAACCCAAGGCTCATAAGCAGAAATATTAGTAAATGGCACTAAAAAAGTAAGTGTTAAAATAATTAAACAATTTATTATATTTAATATTTTCTTCATATTACCACCTCTCTACTATAATAATTATATCAAAAAACCACTGTTTAGTACAGTGGTATAATTTAACAATTACAAATATTGACATTATTTATTGGAAAGTGAATAAACATAGTTTGTGTGATCTATATATCTTTCGGCAAGTCTATCATAATTTAATTTAATATCTGAACCTAACATAATTTTTTCCATAGTCTCATTAACTTTATTATTATATCCATCATAATAATATTTTCTAAGTTCTAAGGCAACCAAAGTAGAAACAAAATAATCATAACATTTCAAATATGGAGATCTTAAAAGTTCCTTATACATTTCTAGTAATTGTTTATTATCAGAAACCCTTAAAACATCATATATGTTACGTCTATTAAGTTCATTTCCACAATTATTAAATCTCTCTAAAATATTAATATATTTTATAATAGCATTCATATTACTACTCATATCATTAATTCTAAAATTATATAAATTTCCACAATCATAATGTCTATTAATTTTATCTGTAAATAAAAGTTCTGAATAAATAGATGGTAATTCCCCTAATAACGTTCTCATATTTTTTCCATATAAATAATAAGTTGCTGCGTGACGCAACTCGTGAACAGTAATAAGATATTTTAAATCATTATAAAATGATATATTTATGAATGGTAAATCTAAATGATCGCATTCAAATACAAAACTAGAGCTTATTTTATTTTTCTTAAATATTTTCCTAGGAGCAAAATTAACAAGTTTATAATCAGATCTTATAATTTTCTTACATGCATCATAAATATTTAAATCAATACTTTTATAAAATTTTAAAGACGCTCTTAATACACTTTCATTACTTCTTGGAAGTTCAGAACTATTAATTTTTTCATAATAGTATTTTGGCATATATTGACAAAAAGCTTTTAATTCACGCCATTTATCTATTTTTACTAACTTTAAATCATTATTAATAATATAATTAAGATTAGCAATAATTTTATCTAAACTAATTCTCTGGATTCCATGATTCTTTTCTATACCCAATAATTCTTCAAAAGTATCAATCATACTCAAAATCTCAGCAGCTTGTCTTGAGTTCATATCCATATGTTGTAAACGTGATTTTCCTTCTTTTATTTGTTCCTTTAAAAAAGCTTCATCAAAATTCCACTTTCTAATCATATAAATTCCCCCTTAGTTGGGCTTATTCTAGCACAAATCTTAGAATAGTGCAAATTGAAGTATTTAATATTATTAAACAAAAAAGGTAATCTCGCGACTACCTTTTTTTAATCTAATTTAGATTTTAATACTTCTATAACTGGGCGTACACCAGAACCACCAGTATTGTAAACAAAATTGTATCCCACCTGAGCGGTAGATGACACATTCCAAGCGACAGCAGAGTAATTGGCATAAGAAGATGCTGTCCAATATACAGACACACCTGATGAATTAGATACATCCGAATTATTTAAACATCCATATGTTGTACAATCTGTCTTTGTTCTATCATATAACCACCCATAAGCACATCCACTTGTATTACCACTTTTACATGTATCACTTTGTTTCGTTGTATTTGTATCAAGGTTATATGTACTACTAGCAGTCTTTTCATCCCATGTTGTATTTCCTGTTATTTGTGCTACTTCATTAGCTGTTATTAATCTTGCCTTATATCCACTATAATCTATTGTATATTTTGCATTACTTGATTGCCCTGTTTGGTCCATTGTATAATTTGTTGGAGATTCTGTTCCTTGCCATGACGCTGTATCCATCTTTAATTGCTTTAATATAGTTAATGGACCTTTATCATTCTTACCAAGTGATCCATAATCGCTTTCAGTTCCACCAGCGGCTACGTAATCTTCTTTAGATACCCATGCCACATCTGTTGCTGTATTATGATCTAATAATAAATTTACTGTATTTGCCCCATTGTCATTAAAAGCATAAAACTTCATACAGCCACTCTTTGTCCCTGTATTACTTTGTGTTTCTGTATAATCAGATGAAGAACATTTTTCTCCTGTTGTTACATTAAAATATACTACTTCACCATTCGCATATGTTTTAGTTGAAGTTCCTTTTTCTGTTGCTTCATATTTCTTAGCAGTTTCATTATATTTAACCTCGTAGTCTCCTACTATCATTTTTGATTCGGTTGTTACTTGACCATTGCTTATTGTTATGGTTCCTCCAGTTGGTTTATTTCCATTCATTTCGATTGTTAATTTCCCATCTGATAGATTTGGTACTAATAGATTTCCATTCTCATCTATTGTGTATGTTCCATCAGAAACTCCATCGCTATCTAGCTTTGATGTTGCAACTGCAGTTTCTACAGCATCAATATAATTCTCCGCAGTTCTCTCGGCTGCTCCTTTCTTCGCACTCTTAATTGTATTCATTACTATTGGCGTTGCTATTAGTGCTATTATTGCTAATACTACTATTACCGCTAGTAATTCAATAAGTGTAAATCCGTATTTATTTTTTAATTTCATAATCTTCCTCCTTCTTTTATTTAGATTTACTTTACTTTGTAAAGGTACAACAAAAAAACACAAAGAAATCTAGACTACAAATAAGCCTAGAAACTTTGTATTTTCTTTATCATTTAATACTATAGTATGATTAAATAACCCCCCCCCAGGTTGGTGTTTTTGCTAATTTTTTAACAACTTTTTTAACCATACTACCACTGTCCTTTACTATACTAATTATACATATTTATTTTTTATAATGCAATAATTTTTTACATTAATTCATACCCTCTTTGATATATTCTATCATCACTGCAGTATTCCATTATAAACTTATTATCTTTTTTACATATAATTATTCCTATCG
>CAKPHO010000012.1 GCA_934162195.1 uncultured Bacilli bacterium
AAGGTAATACTGCTACCTTATAAGGAGCTAAGAATGGATGAAAATGCATTACTTCACGTTCACTACCATCTTCTAATGTTTCTTTTTCATAAGAATCACATAGTACTGTAAGTACTGTTCTTTCAACACCTACTGATGGTTCAATAACATAAGGGATATATTTTTCATTAGTTTCAGGATCTAAATAGCTCATGTTTTGCCCTGATACAGTTTGATGTTGTGTTAAATCATAATCAGTACGACTTGCTATACCCCAAAGTTCTCCCCAACCAAATGGAAATTCATATTCAATATCAGTAGTAGCGTTACTATAGAAACATAACTCTTCTTTTGAATGATCTCTCATTCTTAACTTATCTTTATTAATACCTAAAGATAATAAGTAATTAAAGCAATAATCTTTATAATATTTGTGCCACTCTAATTCTGTTCCTGGCTTACAGAAAAATTCTAATTCCATTTGTTCAAATTCACGAACTCTAAAAATAAAGTTACCTGGAGTTATTTCATTTCTAAAACTCTTACCTACTTGACCGATGCCAAACGGAACTTTAAGTCTCATACTTCTTTGAACATTTAAGAAGTTAACAAATATACCTTGCGCTGTTTCAGGACGTAAATAAATTGTTGCTTTAGCATCTTCTGTAACACCTTGGAATGTTTTAAACATTAAGTTAAATTGTCTAATATCAGTAAAATTACTTTTACCACACTTTGGACAAGGAACTTTATTTTCAGTAATAAATTTCATCATCTCTTCATTACTCATTGAATCTCCATCATTACTGTTGGTAAAATCATTGATTAAATTATCAGCTCTATGTCTTGTTTTACACTCTTTACAATCAATTAGTGGATCAGCAAATGTTTTTAAATGTCCAGATGCTTCCCAAGTTTTGGGATTCATAAGAATAGCACTATCAAGACCAACGTTATTAGGATCTTCTTGAACAAATTTCTTTAACCAAGCACGTTTTACATTATCTTTTAAAAGTGCTCCTAAAGGTCCAAAATCCCAAGTGTTAGCAAGTCCTCCATATATTTCACTTCCTTGAAATATAAATCCATATTGTTTACAAACATTAACCATATCTTCCATTGTTATTTTTTCCATATTACTTTACCTTCTTTCCTGTATTAATCATCTCATTATATTTTTCCTGCTCTACATTTATATCATCATCAATATATCTCAATAAGAAATTACTTATTGTTATTGTTTTAGCATCACAACAAACCGTTGTCTTAAATCTTTCTTTTCTACT
This sequence comes from uncultured Bacilli bacterium, assembly GCA_934162195.1. Lineage (GTDB taxonomy): Bacteria > Bacillota_I > Bacilli_A > RF39 > UBA660 > SIG204. The sequence goes on from CAKPHO010000012.1 coordinate 1,266, forward strand.
TAAAAATATTTTATTCCATGTTTTAACTTCTACATTCATAAATACTTTTAACATTTCTTGACCTATTTTGGTTAAATTCTTATCATCATCAAGTTCAAATTCACACATCAATGTTTTTTCATCTTTCTTTTTTGGTGATACATCTAAAAGATCAAAATTAACTCTTTTCTTTGAACCTATTAGATCAATATAATAATATTTTTCTTGTGATATCATTTTCAAGAATTGTTTAAAAGATTTTAACATATGTCTATCAACCAAATCTAAAAGAACTTTACTTTTTATATTGATAAGTTCAACTGTACTACCATCATTTCTTTTTAATTTAGTAATGTCATTTTTAGTTATTTTTGAATATATCAAGTATCTTCCCAATACCTTAGTTTGAATATCTTTAAGTAGTAACATTTCGTTATCATATTTTTCATCAAATATTATTTCACCATTACTATCTTTAATAATTATCTGTTCCCTTTTTACATCTGCCATTATTTACCTCTATCTAATCATAAAAAAACTCCTAAAATGTGTAAGGACGAGTTATACCCGCGGTTCCACCTTACTTATTCTAGAAGAATCTCTCTTTATATATTGCTCTAGGATTCCAACCCCGTCATCACATTGATATCTATATTTTATTCTATTTTTATAAAATAGTCAATTATTATTTTGCTTTTTTAGTTGCCATTTATAGAGCTGGCTTCACCTACTTTTTAATAAAATATCATATTTAACAATATCGCACTTACAATACCAAATACTAGGCCACCTAATACTTCCATAGGTTTATGACCTAATTGTTCTTTTAGATGTTTATAATTATCTTCCTCAAAAACTTGATCTAGAAGTTTATTAATAGCCTCAGCATGTTTACCTGATTGCATTCTAAGCCCCATAGCATCATACATAATTATTAAAGAAAATATCAATGACACCCCAAACATAGGAGAATCAAAGCCAAGATTAAGACCTACTAAAGTAGTTATTGATATACATAAAGATGTATGACTACTAGGCATTCCTCCACTACCATTAAAAAGTCTTCCCCATACTAATTTATGACACTTAATTGATTCTAATATAAATTTTATTAACTGACTTAAAATAAGTGTTACTATTGGAACTAATATATATTTATAATTACTCATAAATCCTCCTACTTATCAAATTTTATTTTACTTAAATCTTTTAGAAATTTCTTTGTTTTTAAATATAACCCTGTATATTGCTCATAATAATCATCTAAAAACTCATTTATCTCATTTTTGCATAAATTGCTTATTTCTAACTTAGATATTTTATCAATATCAACATAATAAAACATTCTAATTAATTTTATCGTTTTTTCAGATACAATCTTTTCACTAGTGACACAATCTCCACATACATATCCACCTTTAATATTAGATAGAGTCACTATGTTACTTGTTTTACCACATCCGCTACAACAATCTAAAATTGGCATTACTCCAAGTAAGTCTAGAAATTTTAATTCAATAATATTAGTTATGACAAGCGGATCAAATCCTTCATCTATTTTTTTTAGTGCGGCAAGTAAATTAGTAAAAACTAATTTATGTGGGTTATGTTTCATTACTTGACTTGATAAATCTAAAAGAAAAGAAACATAACTAATTTTTTCAATATCTTTTCTTACATTCTTAAAAGAATTAACAACATCAACACTTACTAGTGTTGATAATTTATTTTCTTTATAATAAACATCAAAATAACCATAATTTAATTTACTAGAAACATTAGCAAGATCACTTTTTAATTTTCTAGCACCTTTAGCCATCATGCCGATTATTCCTTTATCTGGAGTTAAAACGTTAATTATCTTGCTAGTTTCACCATATGCTTGTTCACTAATAATGATTCCTTCTATTTTCTCTATCATTTAACTAACTCAAATCTATATTCTTGCGTGCTATTTGGATATTTTTCTTTATCAACCTTTGATAAAAACATATCTTTAGGACGAGCCCATATTTTACCATTATGTTCATAAACTACCAACTCTTCTTCTGTTTCCGTATGTTTACAAACACAAATTATTTTCATTAAATCTCCCTTAAAATGTCTATAGATTTGACCTTCCTTTATCATTATCTTTTAACTCCTTATATTTTATGTAATATTCTATTTTTCCTGTATTTTTAAATAAATCCCATAATAACTGTTTATTCATTTTTATCACCTATTATATATTGGTGATACTAAATAGATTTTATTCATTTATTTTTCAAAATCATAATAACCAAATTCTTGAAGATATTTTTCACGATCACGCCATTTTTTAATACATCTAACATATAAATCTAAATATACTTTTTTACCAAGTAAATCTTCAATATCTTCACGTGCAGAAATTCCTATTTCTTTTATTTTTGCTCCTTGTTTTCCAATAATAATTCTTTTTAAAGAATCCCTATCAACAATAATAGACGCAATTACATTAACACTATTTTTACTAAATTCCATTTTTTCGACTACACATGTAACAGAATGTGGTACTTCTTCTTCTGTTGTTCTAAATACTTTCTCACGAATTATTTCGGCAGTCATAAATTGTTCAGAAGAATTTGTATATGTATCTTCATCATAATATTTAATGTTATCTTTTAAATATTTTTTTAACACCTTAACAACAGTTTCAATATTATCTTTCTTTAAAGCAGAAAGAGGAATAATTTCTTTAAAGTCATATAAATCTTTATATTCATCTATTTTTAATAATATCTTTTCTTTAGATATTTTATCAACTTTGTTGATAACTAAAATTACTGGTTTATTAACTGTTTTTAATCTTTCTAAAACATATTTATCTCCAGGGCCTAAAGACTCACTACCATCTACTAAAAAAAGTATTATATCAACATCATCAATACTGTAATAAGCTTGTCTATTTAAAACTTTACCTAGTTTATGAGTTGGTTTGTGAATACCTGGTGTATCAACAAATATTATTTGTGCTTCACTATCATTATATATTCCTTCAATAATATTTCTTGTTGTTTGAGGTTTGTTAGATGTAATTGCAACTTTATGTCTCACTATACTATTTAATAAAGTAGATTTACCTACATTAGGTCTACCTACTAAACTTACAAATCCACTTTTCATATTATCTTCCTATCTTTTTATTCCATAACCATCTAAAATTTCATCTTGACGAGCAAACATTATTTTTTCTTCTTCTGGTTCCATATGATCGTACCCAAGTAAATGTAAAAAACCATGAATAGTTAAAAAGCTAAGTTCTCTTAAAACACTATGTCCATATTCTTTTGCTTGAGAATATACTCTTTCACGGCATATATAAATATCTCCAAGTAGTCTAAAATCTTCATACTTAATATCCTCATTATCTTCCAAAGCAAAAGTAATAACATCAGTAGGTCTATCGATATTTCTATATTCTCTATTAAGTTCATGGATTTTCTCTTCATCAACTAGAATAACATTAAATATAACATCACCAACATTTTCTTTTTCTATTGCATAGTCTATCAATCCAGGTAAAGTTTCTAATTCTTTCATTTCTTCATTAGTTTCATTAAATATTTCAACGCTTCCCATATAACACCACTCTCTTTTTCAATTATATTATAAATAAACATTTTTTTCAATCAAAACAAAAAAAGTAATGCCTTTTTCGCATTACTTTATATTATTTTATCCTAATTTTAAGGCAATTATAAGTAGGAGTAATTCCTTTGTCATACTTTTTGCAATTATTATAACTAATTATTTTCATTAATTATATTTTCTGGGATTTGTTCTTCAATAATTTCTGCATAATCGGTTATATCTTCATAAATGGAAAAGAAAATATCAACTGAAACTTCATTTTCCTTAATATCAACTTTTAATACTTTATTTTTAATAATATGTTCATCATCTTCTAATTCCATATTTATTTGTTCAATACCTTTTTCTATTGCTTTATTAATTGCCTGTTCTTCTGTTAATATTTGATCTACTACTTTAACTTCATCTTGATGTTCGTATATAAGTTTTATTGGTAATAATTTATTTTCTATAATAGTTTTACCAATAACTTTCTTATTTTTAAACGAGGAAAAAAAGTTAATAGATCTATTTAAAAATTTTAAAGAGATAACGTTTTTACTTTTTCCAGTTAAAATTTCTTCATAATAGTTAAATGGATAATCAACAGTAACTGTGTACCATACTTCACCATATACTTTACCATCCGCAGAAGTAGTTCCTTTTTTTTCTTCATTTAATGATATATCTCCACTTATTATTACATCACCTTTTTTTACATAAGTATTTTTATTTTTAACAATTTGTCCTTTTTTAGCAGTAACAAGTTTTATCAAAGCATCCTTTTTAGCAACAACATTTCTATTTTTTAGTTCTTCCTTTTTATCAGGTAATTCACGAAGTTCTACTTTAACGACATATTTAACTCCTTGTGCTTCTATTTCAATCCATTCTATTTTATCAGGGTATTTATCTATTATCTGATTTTTTATTTTCTGTAATTCTTTAAAACTTTTTTTCATTGTATATTTATCTAATCCATAGTTTTTTAGTTCATTAGTTAAAAAAGTTCTTATTTCACTGCTAGAATGAATTACTTCTACCTTAAAAATAATGTTTGTTAAAAATTTTAATAGAGCAAGTCCTAAAGCAATAGAAAATATTAGTATTTTATTTATACTAATTAACTTTCTTATTTTTATTAATCCTTTAGCCCCCACAACATTAACTTCATAAATGGATTTTAAATTCATAAGTTTTTGATAATCATCTGTATAAATAATAATTTCCACAGTATCTCTTTTAATATTTTTAATATTTAAAAGTTCAATTTTATTACTTGCTAATTTGTGAATAAATCTTTCAATATTTTTTCCTTTAATCTCTAACTTTAATTTACTTTTAAAATAGTTAAAAAGACTATTTTTCATATCATTACCTCAATTCTATATTTTTTATATCTCCGGTAATTAATACTTCACTACTCATTAAACGTGACACTACTAGATTATCTCCCTTTACTACTAAGCAGCCATCTTTGTGATATATCATTACTTTACTAGAATCAAAATGTCCAATTGTTTCATAATTAACTACATTTACTTTATGTTTATAAATTCTTATTTCTAAATTATCTTCTAGTAAAAAACTTCTCAGTTTATTAATGGATTTCATAGTATCACCATTATAAATATATTTTTATACAAGAAAAAATAGACTTTAAAGTCTATTTATCTCTTAACTTAGCACCTGTTTGTTCAACTTTTTCAATTATTTGCCTAAATAATTGTGTTACTTCTTCATCAGATAAAGTACGTGTTGGATCAGAGAATGTTAGAGTATAAGCAATTGATTTCTCATCATCACCTACATTTTCTCCAACATATACATCAAAGACATCTATGTCAGTAAGTAATCTTCCACCAACTTTTTTAATAATACTTTGAATATCATTAGATGAGACATCTTTTTTTACAATAAAGGCCATATCTTTAGTAATACTTGGATATTTAGATGCTTCTTTATATTTTAATGGTTTAATTTGTTTTATTAATTTGTTCATTGAAAGTTCAAAAACATATATTTCGTCTTTCTTCACATTTGGATGAACACGTCCAATTATACCAATTTCTTCTCTATCTAAAATTATTTTAGCGCTTATTCCTGGGTGTAAATCTGGAATAGTATCAACAACAAAACTATATCTATTTTTAAGTCCTAAATAATCAAGTAAGTTTTCAACGATACCCTTAACTAGATAAAAATCTACTTTTACTCTTAAGTTTTGCCAATTATTAACTAAGTAGTTACCTTTCATTAAAACAGAAACTTTAGTATCTTCTGTTAAATTAGTATCATAAGTTTTACTTATTTCATAAATACAAACATCAGTTACTTTACGAGCTTTATTATAATCATAAATATTTAATAACGATGGAATTAAAGTAGCTCTAATGACTGATTTATCAACACTCATTGGATTTGGTAATACTATTTTATTCTTATTTTCATAGTTAAATAATTTAGCCATATCCGGACTTACTAAAGTATATGTTTTACATTCATTAAGTCCTAAAGCTCTTAAACGTTTAGAAATAAGTTTACGATATTTAACATCACCTACATATACCCCACTTTTAAACTCTCCCTTAGGTAATGTAGAAACAAGATTTTGATATCCATAAAGTCTTCCTATTTCTTCAGCTATATCATTAACGTTAGCTTCAATATCTAAACGTCTATTTGGAATAGTGCAAATAAACTTATCACCTTCTTTAGTATATTTAAAATCAAGGCGATTTAATTCACTAGCCATGTCTTCTTCACTAATAGTTATTCCTAACATATTGTTAATAGCGCTAGGTTTAAATTCAACTACTTTTGGAGTTTTATCAATGTTATCATGCATTACAATACCAGTTAATATTTTAGCATCTGCATATTTTTCTAGTAAATGACAAGCTCTATTAATGGCATCCATAGTATATTCATAATTTAATCCTTTACCATATCTAATAGATGCTTCACTTTTAAGATTTAAATTAGAAGCAGTATATCTTATACTAACAGCATCAAAAATAGCACTTTCAATTAAAATGTCCTTAGTTTTTTCATCAACATCTGTATTTAAGCCACCCATTATTCCAGCTATACATACAGGCTTTTCTCCGTCTGTTATAACAATATCACTGGCTTTTAAAATTCTATCCTTACCATCTAAAGTAGTAATCTCTTCTCCTTCTTTAGCATCTCTTACAACAATTTTATCTCCTAGTTTATTTTTATCAAAGAAATGCATTGGTTGACCATATTCAAGCATAACATAGTTAGAAATATCAACAACATTATTAATAGGTCTCATACCAGCAGAAACTAATCTTTTTTTGATGAAATCTGGTGACTCTTTGATAGTAACATCTTTAACCATTTTAGCTAAATAATATGGACATTTTTTTGTTTCTACACTTAAACTGAAATGATTATTTATATTATCACTAATTTCATTATAATCTAAATTTGGAAGTGTTACTTTCTTATTTAAGATAGTAGCTATTTCATAAGCAAATCCAATATGGTAATAACAGTCATTATTTCTATGCTTATGAACATCTAATTCATAAACAGTATCATCTAATCCCAAATATTTTAATGGATCTTCTCCAACTGGGGCATTACTATCCAATTCATGAATTCCTTTATTATAATTTTCTTCTGTTTTTTCCTCTAATCCTAGTTCAAATAAGGCACAAATCATACCATTCGATTCTTCGCCACGAATACTACCTTTTTTTATTTCAAAGTTTCCAGGTAAAATAGCTCCTGGAAGAGCCACTATAACTTTGATTCCAGCTCTTACATTAGAAGCACCACATACAATTTGTGTTACTTCATTTCCTACATTTACTTTGCAAATATGTAAATGATCACTATTAGGATGATCTATACATTCTAAAACTTCACCAATTACTAAATGATCAATATGATTAGTTATTACTTTTTCTACATTAATACCCGCTTTAGTAATTTTAACAGCAAGTTCTTTTAAATCTTCTGATTCAATATCAACATAATCTTTTACCCAATTTAAACTAATCATACTATTCACTTTCCTTTCTATCAAATATTTTACTTTCTCTTAAATCAGTATTATAAAATGTTCTAATATCATTAATACCATATTTAAGCATTGCAAGTCTTTCAGCTCCAAATCCGAAAGCAAAACCAGTCCATACCTCTGGATCATATCCACAATTTCTTAATACGTTAGGATGAACAATACCAGCTCCAGCAACTGTTATCCAACCAGTGTTTTTACAAATATTACATCCTTTACCATGACAGTTAAAACAACTAATATCTGTTTCTACTGATGGTTCTGTAAATTGATAATAACTAGGTCTAAATCTTGTTACACAATCATTACCAAATAATTTTTTAGCAATTAAATCAAATGTTCCTTTTAAATCTGATAAGGATACTTCTTTATCTACTAGTAATCCTTCTATTTGCATGAATTGATGTGAGTGAGTTGCATCATCATCATCTCTTCTATAAGTTTTACCAGGGCAAATCATTCTAATTGGTTTTTCTCCATTTCCTTTTAACATTGTTCTTGCTTGAACAGGAGAAGTTTGACTTCTTAAAAGTAGCTCTTCATCTTTAATATAGAATGTATCTTGAGCATCTCTAGCGGGGTGTCCTTTTGGTATGTTTAAAAGTTCAAAATTAAATTTATCTTCTTCTATTTCAGGACCATCAACAACATCATAACCCATAGACATTAATAACTCTTCTACTTCTTCAATAACTTTCTCTAAAATATTAGGAGCCCCTACTTCAACTTTAGTGCTAGGTAAACTAATATCAATTTTTTCACTTTCTAATTTCTTATTTAATTCTATTTCTTCTAATTCATGACGCTTAGAATCAATTGCTTCATTTAATTTAGTAGTAACAGAATTTAATGTAGCACCAAAACTTTTCTTTTCTTCAATACTTAATTCTCTTAAATGTGCACTTAACTCTTGAATAGGACCCTTTTTACCTAAATATGTAACTCTTAAGTCATTTAAAGATTTTAAATCATTTACTTCACTAATTTCTTGAAGCACCAATTCACATAGTTCATTTAATTTTTCTACCATAATATCTCCTCCTAAAATAAAAACCCACTATCCTAATAAGGACGTGAGTTTACGTGGTACCACCTTAATTTGTGCCTAAAGCACCTTAAAACTATAACGCATTACCGATATAAATTTTCTTTTATATTGCTAGAAAACGAATTCATAAGAATTTATTTAAAGTTTCCACCAGCCACTTTATCTCTATTAATAATTAGACTTATTACTACTTTTTCATCACAGCTTTAACATAACCATTATACCATATTCAAATTTAAATTCAATGTTTTATTATTTTGTTTTATATAAAACTTTACTTTTTACATTCTTTACATGCCCAGTTTTCAATATTTCTCTTCCATCTTCTGAAGATAAATAATAAACAAATTTTAACATTTCTAATTCTTCTTTTAACTCATCATCATTTATAAAACCTAATTCATTCTGTTTTTCTAATTCCTCAACCTCATCTTGGCATCTTGTTTCCAAAATAATAGGTAAAAGTCTTTTTACTTCAAGACTCAATCTTTTTTGATCACATAAAACAAAAGGGCTACTAATTATTTGCTTTAATAAAATTTCTTTATATTTTTTTGTTTTATTTAATGTATAATTTTTATCTTTTTTTAACAAACCGAAAATATCCTCATCAGTTATCAATCCACATTCTAAATTTTGGTCTAATAATATCCTTGCTCTATCAATTCTTTCTAATATTTCTTTATTTTTCATACATTCACCTCGTGAATGTATTCTAGCATAATTAAAATACAAAGTAAAGAAAAACAGTTGAATTTCAACTGTTTTTCCTATCCTAAATATGATTTTGAAATAGTTATTACTGGGCGAATGCCATAATAATCAGAAATTGTTATTCCTGTACTAAATTGAACATGATATATTGCCGCATGATTATTACTTAATTTATATACCGCCCAAGCATTCATATCATCTTTAGGAGTTGATGTCCAATAACCATGAATTCCTAAAGTTTCTATATTTATATTTCCGTACAACCAAGAAGGTAACACTGGATTTGTTGAAGAATTATTAAACACTAATCCTGAAGCCTGAGCTATTTGGTATACATTTGGTAATGTTATTTTTTCCTTATTAGTTATCCTTTTCCAACCTGATGTTCTCTTAGATAACTCTTCGTTTGCAGTTAATGGACCAAGCTCATTTGTTAAACATAGTTTTCCATATTGGCAGGCTCCCTTATCATTAGCCATTTCATTTGTTACTATGCCTCCTGCTTTAGACCAATCAGATACTGTACACCAAGCTGTTGCTCCACTTACAGTTGATTCTAAAGTTACCGCTTTTCCATCAGTTCCTATATTTGAATTCATTATTAACGATACTTCTCCAGTATTGGCAATTTTATTATCTGCTAATGTTGTTGTATCACCGTTTTCTAACACATAAAATGTTCTGATTTCTCCATCACCTAATTCACAAACATATTCAGAACCAATTGTTAGAGGTTCTCCAAAAGTGTTAACACATAATTTATTTTCTAATTCTAATATAGTACCATTGCCATCCTTTAATGTAATTTTATAGTCATTTATATTTAAAAACACCTCACTTTCTATTATTTTTCCTTTTTTTATTGTTATTTTCCCAGATGTTGGTCTACTTCCTCCTGCTTTAACAGCAATTTTTTGTTCAGTTCCAATCTCACAGTTCTGTTCATTTGGTTGATCACTACAAAGATCTTTGTCAATGTAATTAACCCCTCCAAGATTACCATTGCTATCTATGGTATATGTTCCATCTGGAATAGGCTCACTATTCAATCTTCTTGTGGATATAGCATATTCTACAGCCTTAATATAATTTTCTGCTGAACGTTCTGCACCTTTTCTTTTAGAATTGTTAATTGTTGTTGCAACTTTAGGTGACACAATAACGACAACAATAGCTAAAATTATTATTACCGCTAATAATTCTACCAAAGTAAATCCTTTCTTTTTCATACACGCCCTCCTATTATCTTCTATTTAAAGTATACAAATATTATCACAAACTGTCAATTACTTATAATAAAACTTTACATTCAACTACAAAAAAAGATAAAATTTTAGATTCTATCTTTTTAACTTAATTGTGATTTTAAAATTGTTATTACTGGGCGAACACCAATATTATCTTGATTATTAACTTCATTTGTTCCAAGTTCACCCCATGAATTCACACTCCAAGATTCAGTAGAATTTTTTGAATATACTGTTGATGTCCAATAATCATATGAATCAATAAGATTATCATATAACCATTTTGAATCAGAAAATCCAGTTCCATATATACCATCTGTCCACTTTGTATCTCCTCCAGATGTTGCTATCTGTTGCCCACTAGGTAATGTAATTTGGGTTTGATTTAACTTTGTCCAATTCAATGTTCTTTTATTTAGCGCTGATTTTGCAACCATTGCTTGTTTTGATTCGTCATCTTTATGGTTATTGTCATCTTCTGACCATGCTACTGTATCGCCTAAATTTTTATTCATAATTAGTGATACTTCTGCATCTGTTTTATCCAATACAAAGAATGTTAAATTCTTACTATCATCTGTATTCCCTAAGTTGCAAATATATTCATCTCCATAATTAAAACTTCCACTTGGAACATTTCCTGTTGTTGCTGTTGTTACTGCTTTACATAGTATCGATGTACCATCATCAGTTGAAGAACTACCTTTCTCTGTTGCTTCATAACTTTTTAATGTCGAATTATATACTACATCAAATGTACCTATTGTAATCTTTTCTGATATTTCTACATTTCCATTTGATATTGTTACCTTACCTGACTTTGGTTTTGTTCCTTTGATATCAATAATTATTTTATTTTCATCACTACAACTTGCTTTTTTATCTCTACAAATATTTCCATCACTTGTGATTTCATACTCTCCTTCTAAAGTATTTCCATCTAGACGTTCTGTTGCAGCTACAGTTTCTACTTGTTTAATATAACTGTCCACAGATCTTTCAGCAGCTCCTTTTTGTACTCTTTTTATTGTATTCATTACTATTGGGGTTGCTATTAAAGCTATTATTGCTAATACTACTATTACTGCTAATAATTCTATTAAAGTAAATCCTTTCTTCTTCATAACTCCTCCTATTACTTCTATTTAAAGTATACAAATATTATCACAAACTGTCAATTATTTATAATAAAACTTTACATTCAATTACAAAAAAACATAAAGAAATATAGACTATAAAAATTTGCATTTAGCCTTTAATTTGATGTTTCTAGTATTTTTTGAAGATATATTACCCATATCTTTACTATTTTTAATATAAAATCTAAAATTAATTATTATCAATATGTTTTATTAAATTTAAAACCAGTATCTGTGATTAAATAAATATTATGATTAAACTCATAGTTATTTTTATCGGTATTAAAAACAAACGTTAATTTACTATTACTTGCTTGTTTATAATAAAAAGAAGAAATTATATTAAAGTCAAAATTATTTTTTAAATGTATTATATTTAAACCATAACCAATAATTAAACCACATTTTATATTTTGATATTTGCTTTTAATATAATTTAATAATTTATAATTAAAACTGCTAATATAAATATTTAAATTGTACTTAGATATAATTTTAACTGTTTCTTCTACTAAATTAATAAAATCATTGCCAAACTCTTTTAACTCAATTAAAATTATTTTATCAGTGTTAATTTTATTTAATAAATTATCTAAAGTGATAATTGATTCTTTACTTTTTCCATATTGATATTTATCTAAATCAATAAAATTCATATATTTAACTATTCCAGAACCGTTACTAATTAAATCAATGACCGGGTCATGTATTAACACTATTTTTTTATCTTTTGTAATTCTTACATCAAATTCTACTCCATCTATATAATCTTTACTTAAAGCAATTTCTATAGCTTTTAAACTATTTTCACTATATATATGATTATCTAGTCCACGATGAGATATTAGATGCATACTATCACCAATAAAATATATGAAAAAAAGAAGAATTTATCTTCTTTTACTTCTTAATATTGCTTTGCTTTCATAAATTAGTGAATTTTCACTATCTACGTAAGTATGAATATCTGAATAACTATCATTATGAATGATAGTTCCTAAATGACCTTCTCTATCGGTTGGAACATACCCATAAATATATTCTGGTAACAATTTTATTACCTGTTCATCTTTGTAATATATTGGTTTTAGTTCCCCCTCTTTCATACCAATATATGAATACGGAATTTTAATAATAATACACCCAACAGACTGTTTATAGTTGTGCGCTAACTTTAGCTCTGCATTCATTGTTAAAAAACTATCCATAATAGATACAGTTTTGTTAATATCAACATAATCATTTTGAATACCACCGCAAAGAATATCTCCGTTATTTATAAGACCAGATTTAAAAATACAAGGTAGAGTTTTATCAATATCACAATATCCAACTCTGTGTATTCCTACTGCATAATCACTATCAAACAACTTTTCTAATTCTTCACCTAGTTCTTTAGGCATATAACCAATTTCGTCATATGCTTTAGCTCTTTTTAAATCAAATTTGTTTTTTCGATTAAAAGTAGCATCTTTTACCAATAAATATTTATTCGGATCTGTATTATTCTTAAAAATCTTAATTTTCATTATATTTTCTTTCCTTGTTCTAATTTACTTTCATTAAAATAAGCATTTATTGCCGAGAAATTATTGTTATCAATTTTATTCATATCATTTCTATAATTACATAAAAGATTAGAATAGAATGCTAAATAATTTTCAAATAATTCTGGATTATTTCTAAACATACTTATCAACTCTTCAATATTAGAATCTAACATCGATTTAACCAATACTTCTAACTCTGCAGTCCCTAATTTAGCATCAATCTTTTGTCCGTGTTGCGCTTGATAAATTGCTTTTAATACTTCTTGTTCATTAGCCCCAAATCTAGGTAAACCTTTTTCTTTGACAATCATTTGATATTTTAAGACTCCTCTTAATGATTCTGCTAAAACTTGAGTCGGAGTTATTTCTGATATAAATTCTCTAGCATTACCATCTCTAGTAAATCCTAAATTATCTCCTTCTGCTATATACTTTTGAAGTGCTGCAACAGAATGCTCAACACCATACTTTTTCATATCGCCTATTATAGCTCCATATATTTTATCTGCTTCTGTCATTTTTTACCACCTTTATAACTTTATCATATTTTTTCTTGATAATCAATGAATATATGACAAATAAAAGTAAACCACTTATACTTATTATTTTTCCTATTTTAATTGTTTTATTTTCATAAACAACTTCAATGTGATGATAACCAGTTCCTATTTTAAAACCAAGAAAAGCAGTATTTACTTTTTCATAATCTACTTCTTTGTTATCTACATATATATGATAATTTTTGTCATATGGCAAAGATAGTGTCATATAACCATCACTAGTAACATCAATATCACCAACAACCTTATTATCTTCTATACTTATATTCTTCATTTCATCGAAATCAGAATCTAGATATTTTGTATCCATGGTATAAGCACTAATATCAGAAATGTTATATTCTCCTTTTTTTATAGATACATTTAAGTATCTTAAATTCTTTTCATTAATTAAATAATTAAATGTTTTATTATTGTTATTATAAAGCCATGTTTTACAGTTTAATACATTTTCAACACCGTTTATTGTTATACCAATATCTCCTATATCACAACTGTTAGGCTCTAAACCACTTATTGTTATAAATAATATTTTATTATCTAAAGCTTCTTTTAAGTCTATAGTAAAAGATGAATCTTCAGATACAGTTATTTTTGATTTATTAGTATTAATAAAGTCTCCTAAGTAATTAGGCATATCTATATTAATTTTTTCAATTATATTTTCTGTATCACCATTAGAATTATTTGTTACAATCCCATTAAGTAAATACTTTAAATTATAAGGATAAGGTACATTGTTAAATTGTTCAAAACTATAAATGTTGCTTGAAGCATATCCCAAAGGTAACACAAACTCATTTTCATAAATAAGAGCATCTAAGGCTTTATAACCATTTCCTAGTTCTTTATTTGAGTATACATATTTGACCCCTAGCAATCTGTTAAAAATAATATTATCTGTACTTCTAATAATTAAATTATTATAATTATTATTATTTATCTTCAAAACATTATAATAAAAATTACTATAGTTTTTATTTACGGTAGAAGAATAAATACTAGTTTTATAAAAATTTCCATAGTTAACATTATATAAAGTATTATTAAGGTCACTAAGTCGATAAAATGATCTATCTTTTATTCTATCATTTATTGTTTCATTACTTTCAGATAAAGATTTGTATTCATTTTGGGTTATATACGTTTCATTAATATTAGTATATATAAAACTAATACTAAATAACAAAACAAGTGAAATATATATTATTTTTTTGTTATCTAATTTACAATATATAAAAATTAGAACAAGTGTTAAAAAAAGGTCAACAGTATAAGCTATATTAAAGTCAAATAAACTTAATAGCAAAAGTATTATTCCACCAATCATTAATTTTCTTATTTCAATTTTCTTATTAAACAAATCTTCTAAAAATATTCCTATTGTAAGAATAAATAATGGCAACAAAGGAATTATAACTTTACTTCTAATATATAATCCTCCATTAAATACATATCTAAAAATTGGGAATGTTATTAACGCTAATAATATAATGCTTAAAAATTTATCCTTTTTATTATCTTTTATTAATAACCAAATAAGACTTACAGTAGCAATAGAAAATAATCCCAGAGCATAAGAACTATATAAAACATTACCATAATTAAAATTAGGTATGAATAATTTTAAAATATTAATATTATTACTTACTTCTAATCTATTTGATAAGATGGAATCTAAAGTTGGAATTAATAAAATTGCAGATAGTAATATAGAAATAAGAATGGGTATAAAAATTTTAATCTTGTCTTTAAAAGACTTATCAAAATTTTTATATATGTAATAAATTATTATTGCCACTATTCCGACTACACTAAAATAATAACTTGTCATAATCATTAAAAATATGTTTATTACTAACCAAAATTTATTGTTTTTATCTATATTAATCAATGAAAGTAAAAGAAAAGGCAAGTAATTAACAAACATTATTTGACGATGAAAGTGAAAAAAGATGGGAGAAGAAAGCACAAATAACAGTGTCAAAAAAAATGAATATTTACTATTGAAGTTATTTCTTATCCATCTATAAAAAAGGATTATTGTTACAAGTAAAAGAATTATAGAACTTCCGATTATATAATTTCTCATTGATATAAATGGTAATAAGTAGGATATTAAAATAATAGGACTTAATAATCCATAATATGAAACATTAAAAGCATTCTGACCAGCTCCTAAATTATAAAAAATTTCAGGAACTAGTTTATGATTAGTGTAAAAATAATTTCTAAAATACTCTGGTAAAACTGAGTGCTGATTAATAAAATCCATATTGGAACCATATATATATCCAAATAAAAATATTAATATAATACTAACTACTGCTATTCCTAACAGAATGAGTATATTTCTATAATCCTTTTTTTCCATAATATCACCTCTTTAATTATAGCATATTTTACAAAAAGAAAAAGAGGTCTACCCTCTTTTAATAAATTACAGCCCCTAAAATGATCGCTAATAAAATGTATAAAACTATGATTATAATATAATTTATATTTGAGCCTTTTTTAGGACCACATTTAGGAGTGTTACTTTCACAATTATTTTGACAAGCCATTTTATAACCTCCTATCTATTTTTCTAGATATAAGCTCCAAGTATAATTATTAAAAGAATAAATAATACTAAAACGATTGCTGCGCCAGATATACCATTATTGCAACACATATAAATCATCCTCCTTTTTTATCTTTTCACAGTATTTTATGGTATTTTTGAATATGTGTGAATGTTTAATCATAAAATTATTGTAATTTTTATCTTTTTTTTGGTATAATAGTACTTGAACTTAGAAAGGATGGAAACATGAAAAAGAAAAAGTTATTAATAGGTTTAATAAGTTTAGGTGTACTTGCTACTACTGGTTGTGGTAAAGTCCCTAAACTAGAAAACGGAGAGGAAATTATTGCTAGCTTAGATGGCAAAAATTTTACTGCTAATGATTTATATAATGAATTAAAAAAACAAGGTGGTAGTAGTGTTTTAGTTAATATGATTGATACATTTATTACTAGCCAAGAAATTACTGATAGTAAAGAAGCTGAGAAATATGCCACTTCATTAATCAAACAATATAAGTTAAGTTATGAAAAAAATGGTGCTGATTTCAATGCTGCTTTAATTAGTAATGGATATGCAAATGAGGAAGAATTTAAAAATGTAATTGCTATTGATTATAAAAAATCAGAAATAGCTAAAAAATATATTAAGGAAGCAATTACTGAAGATGAATTAAAAGATTATTATGATAATCATATTTCTGATGAACTTTCAGTAAAACATATTTTAATTGCTCCTGAGGTAAGTGATGGTGCTACTGACGAAGAAAAGACTAATGCTGAAAATGCCGCATTAGAAAAAGCAAAAAATTTAATTGAGCAATTAAACAATGGTGCTGATTTTGAAAAATTAGCTAAAGAAAACTCTGATGATGATGCTACTAAAGATAATGGTGGTGTTATTAATAACGTTGTTAAAGAAGGTTATGTTACTGAATTCTGGAATGCTGCTTATGCACTAGAAAATGGTAAATATACAAACGAACCAGTGAAGACACAATATGGATATCATATTATTTATAAAGTTAGTCATACTCCAAAGAAAAGTTTAGATGAAATGAAAGAAACTTTATACAATAAGATTGTAAGTACTAAAATTAGTGCTGACTCAAATTTAGAACAAAAAACTTGGGTTAAGATTAGAGAAAAATATAATTTAAGTATTAATGATTCAACTATCGATTCTACTTATAAAAGCTCTATTAAATCATTAGAAAAATAAAAAGTGGTTATCAAAACCACTTTTTTATTTTTCTATTTTATTTATTTCTTCTAATGAAAAACCTTTTTGAATAAGTTTATTCTTTATCATTCTATTAAGTTCTTCATCATCATACTTTTTACTTAATTTATTAAATAATTTTTTATACTCATTTTGAATAACAGAATTATTATTATCTATATTTTCATTTATAATATCTATAATCATACTCTTCTCGTATCCCAAATTAATCATATCAATAATTATTTTTTGTTTTAACATATAATTTGATTTATTGCGGTTACTTCTAATTTTTTTTAATACTAGTTTACTCAATTTTTCATAAATACCAGCATTATCTATTTTTTCTTCTACAGATAAAATAATATCATCACTAATATTGTTCTTTTTTAATTCATTAATAATTTTATAAGGGCCGTCACTGCTTAGATTAATACGATCTTGAAAATATGCATTAGCAAATAATTTATCATTAATTAAATTAATACTTTCCAATTTATCAATAATTTTTTTCTTATCATTTATTTCTATTTGATTTTTATCTAAAAATATTTCCACTTCTTTTTTACTTCTTAATTTTTTTTCAATATACTTAATTGTTTTATTGTATACATCATAGTACTTTGTTTCTTCATTTAATTTATTAAAAAGAAGAGAATCAACATCTTTATGAAATAACAAACCATTATTTAAAATAACATCGTCATAAGTATTTAACAATTCCCCACTTTCAAAAGTGATTTTATATTTACCGTTTTTTTGTTTTTTTATCTCTTCTATTTTCATAATATCACCTTTATAATTATACCAAACATTTGTTTTTGGTTCAATAAGAAAAAATGATTTAATTCTCTTTTATATGAATTAAATCATTATTTACTTCCTCTAAAGCTTTACCAATGTCTTTTTTTGAACGATACTCATTTTCTTTCATTTGATAATGTTCTGTTTCTTGCATCTCTTTTACACGTTTAGAAATTAAATTTACTAAAAGATACTTTGAACCAACTTTAGTTAATAATTTATCAATAGATGGATATATCACTAATTTCCCTCCTACTCTCTATAATTATCATATAATATATTTTTAAGTAGTTCAACAAAATTACCTTTATTTTACATTTTTTGACAGCAATTTTAATTGCTTTAAAATCTCAACCATTGCCCAGGTATCTTGCTTGCAATATTCTACTAATGAATTATATGCGTCTATTTTATCTTTTTCATTAAGTCTATCAAATTTTAAATAAGTTGAATAAGCTTCTACACCATTAGAAACTTCTAAATCCTGGTAATTTAAATCACTAAAAATGGGTAATACTTTTTTTATTGAAAAAGATCCATTTAATAGTGGATGATAAAAGTTAAATAATTTACTATCTTCTTCACTATAACCAAGATTCATATATAACTTTTTATTTCCTTTAATAATATCCATTAAATCAAATACCATTTTATTAATAAAATCAAGTTTATCTTTATATTCGGGAAATATTATAGATAGTTCTCTTAATCTGTTTTTTTCAAAACTAGAATTATAAACTAAAACAGTTCCCTCTTTATTAATTAAAGAACATAGATCTTTTACAAGTTTTTTTCTTTGATCTTCCAATGAATCAGCTAAAAATCCATAGTGATCATTTTCTTTGTCACAACCAGATTCTGTTTCAATATGAAGAGAAAATTGGAATACTGACTGATTGTAACAACTTTCACCTTTAAATCGAGGTAATGGACAAGGAAATGTTTCAAAGTCTAAATGATATATTGGATATTTGATAAGTGATAATCCAGCTTTTATTTTATCTATATTAATATATGGCTGTGCTGTCGCAACCACTTCTTTTTGAATAATATTTTTTTCTCTTATTAAATAATTATCTGGTACATCAGTTATTTTATAATAACCGTTATTAACTAAATCATATACACTTACTTTTTTACCATCCATATTAAAACCATATTGATAATCAAGTAACGTTAGTACTGAATTTTTTTCTGGTAATTTATCAAAGCAAATACTAACAAATGGACATTTAGTTGTTTTTTTGTAGTTACAATAATCTCCAACTTGTATCTTAGCCATTTCACTTTTTATAAGCTTTTCTAAATTTTTTCTTTCCTCGTCTATAATTGGTAAATACAATTTTGTTATTTCATTAACATCAATAAAATTTATTATTTCGTTACCATAATAATCTTCATTATAAATTGGATTATTATCAATATCTTTTTTACCATCATAAATATAATGGCTATTTAAAACACATAAGTAATAATTTACGCCATCTATTAGATAGTTTAATCCATCTTTCTTTAAATCATGTTCTATTATATATCTTTGAACTGCTATATCATAAACATACTTACCACATTCATCATTTTTATTTAATAATTTCGTCTTAACTTTTTCATCAATGTTTTTTAATTTATAAAAATTACCTTCTTTATAAAAGAAATTAGTTTTTTCAAATTTATCAGACGTTGTAGCTTTTACTTCAAAAATGTTAATTTTTTCATCTTCTGTTTCATTATATATATCTACATAACACATATAAAGATTACCGTTGATTTTACATTCAAAACATTCCTGATCTTTAGTATCTTCCGCACAAGTGAAATTCCCATTAAAATATTTTTGCGCTACTTGAAATGCCAAAAATTCACATTTTTTATAATATGGTAATAATAGTTTTAATTGTTCATTATCAACTTCATATTTAAATTTATTTTGTTCCTCAATATATTCCTCAAAAGTAGTTTCTTTGTTTAATCTTAAAGAATCCATATTATCTAAAAAATAGTAATATGGACATCTATTATAATTTATAAATCTTGTTTTAGTTATGGCCATTTACAATTTTTCCTGCTATTTTGGAATATTTTTTTAATGCATCTTCACTATATTTTGAATCACTGTGTTGATTTTTATAAACATAATATGAAAAATCTTTAATAGTCATTATTCTAGAAGCTGGTAAATCTTCAAGATTAAGTTCAACATTTCTACCACTTTTTATAATTAAAGGATGAACGTCTATCCCTTGTTTTTTTAATAATCTTAAATCTTCAGTAAATTTGCAAAGAGGATTTAAATATTTTTTTTCTTTTCCATTCACAACTAAATATCTATCCATAACTTTTCCACTTAATCTACCATCAAATTCAATTATAGCAACACCATATATTTCTTTTTCGGTTAAAGCTATAAATGAAACATTGTTTTTTGATAAAATTATTGGTTTTTCTAAACATTCTTGTTCTAATATATTAATAATAATATCCTTTAAGTTACCTGTTTCCTCATATTGTTTGAAAGCCGAAAACAATTTGTTTCCATACTTTCGGTAATCTTTAACGACATTTATAATAGTTAATAGTAAACAAATAAGTATAACTGGGATAATAAATCTACCCATAATGTTTAATACTTCACTAAATATATTCATAAATACTACCTCACAATCTCTTTAACCAAAGAATCAACCTTACCCATTTCAAGTGCTATTTGAAAACAATCTAAAACTTCGCTTGCTAAAATATCTTTCTCATTCAAATAAACTTTAGCTAACTCTTCATTTTCTAAAACATAATCACCTATTTGTTTAGAAAATACTATTCCTGTTTGGTGATCATCAGATCCTAATTTATTTAGTAAATCTTCTATTTCAAAAACATCTATGTTTTTAACAAAACCTGTCTCGGAACTTTTTATAGAAAATACTCTACCTTTTAAATCTAAATTATCTACATTTAATTTTTTAGAAAAAGCTAAACTTTCGTGTTGTTTTTTTATATGTTCAATAATTAAAGTTTGGTTTTTCTCTAAAGATAAATCTTTATCAATTATAAAGCTAGTTATTTTTATAGCTAGTTTTAACAAAGGTGAATATTCTTTTCCATCTAAAAGATTAGCAATTTCTATCGTTTCTAAGTTTTTACCAAATGATGTTCCGAGTGACAAATTTAAACTAGTAATAAAACAAGTTGTTTTTACTTCATATTTTCTTGAAAGTTCTAAAAACTCATTTGCTAATTTTTTAGCTTCTTCATCATTAATTCTAAATCCTGTTTTAATATCTATCACAATATTTTTAATACCATAACCTATAACTTTATTTATAATAGATAATGGCTCTAAAGTATTATAATTATCTATAATATTATCTATACTATAATAATTATAATTAAATAAGGATAATAATAAATTTACAAGCATATTCTCTTTTGTAGTTATATCACCTATAGAAAAAAAACAAAAACTATTATCAATTTTCTTTACTTCATTATCTATCATAATATCACCATATCTATTATAACAAAAAAAATAGTAGATAGCTACTATTTTAATTTTCCTTTGATACCTTTTAATCCTTTTGTACCATCAAAATTACTTAATATGTTAGTTTCAAACGAATATGTTTTTTTACTTCTATTTTTATAATCTTTAATAGCAATTGTAATCATATCATCTAGTAACTCAGTATATTTTTTACCAGTAGGTTCCCAAAGATAGAATGATAATGACCCAGGAATTGTATTTGGTTCATTGATATATACTTTGTTTTCTTTTTTATCAATTAAGTAATCTATACGACATACACCACTTAAATTTAAGGCTCTAAATGCTTCTTTTGATATTTCTTCTATTTCTTTTTTTATACTAGCGTTGATACGAGCAGGAATTACTCTATTAGTAGAAACCATTCCTTTGGATTTTCCACCTTTAGCATTTCCTAAATATTTATCACGGTATGTCAAAAATTCTTCCCCACTCATTACTTCTTCTAGTTCACTTGTTTGTTGATGCTCATAGTTTCCTAGAACACTACAGTTTACTTCAACCATATTAGGTACCATCTTTTCAACAACTATTTTTGTATCATATTTTATAGCCTCTGTTATTGCATCATCTATTTCACTTTCTTTTTTTACAACATTAATTCCTACACTGCTACCAAGTGAAGCTGGTTTTACAATAACTGGGTATCCTAATTCTTTAATATTTTTCTTTATTTTTTTATCATCATCTAAGTAATCACAATCAAAAAACCACGTATAAGGTACAACTGGAAGATTAGCATCCTTAAATACTTGTTTCATAACAACTTTATCTTGACCTAAAGCAGCACCTAAAATACCACTTCCAACATAAGGGATACCAATCATACTTAAATATCCTTGAAGAGTTCCATCTTCTGCATTATTACCATGGACAATAGGAAAAGCAATATCTAATTCTGCCACATCTCTCCTAAATAATCCTTTGGTATTAACTAAATAAAAACCACCATCTCTTTTACAAAGAGTAACTCTTTTTGCATATCTTTTTAGATCATCAAAATTCTTATAAATATCGATTTCTTTTAACATCGCTCCTGTATACCAAGTACGATCTTTAGCTATATAAATAGGAATGATTTCATATTTTTCATTATCCATATGATTCATTGCTTGAACAGCTGAAATAATACTTACTTCGTGTTCAACTGTTTCTCCTCCAAATATAACTCCAACTTTAATTTTCATAACAACACTCTCCTATTTTTCATTAAATATATCAGGCAAATCATTTTCTAATAAAGCATAAGTTTCACCTTCACTTAAGCTATTTATTAAAGAAAAAGCTTTTTTCACATCATTTAATATATGCACATGCTTTATATCATATTTTTCTTTTAATAGCCCATCATAGATAGGTTTTGTTTGTTCTTTACCTATCAATATTACTTCATCACAAACTTTGGCGATTTCACGACCAAATTCAAAATTTAAATTATACTGCTCACTGCCAAGCTCAATCATACCAGGTGTAACAATAATCTTTTTACCAGGCATTAAACCTAACACATCTATTGCCATTTTAGATCCTACTGGATTAGAATTATAGGCATCATCTATTATATTTACATTACCCATTTTCTTTAATTCCAATCTATGCTCAATAGAATTTACTTTCTTAACTCCTCGAATTAAGTCTTCTTTACTTATCTTTAGATAATCACCTAAAGCTATACCTGCTAAAATATTATATATATTAGCTTTACCAAGCAACCTTGTTTCAAAATGATATTTCTTCTTATCACCCTTAAAATGTACATCAAAAGTAGTACCGGTATTAGATAGTTTAATGTTATCAGCATAAATATCAACATCTTTATTATCAATACCTATCCAAATTATTTTTACTTTGTTTTTTAATTTGTAATTTAATTGATACTCATCATCTCCATTTAGTATTCCAACACCATCACTAGGCAATGATTCAATTAGCTCAAATTTACCTTTTTGAATATTTTCACGACTTCCAAAACTTTCTAAATGAGCTGTACCAATTCTAGTTAAAATACCATATTTAGGATGTAATAAATCACATATTTCTTTTATCTCACCACATTTGAATGCACCCATTTCAGCAATAAACAAGTCATTAAATTTGTCTAAATAATTATTAATAGCGTTTATCATTCCATATGTAGTATTAAAATTTTTAGGTGTTGGGAATGCATTGTATTTAATATTTAAAATATCGCTTAAAATATTTTTACTACTTGTTTTTCCATAACTACCAGTAATACCAATAACATCCATATTACTCATATTCTTTAACTTTTTTAAAGCTTGTTTTTTATAATGAAGAAAAATACACTTTTCAATAGGCTTATTTATGATGTTAACAAAATATATGTATAAATATTCAAAGTACATTATAAAACCTAAAATCAGATAATATAACCAAATATATTTTTCATTAAATGTTAAACACATTATTGTTATTATTATGCCATAAATAAGGGTTGAAGTTAATATTAATCTTTTTATACGAGCTGTTACTACAAGCTTTAACTTCACTTGTTCTTTTTGCTTTTCTTTATCCAAAATAAAGAATGCTACCATATAAAATATAATAAATAAGATTAAAGAATATTTAACTGGAATAAATATTCCTAGTAAAAATACAGGGAAAAATATATCAAAATTTATAAAAACTTTTCTTTTATTTTTACTAATCCATTTTAAATACCTATTACCATCGTTATACCAATTTTGTTGTAAAATTTGTAAAACTTTTGTTGTTTTTAAGATACCATAAAACATGAATAGTAATAAACTTAACAAAAACCAGTTCATTTTACTCACCTCTTAAAAAATTATTTAATATATTTACTGTTTGATCTAATCTTTCTAAATATGCATAATGTGTGCATCCTTCGTATTCAACTAAACCACAATCAGGAATTAATTTTTCTAATTCTTTAGCATCATCTATCGATACAGCTTGATCATTAGTTCCCCAAATCAATAATGTAGGACATTTAATTTTAGTTACTTCTTCTTCGATACTAAGATTAACAGTTTCAACTAAAATCTCGCGCATTCTTTTACTAGCATTTTTATAATCTGTTGAACCAATATGCTTTTTAGCAAAATCCTCTAATTTATTAATTCCTGGTACTTTTTTTAATGTTTTTAAAACTTTTGTTTTAAACGATAACTTAGGTATTTCTCTTTTAAAAGGGCTACCAAATGTTACAACTTTTTTTACTTTATACTTACTTGCATAAACCAAACTAATTTTTCCTCCAAAAGAATGTCCTATCATAATTGGGTTAGAAACTTTAAGGCTAGTTAATAACTCTTTTACAGCATCAGCATAGTCATATACACTCCAAACTTCTTTTGGTTCTTCACTTAATCCAAATCCAGGCAAATCTATTATAATAATTCTAAAATTGTTTTGTAATTTATCACCAATTGGTTTCATCATTTCGATATTTTGTCCCCAACCATGTAATAAGACAATAATATTTTTACCTTTACCATAATCTACATAATTAACATCTATATTCTTTATTTTCTTTATCATAATTTCACCTATGATTATTATACCACATATACACAATTATTTTCTAATAATCTTAGGTATTTTTAAAGCAAATATAACAATTAAGGCCAACAAACTAAATGGTAATATAATGTTTGTAAAAAAACGTAAAATTGAAAAATGCATATCATTTTTTAAAAACAATGTAGCAGTCTTTATTTCATTATCTTCATAATAAATATGTAAAGTACCAATTTTTTGTGAAGATGACATCAATTTTGTTATTTTATGTGGGACATCTACCTTATATGTTAATTTTGATTCGTCAAAATTATCTATTTCATAAAAAAATTCTATATCTTCATGTACTACAACATCAATATTCTTTTCTTTTGCATATTTGGTTCTAACCGTAGCTACTGTATCACCACTTTTATATAAACTTTTTTTAGTAAATGAAGCAAATACTTTTTTATAAGAATTTATTGCATCTATTACTGGATAAGTAACTACATTTTTAGCTTTTGCAGTTACCATTAGATAATTTATATTGTTATTCTCATCATAAGCTATACTTGCAAGACATCTTCCAGCGTCATATGTAAATCCTGTTTTGCTCCCCTTTATAAAAGTTGCGTTATTATTAATAGTTTTTAAAGGAGAAACAATAGTACTATAAAGGGTAATTTTTCTATCACTAGTAAGATACCTTCTTGAAGTATAAACCTCTTTAAAAAAGTCATTTTTTAAAGCATATTTTAAAATAGTTGCTACCTCTTTTACTGTTGAATGCTGACCCTCGTCATCTAAACCGAATGGATTAACAAAATGAGTGTTAATTAAATTTAAATCTACAGCTTTTTCATTCATTTTTTTTACCAATTTGTCATTACTACCAAACACTTCTATAGCTAAAGCTTGTACCGCTTCAGCTCCACTAGGAAGTAGTATTCCATAAATTAAATCACGATATGTAACTTTTTCTCCTACATAAAAGCCTGCTAAAGATGCTTGCTTTTCAATAAGACCTTTAAAATGATTATTATTTAATATAACTTTAGTATCAAGATCATCAATATTTTCAATTAAAACAATAGCACTCATTATCTTAGTCATACTAGCAACAGATACTACTTCATCAGCATTTTTTTCATAAATCACCTGATCCAAATCATAATTATATATAACAGCATTATTACTGTATAAATTTAGTTCTAATGCGCCTATATTTAGTATTCCAATAAAAAAACATATTATTAATGATAAAAACTTTTTCATGCGTCACCTACCATTAACATTATAGCAAAACAAAAGAACTAAAACAAGTTTAGTTCTTCTATCGTCAACATTCGTTGACACTATTATCATATCCATTATTATTTTCTTTATACACATTTTTTAATAAAACTATTAAAACTATTAAAAAGATTAAAAACAGTATAATAGTTGAAAATATATTAATTTGAATAATAAAATTTAAAAGTAGAGTTGTTACACTATTAGCACTAACATGAATTAGTATTGGGGCTAGAATACTCTTTTCTTTTTCATAACTTTTTATTAAAATAAAATTCAATAAAAAGGCATAAACAAATTGAATTATATTTCCATGGAATAAGCCAAATAACATGCCTGTAATTAATAAAGAAGTTGATTTTTTGTTAAACTTTTTTAACTTTTCATAAACAACGCCTCTGAATACAAATTCTTCTAATATAGGTCCTAAAATACCAGTTGTTAATAATGTAATTAAAATGTTTTTATTTACATAATCATATAAATTTGTAAAATAAACCATTTTATTTATGCTGCATAGTAATAAATTATAACTAAGCCCAATACAAATTCCAATCATAATATAAATTATTAAATTATTTTTTGTAATATTTGTTATACTTATTTTTACTTTTTTTAGTATTAGGGGGAGCAAAATAAATGATGTGATTATTACAATTAATAATTTATAATTTGATAAAAAAAGATTTAATTTTTCTTGATATAATACGGTTCCAACTTCTAAATTGGTATTTAAACTAAAGATAATAGTAAAAACAAAGATTAAAGAAAACTCTATTAAAATTAATAATATAGGATAAAGTAAAACACGAGCATATTCTTTTATTTTTTTCATTTTAATCTGTCATTTTTTTTATTTTAAACTTTATTCTTTGTAAAGCATTATCGATTGCTTTAATATCTTTATCCAAAATTTCAGCTATTTCTTTATAGTCAAAACCATTTATTTTTAATTCAAATACTTGTACTTCAAAATCGGTTAATACTTTACTAACTTCCTTTACTAAATCTTTCTCATCTTCTGTATTAAAAAGTATTTCCTCAGGATTATAACTATTATCAGTTAAACTTTTATCAAAAACATAATCAGTATTATTTTCATCTGTACTTTCTAAAGATAATGAATCGTTTAAAACTTTGTGTTTTAATCTTCTAGATGCGACTATTTGAGTTATTATTTTTCTTTCGATACACATTTTAGCATACGTATAAAAGCTAGCATCTCTTTCTTCATCAAAAGAATTCATAGCCAGGTTAAGTCCTAACATACCTTCTTGGATCAAATCGTTTAATTCAAGACCAGTATTCTTACAATAACCAAATAAACGAGTTGCGGTTGTAATTATTAAAGGACGATATTTTTCAAATAATACTTCACTCGCCTCTTCATTTCTTTCACTTATATATGTTAATAATTCATAATCGTTAAAATCTCTATAGTCCATTAGTTTCTACCTTTAATAGCTTCATATATAACAATTCCAGTTGCAACTGATGCATTTAAACTATTAACTTTTCCTTTCATTGGAATAGTAGCTATAAAATCACACGATTCTCTAACTATTCTACTCATACCAAATCCTTCACTACCAGTTACTATAGCCATTTTTCCAGTATAATCAATCTTAGTATAATCAGTACCGTCCATATCTGTTCCAACAATCCAAAAGCCCTGTTTTTTTAAATAATTTATAGTATTCTTTAAATTAGTAACTTGAGCTATTTTTACATTGTCTAAAGCTCCAACACTTGTACGCATAACAGTACTATTTACTTCTACTGTTCTATTTTTAGGAATAATAATCCCATCTACTCCAGCAGCTTCACAGGTCCTAATGATTGCTCCAAAATTATGCGGATCTTCTAAATGATCAAGAATCACAAGTAATGGGTTTTCTTTTAGAAGTAACGAATCGATATCAACATATTTATAATCATCTACTTTAAAAACAATTCCTTGATGATTTCCATCAACTAATCTATCAAGTTCATATTTTTCTACATACTTGATTGGAACATGTTTTTTGTTTAATTTATCAATAACTTCATTATCTGAAAATTTTTTATATAAAATTGCTTCTTTAATATGACGTTCATTTTTTAAAACTTCATTAATAACATTTTTACCATATATAAACATTTTAATTCTCCTTTATATAATTCATTATCTCTTCTATTCTTTTATTATCTTTCTTTAAATATAAATGTCCAATAACTGCTTCTAATCCTGTTGCATATTTATATGTTGAAATATCACAGTTTTTTGGTTTGTGATCAACTTTATGATTGCGAGCCCTAAAAATAACATTTAACTCTTCATCAGTAAAGAAATGTTCATCTATCATTTTGGATAAGTAATTAAATTGTGCCTTAGCACTCACATATTTTATTGCTTCTTTTTGCAAATCATTTACCTTGCATATCCCTTTAGAAAGCAAATGCTCCCTTATATAAACTTCATATATAGCATCACCCATATACGCAAGCGCCAAAGAATTTAAATTATCCATAAACTCACTCCTCAAATCTATCAAATGTAATATTCTTAATTAAACCCTCTTTAATATCACTCATTATTATTTGAATTACCTTATCATAATCTATTTCTCCACCTTTAATAAGACAACCTCTTTTTTTACCTATGATATCTAAAGTATTAATAATATCTTCATCTATCTCTTTTATACCATAACGACTTTCTAATTTTTCCGGATAATATCTTTGTAAAGTTCTTAAGAAATATTCAATTACTTCATATATTGGTAATATTTCTTCCCTGATTGCTGTAAAACACGCTAAATTAAAAGCTACTGTTTCTTCTTCTAATTTAGGCCATAAAATACCCGGTGTATCTAAAAGCTCAACATCATCATTAATTCTAATCCAGTTTAGATTCTTTGTAACTCCTGGTTTATTACCAACATTAACAGCTTTTTTCCCTACCAAACGATTAATCAGTGTTGATTTTCCAGCATTAGGAACACCAATAATTAATACTCTAGCACGCTTTTCATTCATGCCTTTATTTGCACGTTTTAGATTAGTCTCACTCATAAGTTCCTTAGTTTTACTAAACAAAGGCTTTAAGTTAGGATTATGTTCTAAATCAAGACATACTATTTCTTCACCTTTAGATTCATAATATCTAATCCATTTCTCTGTCTCTACTTTATCACATAAATCCATTTTTGTAAAAACTAAAATACGTGGTTTATTAGTAACCTTTACATCTAAATTTCTAACACGAGTTGAGTATGGTATTCTAGCATCAATAACTTCATATACAACATCAATTGCATCTATGTTTTCATTTATCAATCTTTTTGTTTTGGCCATATGACCTGGATACCAGTTAATTCCGACTTTAGTTAACTTTTCTTCTTGATTGTTATTTTTCTTTTCTGCTCTGAGTTTTCTTTTTTGGTACATATCCATTTTAATCACTTCCTTATTCATCACTATTATTTTCACTTAAATATTTATTATAAAATTCATCCATTGAAGAAATGTATTTTTGATCTTGTATAACTCTAAACTTTTCATACTCTTTTTCTGCTTTTTCTACTGCTTCTTTATGAGATATACTGCCACTATTATTTAATATTTCTTTTCTTCTAAATTTTAATAAATCATCAGTTGCATCTATCCAATCCTTCATTGTCATTACATGT
>CAKPHO010000013.1 GCA_934162195.1 uncultured Bacilli bacterium
TTATTGGCCCATTTTCTAAATACTATTCCGTTTTTACTTTTTACTCTATACCCTACGCTTATTATTACATCTAAATTGTAATATTCAACTATATGTGTTTGCTTTTTTCCTTTAAGAGCTCCATGTTCACTGGTTGTTGCAAAATTTGCAACAACCACTTCACCAGCAAGCTCTTCTTCTAATACATTCTTTATATGCCTTGATATAACTGATTTATCTCTATCAAATAGATGTGCCATCTGATTTTGAGTAAGCCAAACTGTCTCGTCATTAACATTCACCTCCAACTTCACGTTTTGATTCTCAAATAATACAATTTCATTATTCATTTTATCATCCCTTTCTTTGAATTTATTGTATTAAAAAAGGATTACATTTTTATAACCCTTCACTTATAACATTCTACATTTTTTTCTTATTTCCTTTTTTTACAAAAAAAAGATGCTTAATTGCATCTTCTATTTCTTTATTAAACTTACTCCTGTCATATCTTTTGGTTTTTTAATATTCAAAAGCTCTAACATTGTTGGCACTACATCACAAAGCGAACCCTTTTCTAATTTAAATCCTTCTTTTGTTATAATAAGTGGAACTAAACTAGTTGAATGGGTTGTAACTGGATTATCATTTTCATCTAACATATAATCACAATTACCATGATCAGCGATTATAACCATTGTTCCATCTAATTCTTTTACTTTATTGTAAAGTTTACCTAAACAATCATCTAAAACTTCTACTGCTTTTACCGTAGCGTCATAAACACCGGTATGTCCCACCATATCTCCATTAGCATAATTTAAAATTACTATGTCATAATCATTTAACTTTGATATTAAAGTATCTGTAATTTCATATGCACTCATTTCTGGTTTTAAGTCATACGTTGGAACTTTAGGTGATGGTATTAAAATACGATCACAATTTTTTAACTTCATTTCTTTTCCACCATCAAAGAAATAAGTAACATGAGCATACTTTTCAGTTTCAGCTATTCTAAGTTGTTTTAGGCCTAATTTTGAAATATATTCTCCAAAAGTATTTTTTAATTGAGGCATTTCAAAAGCATTCTTAAATATTACTTCATCACTTACTGGTAACATTGTTACTAATTTAATATTATGAAGATGAGTGTGTTCAAAACCCTTGTTTTCTGGATTTGTTAAAGCTCCTAATAACTCTCTTAATCTATCTGCACGATAATTAAAAGTTATTAATCCATCTCCATCTTCAATTATTCCTTGTTTATTTATAATAGCTGGAACAATAAATTCATCTCCAATATTTCTTTCATAGTTCTTTTGCATAGCTTCTTCAAAGGAATAATATGTTTCTCCTATTCCATCTACTATAGCTTGATATGCTTTATCAATTCTATCCCAGTTATTATCTCTATCCATAGCATAATAACGTCCAGAAATAGTTGCTAATTCACCAATACCAACTTCATTTATCCTTTCTTGAAGTTGTCTTAAAAATTCAATACCTGAATCTGGCTTAGTATCTCTTCCATCAGTGAAAGCATGAATATACACTTTATTTACTCCATATAGTTTACACATGTCAAGTAGAGCAAATAAATGACTTATTTGAGAGTGCACACCGCCATTACTTACAAGGCCTAAAAGGTGTAAACTACTTTGATTCTTTTTGACATGTCTAAATACTTTTAATATTTCTTTATTATTAAAAAATGTTCTATCATTTATCTTACTAGTTATTAATTGTTGAGGTTGATAAACTAAACGCCCTGCCCCAATATTTAGATGACCTACTTCACTATTACCCATTTGTCCAGTTGGAAGTCCAACAAATTCTCCACTAGCATTTAACAAAGTATGTGGAAAATTTCTACTTAAATAGTCAAAGTTAGGCTTACTAGCATTCATGAAAGCATTTCCGTGTAATTCTTTTCTTATTCCAACTCCGTCTAAAATACATAGTACTAATGGTTTCATAGCATCATCTCCTATTTTTATTATAGACTAAAAAAAAAAAGAAAACAATTATTTAATTAAATTAATTGCTTTTTTTACATATCGAGGATAATCATTAGTTAAAGTAATACCTTCTTCTATAACTTCAAAATCAAATTCTTTAGATGTCATTATCTCTCCATCAATATTACATAACAATTCCTCATTAGATATTATATTTAATTTTTTTGTCATATAATGAGTTATCATCGGGTCATCTATATGTTTTTCCGTAAGTGCTTTTAATATAAATTTTATTATTTGTGCGTCTTTTAATTCAGGAGCACTTATTATATTTAAATAATTATTACTTAAATCGTATTCCGGATTAATTGGCACTCCATTACCATAATATTTACCATTACCAACAACAAGAATTGTAGATTTATCTTTTTCTCCATTAATT
Source organism: uncultured Bacilli bacterium (assembly GCA_934162195.1). GTDB lineage: Bacteria > Bacillota_I > Bacilli_A > RF39 > UBA660 > SIG204. The sequence goes on from CAKPHO010000013.1 coordinate 2,383, forward strand.
GTATATTCTATAGGTCTATTGTCTTTAATAACACTTAAAATTGCTCTAAAATATATTAATGTTTTTTTATAATTTTCTTTTAAATAATTTGCTCTATCGGCAATCCTAGCATCAAGACCTAGAGATGCTATATTGATAAATTTGTGGCCATTTACAGCACCTAAATTTATTTTTCTATCACCTTTAAGCTTACTACTAACACGATAAAAATCATTACCTGATCCTATAGGTATTATACCAAGTCTAGTGTTACTATCAACACTATTTATTACATCATTTAATGTTCCGTCCCCGCCTACAGAATATACAGTTAAATTAGGATTGTCTTTTAAACGATAAGAAATATCTCTTTTAGTTATTTCTTTATTCTCACTAGTACACATCCAACTTAAACTATCTTCTTCTTTTGATTCATAAGCAGAACGAAGGATTTGATTAAAAATCGACAATCCCCTTTTTTTACCCGCTTTTGGATTTACAACAAATAAATATTTAGAATTATCCATAATTTATTTCTCCCCCTAAAACAAATTATATCACATTTTTATTTTAAACACTACCAACTTTATAATAATCTAATCTTAATTTATCAGCAATTGTTACAATGAATTCAGAATTAGTTGGTTTAGCTTTATCTATATCAACACTATGACCAAATATTTCTTCCATCAAATCCCAACTACCGCGATTCCAACTAACCTCAATCGCATGTCTTATTGCTCTTTCTACACGTGAAACTGTTGTATCAAATTTTGTGGCTAATTCTGGATATAGTTCTTTTGTTATTCCACCAATTGTTTCCGGATGATCAAAAATTATTCCTATGCCTTCCCGAATATATTGATATCCTTTGATATGTGATGGAATACCTAATTCATGTAATATTTTTGTTATTGATACTTGCAAATTACTATTATAAAAATCTATTTCTTTTTTAGTATTAGTTTTTGTTTTAATAGTATCTAATATTCTTTTTTCTAAATCAGCTAATTCAAATGGCTTTAGAATAAAATAATTTACTCCAAACTCTGCTACTTCTTTAATTACCTCACTAGCATTATAGCTAGTTTCAACTATAACCTTTTTATTTATGCCTCTTTTTTGCATTTCTTCTAAAACGTATAATCCGTCTTTTTTAGGCATAATTAAATCAAGTAATATTACATCATAATCATTTTGTCTTTCTTCAATAATTTTTATTCCTTCTGCCCCATCATAAGCAGTAATATCTAATGAAATGTTTTCATTAGTACTAAAATATTCTTGAACCATTTTAACTAAGTTAACATTATCATCTATCATTAATAATTTTATTTTTTCCATATTTATTCTCCTATCTATTAATATGTTTTTATTATACTACTAAAGTTTTGATTTGCGCTAGAACGAAAAATAGCTAGTTTTGTCGAATTTTGTCGAAAAAAATAAAAAGAAGTTATTCATAATCAATAACTTCCAAAATTTTCATAAATTCTGAGGCAACTGTTGAGTTAGATCCTATCATAAATCCATCTAAACACTCAATCTTTTTTATCTTTTCTATATTATTTGAATTAATACTACCTCCGTATATAACTTTGATATCAATATCATATATTTTTTTTATTAATTCTTTTATGTATTTGACATTATTTTTTATTTCTGCCATTGTTGGAACTCTATTGCTTCCAACCGCCCATATAGGTTCATAAGCTATAACTATTTTTGAAATATTTTCTTTATCTACATTTTCTAGACAAGATACTAACTCACTTTTTAAAATTTTATTTGTTTTCAATAAATTCTTTTCCTCATTTGTTTCGCCAACACATAGAATAGGGATCATATTATTTTTAAGCAGACTATTTATTTTTTTACTAATTGAATCATTATCTTCATAATAATTAATTCTTCTTTCACTATGACCAACCAATGAATATTTTATTCCAAGTGATGCGGCTTGGCGAGCAGAAACTTCACCAGTATAATTACCGTTATTTTCTTCACATACATTTTGCATTCCGATGCTAAAGCGATGTTTTAAAAAATAAGGAACATAAATAGCCGACGGACAAATGATAATATTTGAGTCACTAATTTTTCCAACAATGCTTTTTAAATACTCACTAACTTCTGTAGCATCCATATCCATTTTTAGATTTGCAACCACTAATTTTTTATTTTCCATTTGTCTTCTCCTTCTTCCCTATATTCAACATTATACCACCAACTATCATTCCTAAATAATAAGTAACAAATCTCCAAATTATCATTAAAGCTGTTAATTTGCCACCTTCTATAAAATTACCAAATAATGAAACAAAAGCATATTCTAATCCTCCTGTTCCTCCTGGAAGTGGAACAAAAGAACCTGCAACCATAACATAGGCAGTTGCTACGATAGATAATCCTAAATTTATACTACCATAATCTCCCATACCAAATAACAATGCAACTGGTATAGAATATAAACTTATAAGACCTAATAATTGATAAAAAATAGCTAGTAGTAGCATTTTTTTATCTTGTAACAATAGATATGTTCCTTGTTGAAATTGATCTATACTATCATTCAATTTTTTGCTTGCTTCTTCTTTATTTTTAATAATTTTTAATTTATAACCGAAACTAATTATAAATTTAATTATTTTTTTATTCATTTTTTTTGTAATTGTAATTGCAAACAGAAATGCCGCAATCACAATGTTAACAGTAAATCCAACTATTATTAATACTTTTAATAAATCCATCTTTATGAATAAAGCAAATACTTTATTAAATATAATGGAAATAAAACCAAGTAAAACAAGGGCAAATTGGTAACACACAAATGTTTGAATCGAAACATTTGTACTATCCACTAAAGTTAATCCTGCCTTTTTTAATGCATAAATTTGATATGGTTGCCCACCAGACGATGATGGTGTTATACCATTAAAAAATTGTGTTACAACATTTAATTTAAATATCTCTTCTATCTTTATTTTTTTATTAAATTTATTAGTTATAAGTTTCATTGCCAGTGATGAAAATAACCAATATCCAATTAATAATAAAATAGCAATAAAAAGCCACAAAAAATTCATGCTTTTAATTTGTTCTAGCGTTTCGAAAAAATTATTTTTAAGTGAAAAAAATAGAACAACAACTGTTAATAAAATTAACAGTACAACACTTATTTTTTTATTTTGTAAAAGTTTTCTCATATTCAACTGTTCCTGCTTTTTCCATTTTACCATGAACTCTATCCATCATATATAAATATAATAAATTATTAATATCGATATTTTCAGTTAAAATTTGTTCTAATTTGATAAATGTCATTCCACCATCTTTTTCTAACAAACTCTTATCAAGATGATTTGTTGTCCCTGCGGAAAGTGGTACCACAAATCTATCTTTCTTTATATTAATCATTACATGTCCTATTATTTTATTATCTTCCCAAATAAACGCCATATCATCCACATTTATTTGGCGATAATCTTTTTCATCAAACGCTACTGGTGAAGATAAAACTTTTGAATTATCACTAACAGCCATATCTAAAAAAATAGTTTTAGAGCCAATATCTTTTATGTGTGCATAATAATTTTTAAACTCTATGCTATCAATATCTACCCCTGATTTTATATTAATTACTTTTTCTTTCATCTATTATATCAACTCCTGGTAAATTTTTTCCTTCCATTAATTCTAAGGAAGCACCACCACCTGTAGAAATGTGTGTAAAACTATTTTTATATCCCAATGATATTATTGCTGCGGCGGTATCCCCTCCACCAATTATAACACTAGAATCTAGTTTTGCCAAAAATTCACATAGTTTTTTAGTTCCTTCTTGATAATTTTTTAATTCACACATACCAACAGGACCATTCCATATCACTGTTTTGCATTCTTTTAAATATTCACAAAATAATTTAACAGTATTAAACCCAATATCTAGCCCTATATCATCGTCTTTTAAATCTGTAATAAATTTATTTTCAAACAAAGATTCTTCATCTATTTTTTTACTACAAACAATATCGATGGGCAAAATTATTTTATCAGGATATTTATTCATCATTTCTTTGCAAAATGAAATCTTTTCTTCATCTAATATCGACTTACCTATTTCTATATTTTTAGCTTTTAAAAACGTAAAAGCCATTCCCCCTCCAATTAATATGTAATCAGCTTTTGGAACAAGATTTTCTATTACTTTTATTTTGTCATTTACTTTAGCTCCTCCTAAAATTATGGCAAAAGGTCTATTAGGATTTTCTAATGTTTTTCCTAAAATATTTAATTCTTTTTCTACTAAAAATCCTATTCCACTAGGAAGATGGGATGCTATACCAACATTAGATGCATGTTTTCTATGACAGGTACCAAAAGCATCATTAATAAATATATCTCCTAGTGATGCCCAATATTTTCCAAGTTCTAAATCATTTCCACTCTCTTTTTTACCATTAATATCTTCATATCTAGTATTTTCTATAAGTAATACATCTTTAGGTTTCATATTATTAATCATCAGCTCTAGATTTTCTCCACGTGTTTTATCAATAAAAGTAACTGGGTGTTTTAATAACTCACTCAATCTAACACTTACGATTTTTAAAGATTTATCTTTTTTATCTTCTTCTGTTTTTACTCTTCCAAGATGAGACATCAATATTACTTTGGCATTGTTATCTATAGCATATTTAATTGTTTCTAAACTTTCTTTAATTCGATTATCATCAATTATTTTTCCATCTTTAATAGGAACATTAAAGTCGCATCTAATAATTACCTTTTTATTGTTTAAATTATAATCTCTTATTGTTTTTTTCATATTATTCTCCGAATCTTTCTTTATCAAGATTACATAAATTTTGAACCTCGTCACTAGATAAAGCTCTATTATAAATTAACATATTGTTTATTTTTAAATTATATCGAAGCGGACTTATCTGTAACTTATTATATTTTATTGTACTTAAACTTAATCCAGTTTTTGATGACAAATTAGTCGTTAATTTTCCGTTAATATATACTTTTCTTGTAGTTAAACCCTCTTGAACAAAGGTAATGGTATAATTTTTATTTTTATCCAAAGAGCTTCCATATAAAACAGTATCGTCACCACTTCCATAAAATAAGAAAACATCTTTTCTAAATGCAACTCTGCTTGTTATTTCTGAAGTTTTAGATGAGCTATCATAATTATATAGAAATAAAGGCCATGTATAACATTCACCACAAGTTCCTAACTCTTCTAAGCTTTTAATATTAAAACTAACTGTAATATTATCAGTAGAATATGTACTATTTAAATTTATTGTTGGAAGGCTCTTTTTTTCAAACAACATCCCGCTTTCTGTCCAAGTTGCATTATTTGCAAAATTATAATCTGACTCACTTGTATTATTTATAAATTTATTACCTCCTGGATATTTAACTGAATCATAATGTATAATCAGATTTTTTTTATCATAATCAGAAGTACTATTATAATATTCTTGAATTTCAAACGAATATGTATCGTCTATATTTCTTATAACTTTAATTCTAGTATCTCTTGATATTTTTTTATCATTATTAGGATTTGTTATAACATTTTTGACATATCCTGCATCAATTACATCTCCTAAACTGAAATATGATACATCACCCACAAAAGTAATATTTTTATTTTGTAATTGATCAACTAAATAAGTTTCTGAAACTAGTTTCAGATTGTTTATATAGTTATCATATTTCTTTTGCTCATTTCTTTTTAAAGTTTTAGTCATTGAAGGCAACGCTATTAACATGATTAGTGCTAGAATAGTTACGATTCCAATCATTTCAATTAGTGTAAACGCTTTTTTATTTTTCATAATTATCACCATATTCATTATATCAATTTTTTTCAATATAAAAAAGAGTTCTTAGCCTCTTTTTTATTTTTTCATTAAATATTTAGCAGTTCTGACCATTTGAGAACTATATCCCATTTCATTATCATACCATGCAACTACTTTAACTAATTGTTTTCCGTCTACTTCTAAAACATTAGTTAAAAGCCCATCAACAAGTCCTCCTAAATGCGAACCAATAATATCTGTAGAAACAATTGGATCTGTTGTAAATCCCAACGTTTCATTAGTATGACTTTTGATCACTTCATTTATTTCTTCTATCGTTGTATTACGCCCTAACTCTAGCGTTAAATCAACAACTGAGCCCGTAGGAGTTGGGACGCGTAATGCACTTCCATCTAATTTTCCAGCAAGAGACGGAATAACTAATCCTAAAGCACTAGCAGCTCCTGTAGAAGATGGTACTATATTCATTGCTCCTGCACGTCCACGACGAGCTTTAATTCCTTTTTTATGGGCTACATCAAGAATAGTTTGATCATTCGTATAAGCATGAACTGTAGTCATATATCCCTTGACTATTTTAAATTCATCATTAATTACTTTAGCAACCGGAGCAAGACAGTTTGTTGTACAACTTGCTGCACTTATAATTTGTTCAGTCCCATCTAAGATATCTTCATTAACATTGTAAACAATTGTTTTTAAATCTCCTTTAGCAGGCGCGGAAATAATAACTTTTTTAGCACCAGCTGTAATATGAGCCATTGCTGCTTCTTTCTTTGTAAAATGTCCAGTACATTCAAATACTTCATCAACGCCTAATTCAGCCCATGGTAAATTAGCAGGATCCATTTCAGCGAATACTTTAATTCTTCTATTTCCTACAATAATTTCATTACCTTCAAAACTTATATCATTAACACGATAATTACGATGATTAGTATCGTATTTTAAAAGATATGCAAGTTGTTCAGCGTCTGTTAAATCATTAATTGCAACTACTTCAAACTCTGGATCTTCTTCCATAATTCTAAATACTAATCTACCAATTCTTCCAAAACCATTAATTGCTACTTTTATCATTATGTTCCTCTTTTCTATTTTTACAATTACATTTTAACAAATTTTAATTATTTTGTCACTTTTTTTCATGTATAAATTTACTTTATTAACACTATTATAACATTAGGAGATGATAAAATGATTATACCTACTATTGTGGAAAAAAATAATAATTATGAACGTGCTTATGATATTTATTCAAGACTTTTAAAAGATAGAATTGTAATTCTTAGTGGTGAAATAACCGATGAGGTTGCTAATGTTGTTGTAGCAGAGCTTTTATACTTAGATTCTATTAATAATAATGACATTAGTTTATATATTAATTCCCCAGGAGGATCAGTAACTGCTGGTATGGCTATATTAGATACTATGAACTTTATTAAAAGTGATGTATCTACAATCTGTATCGGGATGGCCGCTAGTATGGCTGCATTTTTATTAAGCTGTGGAAAAAGAGGAAAACGATGTTGTCTAGAAAATAGTGAAGTAATGATTCACCAACCTTTAGGTGGAGCACAAGGTCAAGCTACAGAAATAAAAATTGCAGCAGAAAGAATTATCAAACTTAAAAATAAACTTAATAGAATGCTTTCTAAAAATACTGGACAAAAATTAGAAAAGGTTGAACTTGATACCGAAAGAGATTATTTCTTAGATGCTCATGAAGCACTAGAATATGGCATTATTGATAAAATACTTTAATATATTAAAAAAGTTTATAAAGATTTTTTATAAACTTTTTTTGCATCTATTCTTACATTTAACTTATCACTATAATCAAGTCTTAAATCAGACTTATTTTTTATGTTATATAACATAAAACTTTCCAAAATATAAAAATTTTTCATTTTAAATATCTGAACAAAATCTTTCATAGATATTGTTTTTTTATAAACTATATTTCCATCATTACCTATATCAACAAAAGTAATATCTTTATCAAGAGCTTCTCTATTATCATAAGCATCTATATAAACACGACCATGTGCAATAGCATTTCTAATATGAGTTATGGTATCAACATTTTTGATAAATAAATCTTTATCTAAATTTTCTAAAAAATATTCTGAGCTAACGCTCTGCCTCCAATATCCGTTCAAATGGTTTAATGCCTCTTTTATCATTTCTTCAAATTTAGTTATTTTTTCTGGATCCTGCTTTTCCACTGGAACGCTTTCCAAATATTTTTGCTTTATCTCCATTACTTTTCTTGCAGCATCAAAATATTTTCTCTCATTTGAATCAGAATTATATTTTTCTAAATTAGCTATATATGAATCAAACTTATATTCTATTTTTGAATCATCACAATGCAAATTATCAATTTCTAATTGTGAAAAATCCAAATAATTACCATTAGCTAATTTAGCTATTGTGTAATCTCCTAATAATCTATAGCCATTTTCTAGTCCATATTGATATAAAGCATTAAAACCACCTATATAAGTTGATACTAGCGCATCTTCATAATTGTTTAAAATTAATTTAGAAATCGTATCCACAGCTTCTCTATACCTAGGATCTTGACTTATTACTTCTAAATCTTTATAAACACTCATTTTATGAAATGAACGTTTTACTTTAATAAGAATTAAGTTTAAAGCGATTCCTTCCAAGCAATGTGATTTCATTACATCTTTATTTTCATAGCGACTTATCAATTGATGTATTGTTGCATTAATGTACTTCTTTTTACCTTTTTTTAACAATTGGTTGTTACTGCAATAATAATCTATCACATTTGAAAAATATTCTTTGTCATTTAATTTTTCAAAGCTTATTTCTAGTTCCATTCCAACAGAATCCAAATCATACTTTGCTTTTACTCTTTTTAATACTTCAGCACTTTCCATTTTAGGATAATCTCTCATCAATCTTAATATGCATTTATTTACTTTATCATATAAATCAACATATTTTTGATCCCTTTTCTCTTTTGGTTTATCTTTTACAGAACACACTGTTATTTTTGATAAATATTTATCAAGGTTTTCATCACTTAATTCCATTTTACGATAAATATCAGTGTCATATGTATTAATTATGGTGTGACTATTAACACCATCTAATCTATTTTTCTTATATGACATAGTAAAACTATCGATAAATTCAATCAATTTATTTATACTTATCTTTGCTTCAATGTTCTTTTCAACAAAACATATATTACCGTCTTTAACAATATAATCACCATGAGCAAGTTTGTTTCTAACTTTATCGATTAAAGCATCCCTACTTCCATATGAGAGTCCACCAGGAAGATAATATCTGCCATCTTTCTTTTCTGAAATAATTAAAGCCAACTTTTCAACAAAGTTTGGATTTAATAAAATCTTTGCGGATTTAATACCATCTTTTTCAGTAATTTCAATATATTCATCTATTACTGTTGTAAAAAATAATCCTATAAATATGGCATATAATTTATCAAAGTCAACATATTTATAATCCATTCTATCATCATCAATATTTTCTAGAAAATTACCATATTCAAGAAAAGAACACATTGTAATATACATTTCTTTTAATTTAATATCGTTATCCACCATAATAAACACCCCTTAATTGAGATATATGGTAACACATTTGTAGATTTTTGGCAAATAGAATTAATAAAATAAAAACCGCTCAAAGGCAGTTTTTATGTTTTAATATATTTTTATAGTAAACAACACCATGTTTAACTATTTTTTTATAATCACTAGCGTGTTTGTTTTCCATAGTATTCTTCACCTAATTTAACTAAACGACGAGTCATTTCGCCACCTACAGTCCCATTTAAACGTGAAGTTGTATCGGCACCTAAATTAATTCCTAATTCACGAGCTATTTCATACTTCATAGCTTCTAATGCTTGTTTAGATCCAGGTACTACTAATTTATTATTATTCATAATTTCACCACCTTCATTATTATTATTCTCAATAATATCATAATTAAATAGACAGTTTTTGGTATTCATAGAAAATACTTCTAGACATATGATTTATTGAAAAGGAAATAATAATAATGTAAGGTTCAAAAAAGACAGTACATTGACTGTCCGTTTTTTCTTTATTATTTAGCTTGGTAGTTAACTGAACCACTCATGTGTTGTTGACCCATTTGTACTAATCTTTTAGTGATTTCTCCACCTACTGTTCCATTAGCTCTAGAAGTTGCATCTGGTCCTAAATTTACACCAAATTCTGAAGCTATTTCATATTTCATTCTTTCGATAGCTTGTTTTGCTCCTGGTACTACTAATTTACTAGTATTGTTTTTCATTATATTCACCTCCTGTACACTTATAGAATGTGTACAAGTTGGTGTTTTAATACAAATTTTTTAGTGGTAATTTTTGGTTTATAATAAATCACTAAAATCATCGTTTTTTAAGTTTTTAATCGTTTCAATATTATCAATACATTTTTCTAATAAAGATTCGTAATCAAATAAATTTTCATATTCAATACATTTACTTAATTCTGGATTGATAACCGGGTGTCTTGGAACAAAGATTGTACAACAATCTTCGTATGGTAGAATACTTGTTTCATAAGTATCTATTTTGTTTGCAATATCAATTATCTCTAGTTTATCTAAACAGGCGACTGGTCTAATAACTGGATAGTTAGTTACATTATTTATAACAGACATACTTGTAAGTGTTTGGCTTGCAACTTGTCCAATACTTTCTCCATTAATAATTACTTTACAATTTCTTCTTTTTGATACTCTTTCAGCAATACGGTACATCATTCTTCGCATTATGGTTATAATATAAGTATCAGGTACATTCTTATATATAGCTTCTTGAAGTTCTGTAAATGGTACTACATGTACTTTTATATTACCGGAATATTTATCAATAATAGAAGCAAGTTTAATAACTTTGTTTTTAGCTTCTAAACTTGTATGTGGAGGAGATTCAAAATATAAACACTCTAAATCTACTCCTCTTTTCAAAGCAAGATAACCTGCTACTGGAGAATCTATTCCTCCACTAAGCATTAGTAACCCTTTTCCTTGAACACCAACAGGATATCCACCAAGGCCCAATACTTCTCTTGTGTAGATATATGTTCCCTCACTTCTTATTTCTATATTAAGAATTAAATCAGGATTATGAACATCTACTTTACATTCTTTATTTTTTAATACAATAGCGCCCATCATACGACTAAATTCAAGTGAAGAAATAGGAAATGATTTATCACTTCTAATTGTTTCCACCTTAAATGTTTTAAAACTTAAAGTTTGGATAATTTCTTTAATTTTATTTTCTATTTCTTCTTTATTATTATTAACTCTATCACATATTACTATACTTCTAATTCCAAATACTTCTTTTAATCTACCTACTACTTCTTCTATATCTTTAGAAGTTGTCTTTATGTACATTCTAGCAGTAGTATAATTTATTTCTACTTCTAATCCTTCTAATTTTCTTTTAATATTTTTTAAAAGTAGTTTGATAAACATTTTACGGTTATCTTTTTTAGTACTTAATTCACCATATTTAATAAATATCAATTTATCCATCGAATCACTTCTTTCGTGTTTAATTATATATTTTTATAAGAAAAAAAGCAATAACTAAGTTATTACTTTCCGTCTCCATATAACTTTAAAAGTTTATTATATATACTTGGTTCAACACTGTTTAATGTGTTTATTGTAAGTTCTAAAGATTTTTTGTATTCGCCACGATAAAACAATATTTCTGAATGAGTTAGATTTTTATCTAAATCCTCTTCTTTACTACGATATCTATTACCATATACAATAGCCATTTCTGCAAACATAGCTGTTTTCATCATTTCTCTTGTTTTTGTATAAAGTTTTAAAACTAAATCTCTAGCTGTGTCTACACGAGTATTTAAAGTGGATATTGTAATTGGTTTTTTATCAAGTTCCCTTACAATCTCTTTGATTGCAGCTTGTGCTTCTTTTAACTCAACAAAATATGATTGTGGTATTACAGGTAGATTGTACTCTCTAATTTGATATTTAGAATCTTTTAAAATTGCTTTTACTTCTTCTAATTGTTGACGAGCACGAAGTTCATCATCGCGCATACTTCCAATAGCATCTAAAGAATTATCTAAAGTATCTTCAATTTGAACAAGTCTTAAAAATAATCCTTCATTTTCTTTAGTAAGTTTAGAATAAGCAAATGATTTATTTCCAGTATGATCAACTAAAACTTTATAGTCATTATTTAAATCTCTTAAATCATCACGAATAGAATTAAGTAAATCTATATCATTTTTAGATAAATTATATAATTTCTTTAAATCCCCAATTTGATCAAATATATCTCTAACTAAACCATTAATTTTATCTAATTTTAATCTAAATTTAGCATCATTGTCTTCGTAATTTTGTCTTTCGATTTTTTCTTTTTCAAAATCGGCAAATAACGAATCAAAGTAATCAAGTAAAACTTTTAATTCAAACAAACTATCTTCAAAATTTAAGACATTAGCACGATCCATAATTTCATTAATTTTTTTGTTTGCTTCTTCAATATTATATTCAACATTAAGGTAATCAAGTGGATATCCAGCTCTTATCATTGAATTATAATTTACTTCTATTTCTTTGATTCTTTTTGGTAAAATATTAGTTGCCATCATAACAATTGGAGGTACTTCATCAATGGTTACCTTCATATGTTCAAGCATTTCATCAATAGCTTTAATAATTTGTGTAACTTCTGTATACTCATTGTTTTCCATAACCGCTTCAAAATCTTCAAAGCGTTTACTAATATTTTCAAATTGTAATGCAACAGGTTTTGCTATTTCACCATAATCAGATTGATTAGTAGTAAATTTTTGATATAAATCGCGGTATTCCGCTTTTAATTTTGTAATAATTGCTCTATTTCTTTCTTCGCTAGAAGTAACATCTTTTATTTCACTAAGTAAAAAATCAGAATTAGTACGAACTTTATATAGTTCCATTTCTAGCTTTGCAATCTTATACATGGCACTTCTATAATCAGTTTTGGAAAGTGAATAATCAGCCTCTATTAACATATCAGTTAATTTAGGAATTTGTTTGTTTTTTATATCATCTAAACGTTCTTTCCAATCATTATACATTTCTCCTAATTTATCATTTTTCAAAAATGTTTCTACTTTTGATAATTCAGGTGCGATTGGTGTACTATTGATTTTATTTTTTTCAACTTCCAAATTATCAATAATTTCTTTGATTTGATGATCTTTTTTTCTTTGAATTAAGTTTAAGGTGACTACAACGCATAGTATAGATATAAAAAATGTTGAAATCATAATTAATAATATCGTATTACTTCCCATATATTCACCTCGCTATTATAATGATACCACAAAATTCGACTTTTTAGTATTATTTTTTACATATTCATGAAATTTATATCTTTAATCGCCAATTTGGTATTGACTATCAAGGGAAAACATAATATAATGTTAAGTGCAAATGCGTTGCAGCACTAATTTAAATATATAATGTGTTTATTACCTATAGGGGTTTAAGTAACTTAAGCTGTATAGTGAAAACATTAAAATAAAACACCCTATATATTTGAAATTGGCTTTGATGCTTTATGCAGAAAAGAAAGGAGACGTTACAATGTCAAGATACACAGGATCAAGTTATAGAAAATCTCGTCGTTTAGGTTTCTCTACTCTAGAAAGTGGAAAAGAATTAGCTAGAAAACCATATGCTCCAGGTCTTCACGGACAAAAAAGAGCTAAAAAATTATCTAACTACGGTGTTCAATTACAAGAAAAACAAAAAGTTAGATTTATGTATGGTTTAAATGAAAAACAATTCAAGAAAACTTTCGAAGAAGCTGGTAAATTAAAAGGTGTTCATGGCGAAAACTTCTTAAAATTATTAGAAAGCCGTTTAGACAACTTAGTTTACCGTATTGGATTTGCTTCTTCAAGAAGAGCTGCTAGACAATTAGTTAACCATGGTCATGTTACTGTTAATGGTAAAAAAGTTGACATTCCTTCTTACAAATGTAAAGTTGGAGATGTTATTGCTATTAAAGAAAGTGATAAAGACTTAGCTGTTGTTAAGAGTGCTTTAGAAGCATTATCTAAACGTGTTGAATTCGTTGATTTCAATGAAAAAGATATGGCAGGTACATTCATTAGATTACCAGAACGTAGTGAATTAAATGCTGATATTAATGAATCATTAATCGTTGAATTCTATAATAGATAGTAATAAAGATAAAAACCTAGGTAGAAGTATTAAAATAGGTTTCTACCTAGTTTTTTTTGCCCTAAAAATAGAAAGGAAAAATAAAATGGAATATAAACAAATGTTAAATAATATTGTTGTTGTAATAAATTATATATGTCGATCTAATCACTATTTAATAGATATCTATAGAGAAGGTAGTGATATTAAGATTGATATTCTTGATAAAAAAGAAAAAAAATTAATTTACACACATGATTTTTCTAATACTAGAGACTTATATTATCAACTAGTCGAAGAATTAATTAGCATTTTTGAAAACAACGAAGTAATGCTTTCAAGAATATTTCAAGAAAATAATCAAATTTATCAACAAGGAATATATGTTAATAATCTAGAATTTAGATTTGATGTTAATAGCAAAAACTCATTAGAAGTAAATACTGTTTTGGAAAGACATGGTAAAATTAACTGTAAAGCACAACAACATAAAACAAGAACAAAACAAAAAACTAACCATATAGCTGCTGTATAGGTTAGTTTTTTTATTATATTTCATCTCTTAATATTTCTTTAATTCTTTTATATTTACCAACTTCTTCACCATCATTTAGTAAATAAAATTGGTGAAGTCCAAAACTTGGATAATTGTTTCCTTCAATAATAGCTGCCCCATCTTCAGTGATTGCTACATCCCAACCAATCCAACGCATTTCTGGAACTAATTTTGCTGCACTTTTTACAAGTTCTAAAGCCTTATCCATATGAGGTATTTTAGCACCTTTAAATTTAAAGCCAGTTACAGGATGTTTTTTATAAATATTACATTCATCATCAACAACATTACCTAAAACATTTCCTTCATCATCTAAAGTCATATAAATATCATGACAACTAATTACTTCTTCACCTCCAGCATTAATACGTAATGTTTTAAATACAACGTATGCTTCGCCATCTTTAAGAAGAGTTACTAATCTAACATTATTAACAGCTTTCGGATTAATCCAATCTAAATATTCATTTTGAATCAGTGTATCTTCTATTAAATATTGTTTGTTATTGTAAAGTTGATTAAATAAAACCTTTAAATCTTCTCCGGCAAGATTTACTTTTTTTACACCGTCTCCACCAAACGAATTATGTTTTTTAGCAAATACATTTTCTTTCCCAGTTACAAATTTTTTAAAGCCTTTGTATCCAACTTCTCTAATATCAATAAAATCTCTTCCAATATAATCTTTAAAAATTCTATTAAAAACTATTTTATCATGAAATATCATTTGATATCCGCGTTTATTTAAGTATTTTACTAATCTTACATAATTTCTTTTAGTTAAAAAATCTTTCTTTTCTTCATTTGATAGATTAATATAGTTTCCTTTTAAATAATCAACATATCCAATACCTCTTATTGCAGCATTAAGAAAGAAATCAAAATATACTTTTACTTTTTTTATTTTGTTTTCTTCTGCAATATAAGTAATTAGGTCATCCATTCTTTTATAATTTATATTTTTTAATTTCATAAATACCTCCCATAGATTTATTTAATTAATCCAATATAATTTTTCTTTTTTCCTCTTTTTATTACTAAAACTTTATTATCTAAAGCCATATCTTTAGTAATAACTAACTCTTCACTTTCTATTTTATCACCATTTATCGAAATTGCACCACTATTTATGAATTCTCTCGCTTCTCTTTTACTAGATACAACAGCATTGTTAACTAATAAATCTAAAATATTAGTATTTTCTTC
Organism: uncultured Bacilli bacterium; assembly: GCA_934162195.1. Lineage (GTDB taxonomy): Bacteria > Bacillota_I > Bacilli_A > RF39 > UBA660 > SIG204. The sequence continues at coordinate 18,214 of CAKPHO010000013.1, forward strand.
TACTTCAAAGTGAGGTACATCTTTAAATCCTACTAATATATCTTCGACATTTAAAGATTTAACATCTCCGTTAAATAGACATTCACTAATCTTCACAGCTTTTTCATATTCTTCTTTACCATGAAGATCTGTTATAAATTCACGTGCTAGTGTTTTTTGACCAATTCTTAAATGTGGCTCTTCGTTGTGTTTCTTTACAATATCCATTATTTCTTCAGGTGTTAAGAATGTGAATACTTTTAAATATTGCTCAACCATGCAATCATCAGTGTTGATTAAGTATTGGTATAACTCGTAACTAGATGTTTTATTTACGTCAAGCCATAGTGCATTACCCTCTGATTTTCCGAATTTATTACCATTAGCATCTAATACTAAAGGCATTGTAAAAGCATAAGCTTGCTTGCCTAATTTTTTATTAATAAGTTCTATACCTGTTGTTATATTTCCCCATTGATCTGACCCTTCAGCTTGAAGTACACAGTTTTTAGTTTCATATAGATGTAAAAAATCATATCCTTGGATCAATGTATAAGTAAATTCAGCAAAAGTTATACCCGTTTCTAATCTTCTTCTAATAATATCTTTATTAAGCATATAATTGATATTTATATATTTACCAACTTCTCTTAAAAAAGTTATTAAATCAAATTCTTTAATCCAGTCATAGTTATTCACCACTTCTGCTTTTCCTTCAAATATTTTATCTATTTGTTTTTTTATGCCTTCTAAATTTTTTTCAACTACTTCTTTAGAAATAATTTCACGTTCAGCAGTAGGTCTTGGATCTCCTATTAATCCTGTTGCACCTCCTACTAATAAAATAGGATGATGGCCATGTTTTGCTAATCTCTTAGCTGTAATCAGTGAAGAATAATGTCCTATATGTAAACTATCTGCAGTAGGATCTGTTCCCCAATAAAATGTTACTTTTTCATCATTTAATTTTTTTTCTAAGTCTTCACCAGCAGTGTCTTTAATTAATCCACGCCATTTTAATTCTTCAAAAAATGTCATTATTTTTCCTCCTCACAATCTTCGCAGTGACATTCATGTTCACAATTGCAATCATCACCACAATTACATTCTTCACAGTCACAGTGATTATTTACCAAATCAGATACATTACTCATACCTATTCTAGTTACACCCTTATCTATATAATCCATAACTTCTTCATATGTTTTAATACCCCCAGCAGCTTTTATCTCTAGTACTTCGTTCTTATTTTCATTTATAATTTTTATATCTTCAATACTAGCTCCTCTAGTTCCAAATCCTGTACTTGTTTTAATAAAATTAACAAATGTTTCGTTGCAAATTTCAGTTGCTTTCTTTAATTCTTCAGCAGTTAAATAACAAGTTTCTACAATAACTTTTAAAACTCTTCCACCTATAGAATCTCTAACTGTTTCTATTTCTTCTTTAACATAATCATAATCTTTATCTTTTAAAGCACCAATATTAATTACCATGTCAATTTCATCAGCGCCATCTTCAATCGCAGCTATTGCTTCAAATTCCTTGGTTGCTACTTTATTTGCTCCTAAAGGAAAACCAACTACTGTGCACACACTAACATTAGTACCATCAAGTAAGTCATGTGCAAGTTCTACATAACAAGGATTTACACATACACTAGCAAATCCATATTTAATTGCTTCATCACATAACTTTTTTATATCTTCTTTAGTCGCTACTGCTTTCAAATTTGTATAATCTATATATCTATTCATATCCATAATATCATCCTTTCAAAAAAAGCCACTACAAATATAAGGACGAAATCTCGCGGTACCACCTTATTTCATAATGACTTATGCACTCTGCTCGTAACGTGAGATAACGTTTTAACTCCAAATGTATAACTTCATATTTATTCTAGGCTAGTTTTCATCAACCACTAGCTTTCTAATTACCAAATAAATACTAATTCATTCTTCTTTGTTAAATAACAATTAAACTATATCACAAATAAATTATATTTACAATATTTTATTCGTTTTCTTCGTGTATTTCTTCAATTATATTTTCTATTTTTTTACCATATTCGATAGATTCATCAAAAATAAATGTTAATTCTGGTATATGACGAATATCAACTCTATCATGAAGTAAATGTCTGATATATCCACTAGCATGTTTTAACGCTTCCGCTGTTTCTTTTTTACGACTTACATCAAATACTGTATAATACACTTTAGCAAAACTTAAATCATTTGTTACTTTACAGTCAGTAATAGTTACAAATTTAATATCTTCATCTTTTATTTCTGTTGCTAAAATATAACTTATTTCTTTTACGAGGTTACTTCCAATTCTTTCTGTTTTAATACTCATATTATCCCTCCTTTTTCATTATAGCACAAATAAAGAAAAAATGAGAGATTTATCTTACATCTCCGGCTAAGATATCCTCAAACATTTGACTTACATTCCTATAGCCTTTAGTTTTTATTTTTCCATTTCTGATATCATTTGCTTCTTTTAACGCTTCTAATAATTCTTTACTAGGTTTTAATTTTTTGTTATTATCTTTTTTTATTATTTTTTTCATTTTATCACCCACTGCAATATTAACATAGGGTGAATTTTAAGCCTACATATTATATGAAAAAAAGAGACATTTTATCTCTTCTTTTCTACCATTTCATATGATTCGATAACATCCCCAACTTTGATATCAGAGAAGTTTTCAATTGTTATACCACATTCTAGGCCTTTTTTAACTTCTTTTACAGTATCTTTTTCTCTTTGTACAGATCCTATATTCCCATCATATATAACAACACCATCACGAATTAATCTAGCTTTGGAATCTCTTTTAATAATACCATCTGTTACATATGAACCAGCAATTGTACCTACTTTAGAAAATTTAAATAATTGTCTAACTTCAGCACTACCTAAGATTTGTTCTTCATACTCAGGATCTAACATACCCTTCATAGCAGCTTCCATTTCTTCTACCGCTTTATAAATAATATCATATAATCTTATTTCTACACCTTGTTCAGTAGCATAATCTTTTATATTATTACTTGGTCTTACATTAAATCCTACAATAAGTGCATTTGATGCTTTTGCTAAAACAATATCGCTTTCTGTTATAGCTCCAACACTGCTTCTTATTACTTTTACTTTGACGCCTTCTACTTCAATCTTTTCCAAAGAATTTTTAACTGCTTCACTAGAACCATTTACATCAGCTTTAATGATAACATTAATTTCTTTGACACCTTCTTGAATTTTAGCAAATAAATCATCTAAAGACACAGCAGTTTTAGAAGCTGTTTCTCTTTTTCTTGCTTGATTTTTTCTTTCTTCTGCAATACTTCTAGCTTCTTTTTCTGATTCAAATGCCATAAATTTATCTCCTGCAACTGGGACTTCATTAATACCTGTAATTTCAACTGGTTGAGAAGGGCCTGCTGCTATTATTTCTTCATTTAAATCATTCTTTAATGTTCTTATTTTACCAAATGATGTACCAACTACAACTGGATCTCCTAAACGTAATGTACCATTTTGAACAAGTACGGTTACTACAGGTCCTAAATGTTTATCAAGTCTTGATTCGATAACTGTTCCCATTGCATATCTATTTGGATTAGCACGATAATTTTGCATTTCTGCAACTAATAAGATATCTTCTAATAAATCATTAACACCTTCACCTGTCTTAGCACTAATACGAGTGAATATTGTATCTCCACCCCATTCTTCTGGAGTAAGACCATATTCTGTAAGTTCTGTCATAACACGATCTGGGTTAGCACCTGGTTTATCTATTTTATTGATTGCAACAATAATTGGTACATTAGCAGCTTTAGCATGGTCAATAACTTCTTTTGTTTGAGGCATAACACCATCATCAGCTGCTACAATAATGATAATAATATCAGTAATACTAGCTCCTCTAGCACGCATTTCTGTAAATGCAGCATGTCCAGGAGTATCAATAAAGGTTATTAATTTATCTTGATATTTTACTTGATAAGCACTAATAGCTTGAGTTATTCCTCCTGCTTCACCTTCTGCTACAGAAGTTTTACGAATCGTATCAAGTAAAGTTGTTTTACCATGATCTACATGTCCCATGATTGTAACAACTGGGGCACGTAATACTAAATCTTCTTCATTATCTACAACTTCGTAATTTTCAAAATCAGTAACATCTTGAGTTTCTTCTCTTTTTAATTCTTTACCATATTCAAGAACTAAAATCTCCGCATTTTCAAAACTGATCGGTTGATTAATAGTAGCCATAACACCTAAGTTAAATAATTTTTTTATTATCTCACTACTATTTATATTTAGACTACTAGCCAACTCTCCTATAGTCATATTTTCTTTGTATAAAACAATTTTATCATCAACCACATTTTTATTTGATTTTAATTTTTCCTTATTTTTATACATTTCTTTCTTTTGAAGAGATATGTCTTTTTTAGGTTGTTTAGTAATTTCTGATTTCTTTTTTAACTTTTGCTTTGAGATAGTATTATCGGTATCAATTTTTTTGTTTTCCACAATAAACTCATCTACTTCTTCTACCTCGTCAATAACATCTTCTTCATTTGCAAAATAATTATCTAAAGTAATAACATCTTCATCACTAAGCATATCATCTTCTACTCTAGCATCTATACTAAATTCTTTGCATTTATTTAATATCTCTTCAACTGTCTTATTAATATCTTCAGCGTATTCTAATACACTCATCATATTAACACCTCTTTTCTATATTGTTAATACTAATTTCTTACCCTTTACTTCATATTTACGATATTTTATACCACATTCATCAAGCATCTTCTTAGAAGCAATATTTCCTTCTGTTCCTTCGTATTTGTCACTTAGATAAATAACTTCTTTTATTCCTGATTGAATAATTGCTTTAGCACATTCATTGCAAGGAAATAAAGTTACATAAATTCGACAATTTTTAACAGAACGAGGGGAATTTAAAATAGCATTTAGTTCCGAATGACAAACATATGCATATTTTGTATCAAGAAAATCTCCTTCTCTTTCCCAAGTCATACATTTATCATCATCGTATCCACGAGGAGCTCCATTATATCCAGTCGATACTATTTTATTGTCACTATCAACAATACACGCTCCTACTTGACTAGAGGGATCTTTACTTCTTTCAGCTGCAACCATAGCAACAGCCATAAAATATTGTTCCCAACTTATATAATCCTCTCTTTTCACATTACACCTACTTAACTAAATTTTTCAACTGTTCAAAAATATTATTTGGCACTTCTACTTCTAATATTTTATTTAGACATTTATTATTTTCGGCTTTTTCAAAAACAGCTATATCTTTTTTTAAATAAGCTCCACGCCCATTAGCTTTACCAGTAGTATCAATAATAACTTCCCCCTCAGGAGTTCTTACTACTCTTACCAGTTCTTGTTTTGGACATTTTTCTCTTGTTATAACACAAGTTCTCATTGGTATTTTCTTTGTTTTCACATTAACACCTACTCTACAACGTTAATTCCCATTTCTTTAGCTTGTTCGTATGTTTTTACATCTATTTTATAATGCGTTAAACGAGAGGCTAATTTAACATTTATACCTTTACGTCCAATTGCAAGTGATAAATTATCATTATCAACCACAACTAAAGCTTCTTGTTTTTTTTCATCAGTTACAAATACATGTAAATTTTTAGCAGGACTTAAGGCATTTTCAATAAACTTACTAACATCTTTGTTATATGGAACAATGTCAATCTTTTCACCATGTAATTCATTTAAAATATTGGCAATTCTTGATCCTCTTTCACCTATACATGAACCGACCGGATCAATGTTAGGATTTTCTGAGTAAACCGCAATCTTAGTTCTATTACCAGCATCACGAGCAACACTATAAACTAGAATTAATCCTTCATTTATTTCTGGAATTTCCAATTCAAATAATCTTTTTATAAATCCATAATGAGTTCTTGAAAGTAATATAAGTGGGCCTTTAGAACCATTTTCTACTTTACTAACATACACTTTAATGCTAGAACCCATTTTAATAGTTTCTCCTGGAATAATTTCACTCTTAGGTAATATTCCTTGTGTTCTTCCTAAGTTAATATAATAATTTCTGGCATCTTCCATTTCAACAATTCCTGAAACCATTTCATCTTGTTTATCAGAAAATTCTTCAATAATAGTATTTCTTTCAGCCTCACGAATTTTTTGAACTACCACTTGTTTTGCTGTTGCTGCAGCAACTCTACCAAAGTCTTTTGGTGTAACTTCTTCTTCAATTGTTTCTCCTACATCAATATTAGGAACTATTTCACGAGCTTCAGCAAGTGGGATATGAATTCTTTCATCAAAAATAAATGGTTCTTTTTCTTCTGTTTCTTCATCTTTATTATCTTCTTTTCTTTTTGCTTCTTGTTCATTCAATAAATCCCATTCTTCTAATTCTTCATAGTCATCCGGAACAACTGTTTTAAAAGAATAAACATGTACATCTCCAGTATCACCATTAACATCTACTCTAACATTAGATAGTGAGTGGTAATTTTTTTTGTAAGCAGAAGTAAGTGCTAGTTGCATAGCTTCAATAATTACATCTTTTGATATTCCTTTTTCTTTAACAATTAAATCAATCGCATTTTTAAATTCTTTACTGTTCATCATATTCACTTCCTCTTTCTTTAGAACATACATCTAAAATATAGTTTTCTTTGATTGGATCTTCTTTATCTAAGATTGGATTAATTAATCTACATACAATTACACAGTCATCAACAGTAATATAACTTTCTTTGTCAATAATAACACGAAGAAATTTTGTACTGCCTTCTTTTACATATTCAACTGTATCTAATTTATAACCTTTTTTTTCAATTGGTTCCTTAATTAAATCTTCTACTTTTTTTATTAAATCCATAAATACCTCCCATACTATATTAAAGAGTGGGTTTTGCCCACTCTTCGTTGAATACACTTGTATTATAACATATATTTCACAATTTTCACAATATATTTGATGAAAAAAATAATAAATACGTGATATAATATATTAAGGTGATAAAATGAAAGAAAAAGATAGATTTTTGTTGGTATTCAGTTCATTTGTTTTATTTATAATGTTGTTACTTGCTGAAAACTTTTTTTACTATACACTATCGATAGATATTAGCAATTTAGGAAGCTTAAGAAAAGTTGTTGATGTTGCCTATATTTTTACATCACTATGTATTACAATTACTTTCTACTTGGTAAACAAAAAAGCAAAGAACATGGAAAAAAGACTTATTACATTTGGAAAAGGTTTTGCTGTTTTATTTTCCTACTTTGTTTTAAGTGAATTACAAACATTGCCTCTGATTTTAATGCGCATCGACTATAAAACTATGCCTATTATTTCAAAAGTTATTTATTTACTTAGTTTTGAAGTGCTTATAATTTCAATTATTTGTTTAATACTTAATAAAGAAATTAGTAAAGCTGTAATTGATATCAAAAAAAATCACAGAAAATATTTTAGTAAATATTTAAAATACTGGTTGTATGCATTAATTGTTATGGCTGGCTCAAATATTATTATTAGTTTAATAAATGGTGGGGCTATCGCAGGTAATGAAGAAACAATAAGACAAACATTTACCAAGGCTCCTGTTTATATGTTTATATCAGCAGTATTCTTTGCCCCACTACTAGAAGAATTAACATTTAGGCAAGGATTTAGAAACATCTTTTCTAATGACACAGTTTTCATTATCGTTTCGGGTTTAGTCTTTGGCGGGTTACATGTAGTAAGTAATGTTAACAGCCCCGTTGATTTATTATATTTAATACCTTATTGTACACCAGGATTTGCATTCGCATATATTATGGCTAAAACAGATAATGTTTTTGTTTCAATGGGACTTCATTTTTTACATAACGGAATTATGCTTTCCTTACAAATATTGTTAATGGTTCTAGGTCAAATTTAGACCTAGTTTTTTTTTGTTATTTGTGTTAAGATAAATTTAGAATAGGAATGACGTTTATGAACGAAAAAGAAAAGAAAAAACATCCCATTATAAAGTTTTTAATTATATTTGTCTTAATTATTACAGCTATACTATTATATAGCAGATTTATTGCTACAAAAGGATTAGTAACTAAAGAATATAAAATAACAAGTAGCAATATTCAAGATAATTTTCACGGTTTTAAAATAGTTCATATAAGTGATATTCATTACGGAAGAACCACAGATAAAAAGGATTTAGAAAAAATAGTTAATGAAATTAATTTATTAAAACCAGATATTGTTGTTCTTACCGGTGATCTGATTGACAAAGATACTAAACTTAATGAAACATTAAAAAGCGAAATAATCGAATCTTTAAACTCAATAAGTGTTACAGTTGGAAAATACGCAATAAGTGGCAATCATGATAATAATTTTAGTGAATGGGAGAGTATTATCAATGACAGTGGATTTAAAAATATAGGTGATAATTATGAACTTATATATAGTGATGGATATACACCTATATTACTTGCTGGATTAAGTTCTAACTTAAACAATCAAACCGATATTACAGAAAGATATAATAAAATTTTAACTTACGCCACCGAGGAAAATATTAGAGATTTATATAAAATTTTATTAATTCATGAACCCGATTATATTAATAACATTGATTATTCTAATTTCAATTTAATTTTAGCTGGACATTCACATAATGGACAAGTAAGATTACCATTTATTGGAGGAATTGTCTTACCTAATGGAGCTAAAAAATACTACAAAGAATATTATAAACTGAACAATACAGATTTATATATTTCTAGTGGAATCGGGACTTCACAAATAAGTTTTAGATTATTCAATAGGCCATCAATTAATTTTTATCGTTTAACAAACAAATAAAGAGCTTGTGAATCTCACAAACTCTTTTTTAAAACAATGATATTAATAATAACAATCCAAAACTAAATGTTATTAAAACCAACAACAATGTATCTACAAATGCGGCTTTGTGATCTATTTTTTTTGTTTTGGTAAATCCATTATTTGTATAAACATCTATAGCTTCTTCTGTTTTTAATCTTTTGTTTAAGGCATCCAATATATATATCAATTCTTCACTTGTTCTATTTTTATCCTTAGCAATCTCTTTTAACTCATCTGAACTAAGATTGTATAACCATTCATAATTTAATCCTTGTGATGTCTTAATTGCTTTAGAATTTTCATTAGTAACAACTTCCTTTTTACTAAGTAATTGAACATCTAAATATTTTTTTACTTGTGATATTATAGCTTCAAAAGAATTTTCATTTAAATTTATGTTATCTGCAATCACTTCTTTTATAACAGAATCTGTGCTCAAAAATTCTTTTATATTATTAATTTTTTCTATCATTTCACTTCTAGAATTAATATTATCTCGTTCTACTTCTTTTTTTAATATTTGTATTATTTCGTTTATAATTACGTTGATTTGCAATCTTTTTAAATTTACTCCGTTATGATCTTCTAATTTAAAACTTTTGGGTGGCAAAAAATATTTAGTTCCATTTTCATCTGTATATTTTTCCGCATACATCACATCCATCAAGTTATCAGGATTAGACATAATCAAATAATCAAAATTATTAACTGGTATGGCATCTAAAATGTCATACTGTATATTATTATATGTTACTTTACCTGCCATACTATCACCCTATTATCATTATAGCAAAAAAGAAAAAAAAGAAAAGTGTTTTTTTACTTTTCTTGATCTTTTTATCCTAATTGTGCTTTTGAGACAGTTATAACTGGGCGAACGCCATTGCGGTCGTCGCTGTCGACGACGTAGTTGCTCAAGGCGCCGCCGTATGTCACACCCCAAGCGATGCTAGAATAAGACGCATAAGGGGTTGATGTCCAATAAGCGTATGGTGCACTACTATTATTTAAATTTCCATATAACCATGTTGATAATCCCGAAGTTTTATTACCTGTAGCTTTATATATTTGATCATATGAAGGTAAGCTTATTTGTGATTCTGTTAATTTTGTCCATCCTGTTGTACTTGTTTTTAAGTATTCTAATGCTCTATCTGCAGCACATGTATTATTACTTCCTGATTTACACCAAGCTACTGTATTTCCTCCACTTGTTGTTCCTTTACCATTTGAATCTATGTTTCTATCCATGATTAATGATACATTATCTCCATTTGTTTCTAGTACAAAGAATGTTTTTGCATCATTATCACCTAATTCACATGTATATTCATCTCCATAGGCATAATTACCACTTGGTACATTTCCTGTGGTTGCTGTTGTTTTTGCTGTACATAATACTTCTACTTGTGGTGTATTTCCTTTCTCTATTGCTTCATATGTTTTCTTAGTAGAATTATATGAAACAGTGTAATCTCCTATTGTCATACTTGATGATGTTTGATCAACACTTCCATTTGTTATCTTTATTTTTCCTGATGTTGGTTTTTTACCATTCATTTCAATTTTTATTTTGTTATCATCTGAACAACTTGCACTTTTATCTCTACATAGATTTCCATCACTTGTTATT
>CAKPHO010000014.1 GCA_934162195.1 uncultured Bacilli bacterium
TTATTGGCCCATTTTCTAAATACTATTCCGTTTTTACTTTTTACTCTATACCCTACGCTTATTATTACATCTAAATTATAATAAGTAACTGGTTTATCAGAATTTGCAAAGTGCATTTTTTGCACATTGCTTTCTCTATCCAATTCTCCTTCTTTAAATATGTTGTTTATATGTTTTGTAATAACAGTTCTTTCTTTATCAAATAACCGTGCCATCTGATTTTGAGTAAGCCAAACTGTCTCATCATTAACATTCACCTCCAACTTTACGTTTTGATTCTCAAATAATACAATTTCATTATTCATTTTATCATCCCTTTCTTTGAATTTATTGTATTAAAAAAGGATTACATTTTTATAACCCTTCACTTATAACATTCTACATTTTTTTCTTATTTCCTTTTTTATCGAAAAAAATACACAAAAAAAGTCAGTTTATACTGACTTACATCTTATTTGCTAAATCTTCCCATTCCTTAGTTTTAATTTCTATTTCTTTTGTAATTTTTTCTATTTTTTCTTGTATAGATTTAGCTTTACTAATATCCATATATACTTCTTCTTTTAAAAGTTCTTTATTTAATTTAGCTAATTCCTTTTCTTTATTATCTATCACTTTTTCAATTTTATTTATTTCTTTTGTTAAATTAATATTAACTTCTTTTTTTGATACTTTATTTTCTTTCTTTATTATTTCAGATTCTTTAATTACTTTTCTTTTTTCTAAATATTCATCATATCCATAATTATATAAAACAACTTCATTTTTATTAAATACTAATAATTTCGTACATACATTTTTTATCAAATATCTATCGTGGCTTACCATAATAATTGTACCATTATATTCTTTTAACATCTTTTCTATCGTATTTTTATTGATAATATCCAAGTGATTTGTTGGTTCATCTAAAATAAGAACATTTGGTCTGCTATTTAATATCTTACATAAACTAACTCTTACTTTTTCTCCCCCAGATAAACTAGAAATCTTTTTAAATACTTCATCTCCGTGAAAATCAAAAGCACCTAACAAACTTCTTATTTCTGTTGGTGACATACTAGGAAACGCGTTATCTATTTCTTCATAAATTGTTTTACTAGGATCAATGTTGTCAAGTTGTTGAGAAAAATACCCAATATTAACTTTATCACCAAATGTATATTTACCACCCAAAGGACTAATAAATCCCATAATTGTTTTAAGTAATGTACTTTTACCAATTCCATTTTCACCTATGATACCTAATTTATCTTTACGTTCTACATTAAAAGTTACTCTACTTAATTCTTTGTCATAACCAATGGATAAATTTTTAACTTTTAAAACATCACGATAACTTTCTTGATTAGGGCTAAAATTAGTTTTGAAAGTCCTATTATTTTCTTTTTGTGGCTTATCTATTTTAACCATTCTTTCTATTTGTTTTAGTTTAGACATCGCCATTGATGCTTTAGATGGTTTATATTTAAACCTATCTGCAATAGCTTGCAACCTCTTTATTTCTTTTTGTTGAGTTTCATAATCACGTTCTTGTTTTATATAATCTTCGTGTTTCTTATTTACAAAATAAGTATAATTACCATTATATCTTTTTAAAGTACCATATTCTATATCATATATAACGTTACAAACGTTATCCAAAAACATACGATCATGGCTAACTATAATAATACTTTTATTATAATTTTTTAAATAATCTTCTAACCATTCGATAGTGTTGATATCCAAGTGATTTGTTGGTTCATCAAGTATAAGTAAATCAGGTTTACTAAGTAATAATTTTACTAGTGATAACTTAGTTAATTGTCCTCCAGAAAATTCACTTAGTAACTTATCTTTATCACTTTCACTAAAGCCAAATTTTTTTAGTGCTACTTCGTATTCTTTTTTATAAGTATAACCACCTAGATATTCATATTTTGATATCAAATCATTATATTTATTAACAATATTTTCATCATATCCAGATATCATTTTATTTTCTAATTTCTTCATATTTTTTTCTATATCAGTAAGATTAGAATAAGCATCAACTATATAATCAATCATTTTAATATTCAAATTATTGTCAATATTTTGTTTAACATATCCAACTTTATAATCTCCAACACTTTCTACCTTTAAATCATCATAACCATTCTCTAAATCGATTTCACCTACTATAGCTTTAAGTAGTGTAGTCTTACCACTACCATTACGACCAACTATACCTATCTTTTCATTATCACTAACTTTAAAATTAATATCTTCTAAAATAGTATTACCAGAAAGTGTTACACTACCATTGCTTATTTTATAATACATACTTATCACCACTTGTTATATTTTATCATAATTTGATACACAAAAAAACATGAATAAAAGAATTCATGCTTATAAAATCTATCCTAGTTGTGATTTGGGGATTGTTATTACAGGACGAAGAGCAAATGCGCTATCATCGATAACCGCAGTATCATACAAAGTTCCATCATAGAAGACATAATATGCTTTGTTAGAGCTAGACGTAGAAGGCGAAGATGTCCAATATCCATATGCCATTGGTGGTTTTGTATAACTATTTAACCATATTGGTAGACCGGATACATTTGAAGTAGAACTTACATCAAATTCTTTTCCAGATGCAGCTGCTATTTGTTGTCCACTAGGTATTGAGATTTGATTGTCTTCTAATTTAGTCCATCCTGATGTTCTTTCTTTTAATATTTTATCTGCCGTAATTGGGCCTTTATCATTCTTTACATAATCCCCATTTTCTACTGTTTCTCCGGCTGCTATATAATCTCCTATTGTTACCCATGCTACATTTGTGCCTAAATTCATTCCAGCTATTAAAGAAACGTTATCTCCATTTGTTTCTAATACATAAAACGTTTTTGATTCATTGTCACCTAGTTCACATGTGTAAGATACCCCTGGAGTATATGCTCCTGAGTTACTTGCTAACAATCCTACTTCTTGACTTGCGTATGAAGACTCCTCAGCAGGATCTGCATTTCCTGACCAAACTAATGCAGAGACCTTAGTTTTATTAGCTGTGCATAGTACTTCTACTTGCGGTTTTTTCCTTTTTCTGTTGCTTCATATTTCTTTGCTGTTGGGTTATATGATACTTCATAACTTCCTACTGTCATTTTTGAATCTGTTATTACTTGACCATTACTTATTTTTATGGTTCCTGATGTTGGCTTATTTCCATTCATTTCTATTACTAGAGGTTCTGTTAATCCGTTACCGGTTAAATTTCCTTTGTCATTTATTGTATATGTTCCTTCTAAGATATCTCCTTCTAATCGCTTGGTTGCTACTGCTGTTTCTACTTGTTTTATGTAGTTGTCGACACTTCTCTCAGCTGCTCTTTTCTTCGCACTTTTTATTGTATTCATTACTATTGGTGTTGCTATTAAGGCTATTATTGCTAATACTACTATTACCGCTAGTAATTCAACAAGTGTAAATCCATATTTGTTTTTTAATTTCATAACCTTCCTCCTTTTTTTATTTAGATTTACTTTACTTAGCAAAGGTACAACAAAAAAACACAAAGGAATCTAGATTATCAAAAAATCTAGAAACTTTGTGTTTTCTTTTTTATTTAATTTTATAGTATGGTTAAACAATACCAAGGTTGGTGTTTTTTCTAACTTTTTAGATAATACATTAACCATACTACCACTGTCCTTTACTGTATTAATTATACGAAAATGTTTTTATTGCTATCAATAATTAGTTTCTAAAATGACCAAATTTAGCTCTTTCTTCATAGTGCTCGGTTAAAAGATTTAAATCTTTTATAATATTTCTTGGTTTACACTCTTCATATAATTCCTTATCAGCTTCTACATTACCTAAATTTGTTTCAATATAGATTGCTAAAGGTTCTTCTATTCCTATTGCATATGATAATTGTACTTGGCACCATTCATATTTATCATTTGAAGATACTATTTTTTTAGCTATTTCTCTTGCTTTGTAAGCACCACTTCTATCTACTTTACTTGGATCTTTTCCAGAGAATGCTCCCCCACCAACATTAGCAAATGATTGATAACTATCAACAACTATTTTTCTTCCTGTTAATCCAGCGTCACCATCAAAACCACCTATTTCAAATCTACCAGTAGGATTTATTAAATATGTTTCTACTTCTACGTTGTATTCCTTACAAATTTTATCACAGATTTCTTTTATTATTTCATCTGTTTTTTCTCTTTCTTTTTCAGTATTTTGATAGCATACTGTAAAATCTTTAATTTTTATTAGTTTATTATGTTCGTCATAAACACCTGTAATTTGAGCTTTTCCATCAGCACAAAATCTTTCATCACTATGAACTAATTTATCATATTCTTGACTTAGTTTTTGTAATATTACCATGGCTTTTGGCAATAATTCTTTAGTTTCTTTGCAAGCATAACCAAACATCATTCCATTATCTCCTGCTCCACCTACTTCTGTATTAGTTCCAAGCGCAATATCTTGACTTTGTTTTCCAATATTGTCGATAATTTCGTAATTATCACTATAACCAATATCCCTTAATACTCTTTTTACAATACTAGTTAAATCAAATTTAGCGTCACTAGTTACCTCTCCAGTTACAAATATTTTACCTTTTCCCCCTACTACTTCAATTCCACATCTTGAAGCTTTATCTTGTTTTAAACACTCATCTAAAATAGCGTCACTTATTTGATCACATACTTTATCAGGATGACCTCTAAATACTATTTCATTACTATAAAATTTCATCTTATCTCCTCCTTTGTAATCTTACAAAAAAACACTCAAGATAACTCTTGAGTGTAAAAGTTATCTTATCGTTCTAGCTTTACCACCTAATTAAATAGGTTGGTGTGACTTCATCGGGCTAGTCCCTCCATCACTCTTCATAAGACCTAACTTAAGTATATATTTTTTAAGTATAAATGTCAACATTTTTTGACATTAAAATAATTTAAAATATTAAGAAATATAATATAACTAGAATACCTAGTATAATGCGATACCATCCAAAAGCTTTAAAGTCATGTTTTTTAATATAATTCATTAAAAATTTAATAACTATAATAGAAACTAAGAATGCAACTAACATACCTATTAATAATGTGACTATTTCGGCAGTTGTGAATGCAAATCCGAATTTAATAAGCTTTAATAAACTGGCTCCAAACATAACAGGAATTCCTAAGAAGAAAGTAAATTCTGCTGTTACAGCACGTGAAGCTCCAAATAAAATTCCTCCCATTATAGTTGACCCAGATCTACTAGTTCCTGGAATAATGGCTAGTACTTGGAATAATCCTATAATTAACGCTAATTTGTAAGAAATATCATTAACATCTTTTACCTTTGGTTCTTTATTTTTATTTCTATTTTCTATTACAATAAACAATATACCATAAACAATTAACATAACAGCAACTGTAATCCAATTATAAAATAATTCATCCATTTTATCATCAAACACTGAGAATATTACAGCTGGAATACACGCTACTGCTACTTTAAACCATAGGCTCCAAGTATCCTTTTTTTCTTTACTAGATTTTTGAGGAGAAAAAGGATTAAGTTTATGGAAGTATAAAACAACAACAGCCATAATAGCACCTAATTGAATTACAACTCTAAACATTTCCATAAATGAAGCACTAACATTTAATTTAATAAATTGTTCTAATAAGATTAAATGACCGGTACTACTAATTGGCAACCACTCTGTAACTCCTTCAACTATTCCAAAAAATATAATTTTAATTAATTCTACTATTTGCACTTTCTTTTACCCACTTTCTTTTTCTTTAAAAATATTACAAGGAATAAAGATACAATTGAAACAAATCCACCAGCATATAAACCTCTAGGAATATAATTAAATTCTATAACATGCTTTCCTTTACTTAATTCAATTCCAATCAAAGAATTAAATATTTCAGTCTTATCTACTTTCTTGCCATCTACTTTTACTGTCCAACCTTTATCAAGAGGTATAGATGTGTAAAGTATTTCATTATCATTTTCTACATTAACACTGCCTTTAATATAATCTATATTAAATTTTTCTATATTTAAACTGTTATGGTTTTGTAATATTTCAATTTGTTTTTCAAAATTATCTTTATCTAAAGTATAGAACACAACATCGTTAAACTTAATTGAACTATCAAGTAAAATAATTTCAAAATCTATTTCGTCATCAACATTATATTCACCTAGTTCTAAAATATTATAACGATAGTCGTTTTGATCAGATGTGTCTATAATGCTCTTTCCATTAACTTTAATATCAACTTTTTTGTTATAATCTGATGAAACATAGGCGTATAATAATCCACCATGTTCTACTTTTACCTTATATTTAATACTAGCAGCGTAGTTAGAATTAATAATATTATAAGTTAATGGCTCTTTTGAGTTTTCTTTTAATTTAACGTTATTTAAATTATATGTAACATTTTTGTTTTCTAAGAAAACATCTACATCTCTACCTGTCATTGCCTTTAATATATCGTTTTGGTTTTCAAATGGTTTTAATTCTTTTAATTCTAGAGTTTTTAATTTATCATTAACCATAAATCCTAAAGGTAAATTATATTGATTTTGATAAACATAAATATTATCAGTGTTTGTTTTATACGAATCAATTTTATTGTAATAATTTATTTCTTCATTTAAAAGTAAATATTTGATGTTAAAAATTGAATTAGTAACAGGCGTTGAACCATTATAATTAGTGATATAGAATCTATTAAAAATTCCTAAATAATCTCCTAATAATTCATTGTTAGTACCTTCATAAGTAGAACTAAAATGAGAAATACCATTGTAATTTAGTAATAAGGAATCATTTGTTGAATAAGAATAATTCTTTTCTATTCTATAGAAATCATTATCGTTTTCTTTTATTTTATCAATAACTTGTCCATAACTGTTAACAAAGTCAACGTATTCACTTCTATTTTGATACTTCATATTACATACAACAAGTAATCCATTAACAGCCATTTCTAAAGTTATTAAAGCTATTATTATTTTATTAATATTTTGTTTTTTACTATAGTATAAATACAAAATATAGATAACGATTAATACTCCAGAAGCTATTATTTTATAATACATATTAGAATTATACATAAGTTTATCCATAATAAGCGTTATAACAACAACTCCAGGGATAGCTTTCTTAAACCATTTTTTATCTACTCCATTTATATTAATATAGCTTTTATACGCAATTATTAGTAATACAAAATCATATATAAATGAGTATCTAAATGGAAATCCCGCTGGATGTTGAAATGTATGCCAAATAATATCTACTGAATAAAATGTAAAGCTTATAATAAAGAATAATATAAATATTAAACTAGCTTTTCTTTCTTGTCTTGGAATTTTGGTGTTGAAAAAATAGAATAACACTAAAATAATCATAAATAGCGAAATAAAGATATTAGGACAGCCACCTGATAAATCACTATTGTTAAATGAACCTATAAACATACGTGAGATAAGTTCAATAGATGGATAAGTTTGTTTTGGAATAAATTCACTTATACTACTTCCAGCTTTTCCTGCCATCAAAGAAAATATTGAAGGAAGTAAGATTATCATGGTTGTACCAACCGCAAGTAAAGCATATTTAAAAAAGTAAATAATATCTTTTTTATTATCCTTTAAACTTAGTTTATAATTATTTTTTAAATATAATTTATATAAGAAATATACTAATGATGCTATACAAGTCATATACCCAATATAATAATTACAGAAAATAGTTAATGTTAACATTCCATAAAATAACATTGGTTTTTCTTTTTCAATAAGTCTATCTATGCCTAAGAAAACAAGTGGTAAAATAATTACGCCATCTAACCAAAGCAAGTTTTGACTATAAACAATGTTATAAGCACATAATGCATAAACTAAACTAAAAACTAAAGGAACAAAACTTTGATCTTTAAACGTTTTTCTAAAATATGTGAAAGCTGTTAAACCACATAAACCTATTTTTACTACATTTATTAAAAATATTGCTTCAGTAATATTTGTTCTACTAAAGAATAGCAAAATTAAATTAACTGGGCTCAATAAATAGTAAGTGATAAGGCCAAACATATTACCACCTAAAGTTTTACTAAATGAATAGAATATGCTTATTCCTTCACTAAAGATATTTTTATAGGCATTAAAGAACGCTACATACTGTCCTGCTAAATCAACAGTAAGTAGTGATTTTTTACCAAATGGATAAATTCCTATACAAGCATATATTATTGTGATTAATAAAGCTGGTATAAAAAACGATAATAAATAATATAATACTTTTTTATTTTTCATCAGCGACACCTCTTTTTTTTAAATATAAATAAATACCAAAAATAAATACTGCTACTACAGAAATAGCTTTTGATAATTTTTGAATCTTAGTACCGGCATAAGATACATAAATAATGTCCTTATTAGTATCAATATCAACTCCAACTAAACCATTATCTGTTTGATATACATTTAATACTTTTTCACTAGTTGAGGCTTTGTACCCTTTATAATAAAGAAGTGGTAATTCTAAAGAATTATTACCTTCATTATCATGATATTCAATTTCTAGAGATAATCCATTACGAGTAAATGAATGGTTTAAAGGAAAATTGGAGATTATAACGTCTCCTCTTTTTAAAATATAATCTTTATTAGCACTTAATGGCATATATTCACCAAATGAGATTTCATATTCTCCAACTTCTTTTATATTTTCCTCAAAGAAATTTAAAGTTCCAATAGTAATTACAGGAATTAAAAAGATAATAAATAAAAATTTAGCTTTTTTTTCAATTTCAACATTCTGTTTACTCAACATTACTCCAGATCCGATACTTAAAAGTAAAACAGAAACAAAATAGAAACGCCAAGGAAATTGAATTGGCGATAGTATTCCTTGAAATAAATTCCAAGGAAATAAATTGGTAGAACAAATTAAAAATATAATTCCTGTAATAAAACAGTAATTAGTAAATTTATCATTATCCTTAAAGTTTTTAAAATAATAATAAATTAAAATGACAAATCCAATACCAAGCCCTGTAGGAATCCATAGTTTTCTTAAAACATGATAAGGAAACTCAATGAATATAGACCAAATTGGCAAAGATCTTTCTAATAATTTACTTGTTTCATCTAAATTATTAAAGATGAATTTACCGCTGAGCATTTGTTCTAGCATTGGGAAAATGAAATAAGCGGTTAAACACAAGGTAGCTAAAGCCGCTACTATTAAATAAAGTATTCGTTTTTTTTCTTTAAATAATTTTTTTATATTTACAAGACACATAATAACTAAAACAATGCCAACTAAATATGTACTTATTAAATGACTAAGAATAAGACCACTCATTCCAATAGTTAAAATATAAAACTTTTTGTAGTCACCATAAATAATTTCATACATTCCATAAATAACCAGTGGGGCGAAAACAAAAGCTAATGTTTCTCCTAGTGCGGCACGTGTAAACATATCTATCAAACGATAAGAAGCAAATCCATATATAAATGAAGATATTAAAGCACTTTTTTTATTTTTACTAATGCCTTTTACACAAACATACATTGTTCCAACCGAAAAGAATGATATTAATAATAGAAATATTTTATATGATGTTATAACACTTAATCCTAAATATGATAAAAAGGCTGGAATATAAAGGAATAAATCTGGATAAAATAATCCATTACCATAACCATAGCCACCCAAATAATTAGGATAAATATACCCGCCTACTATTCCTAATTTTAAATTATCTTTAAGGGCAGATATTCTTGATAAGTGAAAAGCTAAATCATGCCCCCTACTTATATTAGGTATTAAAAATAATGTAATAGAGCTAATTACTGCTACTACCATTAAAAATAAAATAATATTTTTCTTTTTTGAAATAATTTTATCTAAAAAGGTCATTCGAATCACCATATACATTTTACCACATATTACATTTTTTTACATCAAAAAAGAGAACCTTACAATTCTCTATTTTTGTATGCTATTTAATTTTATTAAATAATTCTTGATATATATTTTTTAATTCTGTTGTTTGTTCTTCTGTTAGTGCTGTATATGGATCATTTTGTGAATCAACGGTAGATAAATGATTTCCCATTATTTTTCCATCTTTAATAAAATAAACATCCGGGACATATAAAGTCTTTACCCCTTCATCATTTTCTTCTAGATAATCATTTAAAATAGTAATAAGTTTTTGATATGCATCATCACCACTACTTCTTATTTCACGTGGATTAAAATAATAAATTGTATCTACATTATTTTCTTTTGCTACATCAAATAAAACAGGTATAACGTTTCTACACCAAGGGCATCCTGGGAAACCAAAATACACAACTCCTGTACCCTTTGTTAAAACTTCCACTATTTCATCAAACGTAGCGTATTTAATAGGATTGCTTTCACTAATATCCATCTTTACTGAACTATTATTTAATGCTTCATACTCATTTTTAAATTTTAAAGCATCATCATTATTCTTATTACTTCCACAACCAGTAATAATAACTAATAACACTAAACAACTTAATATACTTAAAAACTTTTTCATAAACCTCCTACTTACATTTAAATCCTTCTTCTTCATATTTTTTTATTTGATTGTGATTTAAATCTGTCAAATTATATTTTTCTTTTATTTCTTCATCTAAATCTTTGTAATTAAAATTATAAGTTACAATTAACTCTTTATCTTTTTCGTTATCGATAGTAGATAAAACATTACTTTCGTTTAAACTATTGACTTCTGATGTATAACTGTTTTTTAATGCCTTAAAATAATTATCATCACCATTATTTGTTATTATATCACGAAAGATAACCACTATGATATTATTATTTTCATTTTTAATAACACGTTCTTCTGTTATAGTTAACCCTTCTTCTTCTATAGTTTTGATACATGTTTTAGTAATGATCCCACTACCAACTTCACCAAAACATCCAGTTAATAATAAACAAAATAATAATGCAAATATTAATTTTTTCAAATTATCATCTCCTATTTTGGTTCAATTAACGAAAGAGCTACTTTATTTTTATCTATAAATATTTCATCTACATAACAATCAACGATATCACCAACGCTTACAACATCCATTGGGTCTTTGACAAATTCTTTGCTAAGTTTTGATACGTGGGCTAGTCCATCGTTTTTAAGACCAATATCAATAAATACTCCAAATGGTGCTACATTACGAACTGTACCTTGTAACTTCATACCTAATTTTAAATCTTCTAAATGTAGGATATCACTTCTTAGAAGTGGTTTAGGCATTTCATCTCGTGGATCACGCATTGGATTTTTTAAACACTTAACAATATCATCTAGTGTGTAAATATCTGTACTTAACTCTTTAGCAATATTTTCTATATCAATTTCATCTAACTTTTTAATTATTTGTTTAGAACCAATATCATCTAGTGAAAGACCTAATTTATCTAAAAATTTTAAAGTTACACTATAACTTTCTGGATGGATTCCTGTTTCATCTAAAACATTTTTCCCATCAACAATTCTTAAAAATCCTATGGCTTGCTCATAAGTTTTTGGAGTTAATACCTTTTCTAATTCAGTTCGTGATAAAAATTTTCCTTTTGTTTCTCTTAAATTTATTATTTTATCAATAACTTTACTAGTAAGTCCAGACACATACTTAAGTAAGAAAGGACTAGCAGTATTAACATTTACCCCAACTTGATTTACAGACTTACTAACTACAAAGTCAAGTGACTCCTTCAATCTTTTATTTGATACATCGTGTTGATAAAGACCAACACCGATACTTTCAGGATCTATTTTAACAAGTTCTGCTAAAGGGTCTTGAAGTCTTCTGGCAATACTTATAGCACTTCTTTCTTCAACATGCAAATCCGGAAACTCGGATATAGCAAGTTTACTAGCGGAATAAACACTAGCACCAGCTTCACTTACAATTATATACTCAAGCTTTCTTTTTGAACTTGATATAACATCCGCAACAAAAGCTTCACTTTCTCGGCTAGCTGTACCATTACCTATAGCAATAATATCAATATTATACTTATCAATTAAATCCAGCATTATCTTTTTTGCTTCTTCATATTTTTTATGTGGTTCATGTGGGTAAATAACTTTAATATCCAACTTTTTACCTGTATAATCAATAACAGCCAACTTACAGCCAGTACGATATGCAGGGTCAAGCCCTAAAATCATTTTATCTTTCATCGGTGGTTGTAATAACAGTTTTTCTAAATTTTTACCAAATGAATCAATTGCTACTTCATCAGCTTTTTCAGTAAGTTCACTTCTTATCTCTCTTTCAATACTTGGAGCAATTAATCTCTTATAACTGTCTTCAATAGCCTCGTTTACAATATCAGTAACGAATGACTTATCATTTTTTATAACATTCTTACTTATAAATGAAAAGATTTCTTTTAAATCAATCTCGATATTAACACTTAATATATTTTCTTTTTCACCACGATTTAAAGCCAAAACTCGGTGCGGTTTTATATACTTTACATTTTCTTTATAATCATAATACATTTCATATACTTTATTATCATCTACTGCACTTTTCTTTTTCTTACTTGTAATAACACCACTGTTAAAAGTTATTCTTCTAATGTTTTTTCTAATATATGCATTATCGCTTATCCATTCAGCTATGATATATTTAGCACCAGTTAAAGCTTCATCAATATTTTTAACTTTATCGCTGATGTATGGTTTAGCAAGTTCAGAAATAGTTCCATTCAAAGGAAATGACATGATCTTTTTAGCAAGTGGTTCAAGTCCATTATTAATAGCATCAGTTGCTTTTGTTTTTTTCTTTTCTTTGTAAGGTCTATATAAATCTTCTACTTCAACAAGTTTAGTACAACTCATAATTTTATTTTTTAAATCTTCTGTTAGCAAGCCTTTTTCATCAATTAATCTAAGTACATCTTCTTTTCTCTTCAATAAATTTACTTGATAGATATAATATTCATTTATAGCCCTAATTTGCTCTTCATTCAAAGAATTAGTTGCTTCCTTACGATAACGAGCAATAAATGGTATAGTATTACCTTCACTTAATAATTTTAAAGTAGCTTTAACGCTACTATCTTTAATATTTAAAGTCCCACTTATTTCTTTAATAATTAAATCGTTCATAATTCACCTATTCTATGTTGTTATTTTGAATAAACTCTTCTACTTTATAATCAGGAGCATATCCTAAAATAGCATCCTTAACGCTTCCATCTTTAACATATATTAACATTGGTATAACAAATGAATCATCTGTAAATTCATTTGCATCAATAAATTTTTGTTCATCGTCCCCAGATGCATCAGTTAAATCTAGTTTATAAACTTCTACTTTTTTGTTATGAAAATTAGAACCAATAACTTCTTCAAATTCATCTTTCATAACAGCATCTTCTTTAGTTACATAAATAACCCCTTCACCATTAGAATTATAAAGATTTACATATTCATCAACCGTCATATCTTTAAATTTGAATTCTGGTAACCAAATAAATCTAATAAATAGAAAAATCCCAACTGCAATCAAAAATGGAATACCAATTAATTTAAAATACTTTTTCATATCATCACCACTTATATTTTAACATTTATTATAAAAGATGTAAATCTAAGAAAGAAAAAATCACCTAAATCATTGCTGAGTTAGGTGATTACCTATTAACATGCAACACTCAACATGCAAAATTAAGTGTTCCTTTTTATTTTATGCAAGTTCTCTTGCTACATACATAGACTTGTAAAAAGTGGTTTTTTCATTGCCACCTACTCTGTTCTAAGCGCAACCACAGGATCTTTCTTTGATGCTATACGAGAAGGAATTAATCCTGCTACTATTGTAAGTAACATACTAATAATAACTAAAAATATAGCCGCACTAAGTGGAACTTTAGTAACAATACTAACGCCTGTTATCATATGTATCAAACCATTAATTGGTAAAGTAAGAAGCGTTGTTATTAGTATACCAATAACACCAGATATAAAACCAACTATTAATGTTTCTGCATTAAATACCCTAGATATATCTTTTTTAGATGCCCCTATTGCCCTTAAAATACCGATTTCCTTTGTTCTTTCTAATACAGAAATATAAGTAATAATTCCAATCATAATAGATGAAACAATAAGTGATATAGCTACAAATGCAATTAGAACATAACTAATAGTATTAATTATTTGACTAACTGATTTCATCATTGTTCCAATAACATCAGTATAATTAATAACATTTTCCTCTTTATTATTATCTCTTACATTCTTGTTATATTCTTCAATAATATCTATCAGATTATTTTTTGAATCAAAATCTTTAGGATATATGCTAATGCCTGATGGTGATGATATATCTACAGAACCAAGTTTTATTAAATTATTTTCATAACTAGAATTCTTGTTGTTTTTGTATGCTTCCATAATCCCGACTAATTCTTCACTACTTAATTTACTAAATTTTATTTTTTCTTCATCAGATAAAGAATTATAATCAAAATCACTATCTAATTCATCTTTTGGAAATTCTAATCCTGTAAAGACATTTACTTTTTTATTTGCCTCTTGTTCTTTTACAACAGCAGAATTATTTGTTTTATTAATAACATACTTCATTAAATCGCTAGTATATCCTATTTGCCCACTTTTAGATGTCGCAACTGAATCATCATTTTGTTTTATAATACCCACTACTTTTATTTCTTCTGCGTCTTTAATTATTTGTTTCATATATAAATCATCTTCTGATCTATCAATCCATAAATTATTAGTTTTTACATAATAATCTGAATTTAATACTAGTTTATATGATAGATTTAATAATTCATCATAACTATAAACAGTCTCTTCACCAGGTTCAATTTTCTCACCATTTTGAATAGCTTTCATTTTTGATTTCAATTCATTTTGATCTTTTAATCCAAGTGAATATAAAGTATAATCGCTAATTTCATTATTTTTTCCTACAATCAAAACAACCTCATTATATTTAGTAGGCCAAAAACCAGCTAATAAATCATATTGTGATTTTAATAATTCATCGTTGTCAATTAATTCTTCCCATACATTATTATTACCCATCATTGACGATGAAGACATCACTTGACTATAAGAATTAGTCATTCCAATTGTTTCTAAAATAGTACTTGGATTAACTTTTACGATATCATTATCAGTATCATTTTTATATAAATTTATATCAAGATTATAACTGTATTTAATAGCGTTACTGTTTTCTTTTATTTTACTAGTGTCTGATTCAATATATTCTTTTAAAGCCTTTAAATTATTAGTTGATATTTTACTAGATAAATTTGCCATCAAATCATCCATAATATCAGATGAATATATTTTTCCATCTTCTCTTTTTTCAGAACTCTTATTTTCACCCATCATCATATCAATCATATTACTCATATCAATTGTTGATTCCTCTATCGTTAGAGGATAGGAAGATAATGTATCTTCTTCTACTTTATTGATATAATCTTGGACACCAGTTGATATAGCAAGAATTAAAGCAATCCCAATAATTCCAATTGATCCCGCAAAAGAAGTTAAAATAGTTCTACCTTTTTTAGTCATTAAATTATTTAAACTCAAGTGTAAAGCAGTTAAAAATTTCATGGACGTTCTTCTTTTAGTATTATTTGCTTTTTCCTCTTTTGAAGTTTCTTTTACTGAATCAGAATCACCAATTATTTTACCGTCTAAAATCTTAATAATACGACTTGAGTATTTTTGGGCTAAATCAGGATTATGTGTAACCATAATAACTAATTTATCTTTAGAAATATTTTTTAAAATTTCCATAACTTGAATACTCGTCTTTGTATCAAGTGCTCCCGTAGGTTCATCTGCTAAAATAATATCTGGATTATTAACTAAAGCTCTTGCAATAGCAACTCTTTGCATCTGTCCACCAGATAATTGATTTGGTTTTTTATTTATATTATTTTTTAATCCTACTTCTTCTAAAACTTTAATAGCTCTTTTTCTTCTTTCTTTTTTCGATACGCCAGAAATAGTTAAAGCTAACTCAACATTAGATAAAACAGTTTGATGTCCTATCAAATTATAATTTTGAAAAACAAAACCTACTGAATAATTCCTATAACTATCCCAGTCTCGATCTTTGAAATACTTGGTTGACTTACCATTAATAATAAGATCACCTGAAGTATATCTATCCAGACCACCAATAATATTTAAAAGAGTTGTTTTACCACAACCACTTGGTCCCAAAATGGAAACAAACTCTGATTTTCTAAACGTAATATTGATGCCATCTAAAGCTTTTAATCTTTCATTACCAGTTGTATATATTTTTGTTGTATTTTTTAATTTTAACATAAAACTCCTTTCATATTATAAGTTTATTTTTTTTACACTCTTTAATCACATTAAGCATTATATATTGTCATAAAATATCTGTCAAACGCATATTTTTCAAAATCGCAATAGTTACTCAAACAAATATTTATTTTTCTTTTTGGCAATTATTAAATTTTAGTAATAAAAAATGTAATAAATATTAATTTATTACATTTTTTTACTTTCATTAGTTTTTTCTTCTGCTACAGCTAAAATATCATCACGCAACCTTGTTAACAATAAAATCTCTTCTCTTGTATGTTTAATTGATGATATGTTTATTAATGCTTCTTTTTCAATTCTTTCTATAACATTACGATAAAGATTATCATGATTTACTTCTTTATTATCATAAAAATCTAGAAACATATTTATATATATTCTTAACAATTCATCATCTAATTCCACATATCCATCTTTATTTAGTTTATCAACTAAATATCTTTGTTTTTCATTAACAACGAAATTATCGAGAAAAACATAACTATCGTCATCATTGTACTGTTTAAAAAACTGATTATATGTTAAATCTATTAAGTAAGGCACCATTTTTCCATCTACATAAAAAACAATAATATTTGAATAATGTGTAAGTGGTATATCTAAATCCTTATTAATATTTAACAAAGATCCATTTAACCCACCTCTCATAATCATCTCTGTTCCAACATCTAGCGTTGTTGCAAAACAAACCTTATAATCACATTTATTAGAATTATCTATTCCATATTCTTTTTTTATCCTTGTACAATAGTAATCTAAAAAATACATTGCTTCTTCTTCTGTTAAAACCATTTGATTACGAGTTTTATTAAGAATATCATTTATATTCATATAATCACCTATTTAATCTTATCACATAATAAATAATTTGTCTTATTTTATTGAAACAAATTAACTTATTTCTTCATATAATATAGTGGTGATACTATGAGTACTAAATCCTTTAAAGCTTGCTTTTATACTGTTTTAACGCTTCTTATTTTAATTTTTTATACCAAAGATATTGATCTTTTCGGCAATAATTATTACAAAAATATTAAAACTATTACTGAGCCTGATATATATTTAGTTTTGGTTAATAAAGAATATAAACTTCCTGAAAATTATGTTCCTAGTAAATTAGAGCTTATATCTAATGAATTTGCTAATGAAAATAAATACTTAAGAGAGAAAGCAAAAATTGCTTTTGAAACTTTAAGTAAAGACGCTAAAAATTTAGGATATAGAGTTGTTGCAGTTTCGACTTATCGTGATTATGAATACCAAGACAAGCTTTACAATATGTACGTACAAGAAAAAGGCATAGATTACGCAGATAAATGTTCTGCTCGTCCTGGTCACTCCGAACATCAAACTGGCCTTGCTGTTGATGTAGAAGGATCTAATCGTGATTATGATGAATTTGAAAACTCTGAAGAGTTTGTATGGATGAAAGAAAATGCATATAAATATGGATTTATTTTAAGATACCCTAAAGGAAAAGAAAAAATTACTGGATTTAAATATGAACCTTGGCATTATCGTTACGTAGGATTAGATGTTGCTAAAACTATACATGATGAAAAATTAACACTTGAAGAATACTATGATAAATATATTAATTTAAATTAGTATATAATTTAATTTATTTTCCACCATAATAAAGGTGATACTATGTACTATTTAAATTACTTCTTTCTTTATTCTATTATTGGATATTTATTTGAAACAATATTTTTATTTTTAATTCATAACGGTGGAAATAGTGGTTATCTATATGGACCATGGACTCCAGTTTATGGTATAGGTATTATTCTTATTATACTTATTTCTAATTTTGTTTTTAAAAACGTAAAGAAAAATAAAATTATTCAATCAATAATTATTTTTCTTTGGGTATCGCTCGCTCTTACCATTATTGAGTGGATTGGTGGCATAACAATTGAATACTTATTTCATATCACATTTTGGAATTATAGTAAATTTAAATTAGCTATGGGGAAATATGTTGCTATTGAAATATCTTTAGTTTGGGGCGTTCTAGCTCTAGCATTTATTTATCTTTTCAAAGATATTAGTGATAAATTAGTAAATAAAATTCCTAAATGGCTAACTTATACTTTGGTTATATTATTTATTATTGATAACATCTTTTCTATTTTAAAATATACAAAATAAAAGCACCTTAAAGTGCTTTTTTTGTATATTTTATCACATTTTAACAAAAACTCATCTGTTTGCTTATTTTATGAATCTACTTATTATATAATTTTAGCAGGAACATTTGATGTGAGTGTCGTCCTCCAATCTTAAAAGAGAAAGGGAGTAGATAAAAATGAAAACTAAGACTTTTATAATAAAAGTTCTAAAGCTCATTGCTATCATTTTGTTACTTTCTACCTTACTGGTGTTAGCAATAAAAAAATAGACACTCTTCAGCATAAATAGAGTGTCATGCTATTTTATTAGAGGTGACATTCACTTGCAAAATTAAATGTTCCTCTTTTTTATTTTATGCAAGTTTTCTTGCTTACATACTGATAATAACATAATTTATTACTATTGTCAAAAAGTGATTTTTTACATAATCATTTAAAATTCATATTATTTTGGTTATTCCTTCGATATCAACAACATCAGTATTGTAATATTTACCATCCTGAACTTTTAATTTCAAGACGTGACAATTTGTCACGCTTCCTTTTTTTCACCATAAAAAACCAGCGATTTTTTCGTTGGTTTTTTCACATTACATATTTGTGTTGTTAAATCCTTGATTAGCAAGACCACTACAACTTCCACAGTCATTATTTACAACAACATTTTCTTCAGAACAAGAATATTGTGGAGTATATGTATGTGTATAGATATGTTTATTTATAGTGTGTGTATGAATTGGACAGCAATGTGGTACTTCATGATAGAACTCTTTTTCAATACATTTATTAATAGTTGGTTCTATAACTGGTTGTTCCATCATTGGTTGATTACAACATCCACCACCGAATCCAAAAGCATTACCTATTTGACGATTGCATCCACAGTTTCTATTAAATAACATTTAAAATCCCCCTTACCTAGTTTATCATATGAGGTAAGTCTATTTATGAATATGTTATTTGCCTTTAAACTCTATAATTATCTTTAATCCATGTCATAATTGTATTAACCACATAATCCACTTCTTTATCAGTTAATATTTTGTTCTTATTTATTTTGTGCCACTTCTCTAAGCATCCTCTACAACACGTAGCTGTAGCGTGTTGAGCTAAAAAGACTGGATGTCCTCTCATTGGTGTTTGTTTTCCATCTACTAAGTTAGATACGTCTTTTAATCTTTTATTGACAAAATCATAAGCATGACTTTCTATTTTATCTAGTCCTTTTTCTTTTATATATAAAATATCCTTTTCTTTCAAATGAAAACTAGATCTAAATTTTGATTTAGCTAATCTATCAAATATATCATTACTCATTTTATCACCTACTAAAAAAGAAAGTTAAACTTTCCTTTTAAAATGGCATTTTTAAACTACCATTTTGAAACTTCTTCATCATATCTTTCATTTGTTCAAATTGTTTTAAAAGTCTATTCACTTCTTCTACTGTTCTTCCACTACCTTTAGCAATTCTAACTTTACGACTTGCTTTAAGTACTTCTGGATGTCTTCTTTCATAAGGTGTCATAGAAAGAATAATTGCTTCTACATGAGCCATATCTTTAGGGTCAATGTGTACTTGGTTTAATCCCATTTTTTTAGCTCCAGGAATCATTTTAAGTAAATTTTCTAATGGCCCTAATTTTTTTATTTGTTTTAGTTGACTTAAGAAATCTTCTAAATCAAAATTACCTTTCTGCATTTTCTTAGCTGTTTTTAAAGCTTCTTCCTCATCTATTACTGACTCAGCTTTTTCTAGCATGGTCATAATATCTCCCATACCTAAAATACGGGTTGCCATTCTTTCTGGATAAAATTCTTCTATTCCATCCATCTTTTCACTTACACCAACAAATTTAATTGGAACATTAGTTAAATGACGGATAGAAAGAGCCGCACCACCTCTGGTATCACCATCTAATTTTGTTAAGATAGCACCAGTTAAAGGAAGTGCTTCATTAAATCCTTCAATAACATTTATAGCATCTTGACCTGTCATACTATCAACTACTAATAGTATTTCATTAGGATGAATATTTTCATTAATACTTTTTAATTCATCCATAAGTTCAGTATCAATGTGTAAACGTCCTGCAGTATCTATTAAAACATAATCAAATTTATTTTCTTTAGCATAATTAATCGCATTTTTAGAAATTTCTATTGGATTACCTTTCCCTTCACTATATACTTCAATATTTAATTCTTTGCCAATTGTTTTTAATTGATCGATAGCAGCAGGTCTATAAACATCACACGCAACCAAAAGAGGATTCTTGTGATATTTTTTCCTAAGCATTAATCCAAGTTTACCTATCATTGTTGTTTTACCTGTACCTTGAAGACCAACAAGCATTAAAGTAGCTGGATTACCATTTAAATTTAAGTCAGCTTTTTCTCCACCAAGTAGATCAACAAGTTCATCTTTTAGAATTTTAACAAATACTTCTCCGGGTTTTAAACTCTTAGCAACTTCTTCTCCTAAGGCTTTTTCTTTTACATTATTAACAAACTCTTTTACTACTTTATAGTTAACATCAGCTTCAAGTAAAGCTAATCTTATTTCTCTTACTACATCACTTATGTTATCTTCTGTTATTTTTCCATAACCTTTTATTTTATCGATAGCATTTTGTAATCTTTCTCCTAAACTTTCAAACATTTTATCACCATACCTATTATATAATATTTTTAAGCAAAATAAAAGAAAAAGACAAATCAACCTTGATTTGTCTTAGCATTTGTTCTTTATTTTAAAATTTAAGTACTATTTAGTTAAATTATAAGTATCTCTTACAATCATTATTTCTTCATCAGTAGGCAATACTCTTACTTCTACTTTTGAATCTTTAGTACTAATAACACCTTCATGAATATCTTTAAATGAAGCAATTTGATTGTTTATCTCATCATCTGCATAGATACCAATAGGATTTAATCTATCAAGTACTTCTTTTCTAACACCAGATCCATTCTCACCAACACCAGCAGTGAAAACAATTGAATCTACTTTACCATTTAATTCAAGGTAATATTCAGCAATGTATTTGGCAATTCTATCACAATACATATCGTATGCTAACTTAGCATTTTCGTTTCCTTCTGCAACAAGTGCTTCTACATCACGGCAATCTGCTTGTCCAGCAACTCCTAAGAAACCACTTTGTTTATTTAAAACGTTAGTAACTTCTTCTACTGACATATTGGCTTCTTTACAAACATATTCAAGAATTGAAGGATCAATAGCACCACTACGAGTACCCATCATTAACCCATCTAATGGAGTAATGCCCATTGTTGTATTATAACATTTACCATCTTTAATAGCAGCAATACTAGCACCACTACCAATATGACAAACAATTAAATTTACATCTTCTTTTCCTAATTCTTGTTTCATTACTTCAGTAATATATTTATGACTTGTTCCATGGAAACCATATTTACGTACACCATATTTTTCATACCAAGAAAGTGGTACTGGGTAAATATAATTTCTCTTTGGCATTGTTTGATGGAATGCTGTATCAAATACTGCTACCATAGGAACATTAGGCAACACTTTTCTAAATGCTTCAATACCTGCTAAATTCCCTGGTAAGTGAAGTGGTCCAAGTGGAATTAATGACTTAATTTTTTCAATTACTTCATCTGTTACAACGGCAGACTCTTTAAAGAATTCTCCACCATGTAAAACACGATGACCAATTCTTTCAATTTCGTCTAAACTTTTTACAATATTATGTTTAAATAATTCTTCAATTAAAACATCTACAGCCTCTGTATGGTTTGCAAGTGGTCGTGCCGATTTTATTTTTTCGCCATTAACTTTAACATTCCAAAAACAATCTGGTTGTCCTATCTTTTCAACATACCCGCTAATTAATACTTTTTCTTCTGGCATTTCATACATTTGAAATTTTAAAGATGAACTACCACAGTTTACTGATAATATTTTCATTTCTAATCCTCCAATTCATATCTCTCAACTGAACAATTTGTTGATTCGTATCCCATTAAATCTCCATCTTCAGGAATACCATTAAAATAATAATATAAGATACGACATATACCACTATGAGTAACTAGTAATACTGTTTTATCTCTATATTTAGTTTTTATTTCATTTATTAGACTGTCAACGCGATCATAAATGTGTTTGACACATTCAGCTCTTTCATATTGCTTATTTAATTTTATATTCCAGTAATCTTTAAGATTTATTTCATATCTTGGTTTACCCTGAAATTCACCATGATCACGACTTAACAATCTATCATCAGTTATAATAATTGTATCATCATCTGCAACTATAAGTGCAGTTTCTAAAGTTCTTTGTTTAGGAGAACTTATTATTAAATCAATTTGAACACCCTTTAATTTTTCTTTTGCTTCTTTAGCTTGAAGTTTACCTTTTTCATCTAATACTGTATCCATATTTCCTTGCATTATAGATCTAGTATTTTCAGCAGTTTCTCCATGCCTAACAACGTATAAATACATTATTTACTTCTTTCCTTCATAGTTGGGAATAAAATTACATCACGTATAGAATCACTTTCAGTAAATAACATACATAGTCTATCTATTCCATAACCAATTCCACCTGCTGGTGGCATTCCATACTCTAACGCTTCAATAAAGTCCATATCGATGTCGTTAGCTTCATCGTTTCCCAAATCTCTTTCTTTTAGCTGGTCTTCAAATCTTTCTAATTGATCAATAGGATCATTTAATTCTGTATAAGCATTAGCAAATTCTTTTCCACCTATAAATAATTCAAATCTATCTACAAAACGTGGATCTTTTGGATTTCTTTTTGTAAGCGGAGAAATTTCTACTGGATGACCATATAAGAATGTTGGTTGAATTAATGTTTCTTCTACATATTTTTCAAAGAAAGCATTAATAATATGTCCAACAGCGAAGTGATCTTCCACTTCAATATCATGTTCTTTAGCAAGCACTTTAGCTTCTTCCAATGTCATCTCTTTACTAAAATCAATACCAGTTTGTTCTTTTATAGCATCTACCATGCTAATTCTTTTCCATGTTCCATCTAGATTTATTTCATCACCACACCAGTTATAAACCATTTTACCCATAACATCTGTAGCAATCTTTTTATACATATTTTCAGTCAAGTCCATCATACCCTCTAAATCTGAGTATGCTAAGTATGCTTCCATTAGAGTAAATTCTGGATTATGTTTTGGATCCATTCCTTCATTTCTAAATGTTCTACCAATTTCATAAACTGCTTCCATACCACCAACTAATAATCTTTTTAGAGGTAACTCTAAAGCTATACGTAAATACATATCTAAATCTTGTGTATTATGATGTGTAACAAAAGGGCGAGCAGATGCTCCTGTAAGAAGCGTTGTTAAAACGGGTGTTTCAACTTCAACAAATCCTTGACTATCCATAAAATTTTGAATACACCTAATAATCTTTGGACGAGTGAAGGCGACACGCTTAGAATCTTCGTTCATAATTAAATCTACATATCTTCTTCTATATCTTTCTTCGATATCAGTTAAACCATGGAATTTTTCAGGAAGTGGTTTTAATGCTTTTACTAAATGAGTATATTTTAAACACTTAATAGTTACTTCTCCGGTTTTAGTCTTCATAACTTTTCCATATACTCCAACAATATCACCTAAATCGGCGCTTTTAAATAAATTATAAGTATCTTCTCCAACATCATTTATAGAAATATAAATTTGAATTTTTCCTTTTTTATCTTGAATTGAGAAGAAAGATGCTTTACCCATTTTTCTAATAAACATAATACGACCTGCTACAGTAACTGTATCGTTCATATTTTCAAAAGCATCATGTTCTACATCTTGATATTTTTCTTTGATATCTTCTGAATAGTCAGTACGCTCAAATCTATGTCCAAATGGATCAAGACCTAGTTCTCTTAAATTTTCTGCTTTTTGTCTTCTAACTAATTCTTGCTCAGTTAATTCTCTCATTATTTCACCTCTAAATTTTCATCTACTACCAAAGTCTTACAAACAATGTCATGTAAAGCTTTTTTGTCTTTCCTATATAATATCATAAAAATGCTTGTAATTACTAGTAAAAATTGAACAAAACTTAAAATTGATATTGTTATAAAATAAGAGGTATCTTTAATTAAAAAGATAAGTGCTAACTCAATAAATGTCATAGCAATCCCATTAGCTAGTAAACTTCTTAAAGCTAAGTCATTAATAGTTAATTTATCATCTTCTTTAACAATTTTTATTTTCATCATCTTTTTGCCTATTGTTTGACCTTTGTAATAATAAGGCAAAATTACAAAATAACCAATCATTAATATTAAACTAAATAAATTTTGTAAAAACATTTCTTTATTTATTAAATATTCTACTGAGGCAAACTGATTAAAATATTCTTTCATTGTTATAGTTTTATTTATAAAATTTTCACTTATTGTATTAAGTTGATTATTTAAATTGATTAAATTATTACTTTCTTTGATAAACATTGTTAAAAATGAAAAAATTAGTGATACTATAATAGCATCTAAAATATATGCAACAAGTCTTTTACCAAAATTACTCTTATTCATATTTTCCTCCCTTAAAATTATCTAAAATATTAAATAATTCTTCCTTTGTTTTTATTTTACTCAATTCACTTCTTATCTTACTAGCATTTTCTACTCCCTTAAAATACCATGCCGCATGACTACGCATTTCTAGAAGGGCTACTTTTTCAGGTTTTATTTCTAAAAGATAATTTACGTGTTTTTTTATCATGTCTATTTTATCTTCTAGAGAAACGCTACTAGGTTCTTTACCATTTTCTAAGTATTCAACCGTTTCCTTTATTAACCATGGATTACCTAGTACTCCTCTTCCTATCATAACAGCATCACAACCTGTTTCATCAAGCATTCTTTTTGCATCATAACAACTAATTATATCTCCATTGCCGATTACTGGAATTGATACATTTTCTTTTACTTCTTTTATTATATTCCAATTAGCTTTGCCAGTATAACCTTGACTTCTAGTTCTTGGGTGAACAGTAATCGCACTCGCACCAGCACGCTCAATAATTTGCGCTATTTCAACAGCATTAATACTTTTTTCATCCCAACCGCTTCTTATTTTTACAGTGACTGGAACTGGAACTGCCTCCACTACTGCTTTAACTATTTCATATACTTTATCAGGATTTTTTAAAAGGGCACTTCCCGCTTGCGCACGAACAGCAACTTTAGGTACTGGACATCCCATATTTATATCTATAATATCTGGTTTCATATGCTCATATATATACTTAGCAGACGTAATAAATGATTCTTTATCACTACCAAATATTTGTTGAGAAATAGGTCTTTCAAAATCAGTCATATAAAGCATCTCAATTGTTTTTTCATTACCAAAACTTATAGCCTTATCACTAACCATCTCAGCCTCGATAAGACCACACCCCATCTCTTTAATAATTCTACGATAAGCACTGTTACATATGCCCGCCATAGGCGCTAACACAACTTGATTTTTAATTTCAACATTACCTATTTTCCATTTCATATATTTCACCTAAACTTGTAATAATTAACACATCAATTATACTATAAATCATATAAATAAGAAAGTAATTTAATTTATTTAAAAAGAAAACTATTAATTTCTAAAACTACCTCACAAATTATTTTCAACTTTTATCAACAAAAAACATATAGGAATTTATTCAACCTATATGTTTTCATTTTAACTTATTTTTGTTGCTTCAAAATTGATATTTGCTTCTTTTAATCTAGCATCAATAAATGTTTTAGCTTCATCATCTTTTACTGTAATATTTGTTAATCCACAATTTTTAAACATTTCACTATACTTAGTTACAGCAGTAAATGCCGCCTTTGATAAATCAATGCTTGATAATTTTGAACTTCCATAAAACATTGCTTCTGTACTCTGCAGTTTATTAGTTTCAAAGTTACTTAAATCTAATTCAATCAAACTAGAACATACTTGAAACATGCGAGACATGTTTGTTACCTTAGATGTATCAAAATTACTTACGTCTAATTTTGTTAACCCAGAGCATTTATTAAACATATATGACATATTTGTTACCTTAGATGTATCAAAATGACTTACATCTAGTTTTGTTAAACCGGAACAAAGTTGAAACATGGTTGACATATTTGTAACTTTTGATGTATCAAAATTACTTACGTCTAATTCTGTTAAATTTGAACAGTTATTAAACATACCAGACATATCTGTTACTTTGGATGTATCAAAGTTACCAACATCTAAAGTTGTTAATTTGGAGCATTTATTAAACATAAAAGACATATTTGTAGCATTTGAAGTGTTAAAATTGTCTAAATTTAGTGTAGTTAGATTTGAACAGTTATTAAACATACCAGACATATTAGTTACATTTGATGTATCAAAATGACTTACATCTAATTCTGTTAATTTTGAACAGCTAGTAAACATACCATACATATCTGTTACTTTGGATGTATCAAAGTTACTTACATTTAGCTCAGCCAATTTTGAACACCTACCAAACATAAGACGCATACTAGTAACACTTGATGTATCGAGATTTTTTAAATCTACACTAATTAGATTTGTAAACACATTAAATAATCCAGCAGAATCAGGATTAGCTTTTACACCACCTTTTCCACCTATGTATAATTCATATAAACTATTATTGTCTTCATCTTTGTACCATGCAGTTATTTCCCCATCTCCACTAGCACTGGCATTCCAACTTCCTTTTGCATCTGTTGGAACAAGATTACTATTTACAAATATTATTTTTTCAACACTACTTTTTTTGATTGTTCCATTGAAGAATGTTGCCTCCGTATCACCATTTTTATTTCCAGGCGCTAAATAGTCTACTGGAGCATGACATTCATTAATGTCAGCTGTTTTTATTTCATCACTATTATACTCTTTTGTATAACATCTATTATCAAATACTAAAGCTAAAGCAATGTTTCCATTATCATCAGAATAAACATTTCCAGATATTGGCTTTTTTCCATTCATTCTTTCTGATACTTTATTAAAAATATTCCCATTAACAATATTTCCATTTAATCTTTCTTCTACTACATACTTATTAGCCTCACTAGCAAAATTGCTTGCACTCACTTTATTAGCAGAATCCTTACTAGATTTTATTACATTCATTACTATTGGGGTAGCTATTAATGCGATGATTGCTAATACTACTATTACTGCTAATAATTCTATTAAAGTAAATCCTTTCTTTTTCATATATTTCTTACTCCTCTCTTTATTATACTTTCTAAGTATACCCTTTTTAGTTCTTATAAACATCTAGCCATAATACAAATTTTAATACGTTTATGTGCCTATAAAACATCCTACTTCTTATAAAGGTGTATATACAAAGCACAAAAAACCTAGGATATTAAAATCCTATTTTCATTGTGTTTTCTTTTCTATTTAATATTACAGTTTGATTAAATACCCCCACAGGTTGAGTTTTGAGTTAATTTCATATTTATCTCTTTAACCATACCACCACTACTTTACTGTATTAATTATACAATTTGGGTTTATTTATTGTCAATAAATTTTGTGGCATTTATACTAATTTAAAAAATTCATAACTAAATCGATTAATATTTCTTTTTCTTTAGGATTAGACTGCGCTATTAAAAGAGTTAAGGCAACTA
>CAKPHO010000015.1 GCA_934162195.1 uncultured Bacilli bacterium
ATAATTACTTATATTTTTATGATGGTTATAGCATTAATTTGTGCAAAGAAAACATATAGTAAACATCAGGTAGAATAGGTAATAAAATTAAATTTTATTTAAGGATATTTTTGGAAAAAGCAAGTAAGAGTTTTAAAAATGATATAGAATAGAGGAGTGGAGCTTAAAAGAAAACTTTTAGGCTCTATTTTCATTTACACAACATTGCACAAAATCAAAGTTTGAGGTTTACTTTAACTTATTACATAAATTTCCAATAATTTTTTAAAGTCTTTATATATCTTTGTTTCAACATTTCAGTAAACTAAACGTAATACTATTAATTGTAAATACGATGCTAATATAAGCATTATTTTTTTTGCTTGTTTTTTATTGCATAAAAATAGGGCATAAATGCCCTATAAAATTGTTTTTTTATTTTGTAATACATAATATTCGTAAGATGTAGCTATATATTACTAAAAATTAATAAATTCGCCTGAGTTTATCATAATTAATTTATTTTATTTTTGGATATGGTCTTTTTTCGTTTGTTCTACCTATTATATAATCTACACTAGTGTTGTAATAATCTGCTAATATATCTAATAGACCTATTGACATTTCCGTTGTTCCATTTTCATATCTTTGATATTGTTGTTGTTTCATATTTAATACACTAGCTATATCTTTTTGTAGTTTTTCGTTTTGTTCTCTTAACATTTTAAGTCTTTCCATATACATTTTAATCACCTTTTAAAAAAAATATCATACAATTAATTAATTGTCTTGACAATACAACAAAATAGTTGTATAATCCTATTAAATACAACTAAAAAGTTGTATTTTCAATAACACTAGATTGGAAAAGCTAAGCGAAGTACGTCTATTGTTATTATGCTAGCGATGTATTATTTTGTTCATTAGCTCCTTTATTTGTCTTTTGATAAAACTTTCATCGCTAGAAACATTATAACGTTAGACTATGTCCCCAGTCTGGTGTTATGGTGGGGGACTAATAAAAAATAGGAGTTTTAAAAGTGAAAATTAATGAAGTTTTTGAAGCTAATGATGAATATACAAGAGATGAATTATTAGAAATATACTCAAATTTATTATTTTATACTGGTTCTTTAACTAATATTTTAATTGAAAACAAAGTCGAATTATTACATTGTAGCGATTATGATGAAAGTATTGAGTTAAGTGATACAATTCATAGTGTTGAAATAGCTTTAACTTCTATAAATAGATTATGTGAGAGTATATTTAATTTTTTGTACAAGGGGGAATATAAGGAATGAAATGTAAAGGAAATTTTGTTTTTAAATCAATAACACATAAACCAGGTGGAACTTTTAAAAATGCTAATGGCGAAGAGATAAGTTATAAACCTAGTTATGTTTTAAAAGTTGATGAATTAGGAAACAACAATGAAATTAACGAAAGAAAATTTAAAATTGCTGAAGATAAAATACAATTAATAAATACATTAAAAGCTTTAGAAGCATACACAAAAATCAATCTTGATTTTAATGTTACTATTTATACAAATAGTATTTCTTTAGAGTTAATAGATGTTTCAACAAATTTTGTTGATGAGGACTAATGTATATAAATATTAATTTATATAAAATACAAAAGAGAAGGGAGTATATAATATGACTGAATTAGAATTATTAGAATTAATACATACTGATTTGAGTGTTGTTGTATGCTTTTTAATCTTTTTTGTATTATGTATCATATTAAAATATATATACAAATTTTTTGATATGATATTTCAATTTTAACAAAAGATGAAAGGAGTAGATTGCCATGTTAAAAACTATTGTTACTGCTGAAATGTTAGGCGGTGTACTTGATGAAGTAGTGGGGGTATTACCTATCTGTATACCTGTTTTAATAACATTTATAGCTTTAAGAAAAGGTATTGGATTTATTCAATCAATATTACATAGTGCTTAATAGCAACTAAAAGAAATACAAAAGAAAAGGAAGTGTTTTATTATGGAAGAAGCAACAGTTACTGGTGTATTAGCCAAAGTTGTTACTAGTGAAATGCTATCTGGTGTTTTGAATGAAATATTAGGAATTTTACCAGTATGTATTCCTGTAATGATAACATTTATTGCACTAAGAAAAGGTATTGCATTTATTCAATCAATACTACATAGTGCATAATATACTAAAGAGAAATATAAGAAGGATAGGAATATTAAAAAATTTCTGTCCTTTTTATTTTAGAAGGGAGTTTTTATGAAAAATTTATTAAAAAATAAAATATTTATTATTTTAGGCTTATTGTTTATTTTATGTTCTTTAAATTCAAAGGTTTTTGCTTCTAGTGAAAAATCTTTTGATTTTAATGATAGTACATATTATTATAATTTACCAGAAGGTTGTATTAATTATATTATTGCATATGATAGTAACTCATCTTTTCTATTATTTTATACTAAGGATAATGACGGGTTCTTTAATTATGGTACAAGGGGTGGTTATCCATCTGTACAATATTATACGGATAAAAGTTTTAGTTCTATTAAAAAATATTATAGAACTTATAATAAAATATATGCAACAACACAAAGTGATGGAAAAAAATTTATTGATTTTGCAAATAGTAATAGTTTAAGAGAGTATGATACTTTTAGCAATTGTTTAGGTTTGGTTTATTCTACTGTTGATATATATGATATGAATGATAGTAATAAAGTGGTTTTTCAGGCTCCTCCAGTTCCAATTCTAGCCAAGGTGGTGGAACTGGGGGAAGCGAAGGAGATAACGACAACTCTAGCTGGTTTAACAAAATTATTAATTCCATTGTTAATTTGCCTTCTAGGATTGTGGAAGGGCTTAAATCTACTTTTGAGAATATTACGAATGGCATAGGTTCTTTGTTAGATTATATAAATCCTTTTAGTGATAATTTCTTTTTAAAAAATTTCTTTGAATTTATAAAAGAAGCTTTAAGTTATATTAATCCATTTGATGATAATTTTATCGGTAAAAAAATAATTGAATTATTAGGGAATCTATTAAAGTCATTGTTTGTTCCTTCCGAGGATAGTATTAACGGTTTAGTTAATTCAGTAAAAAGTCATTTTTCTTTTATTGATACTATAACAACTACAGTAAATACTCTTAAGGATATGTTTAATAATGTAGAATCATTGCCAAAAATCACATTAACATTAAACAATAATAAATATTATACTGGGACTATTACTGTTATGGATTTATCGTGGTATGTTCCTTATAAGGAGTATGGAGATTTGATTATTTCTGCGTTTATATATGTGTTCTTTTTATGGAGAATATTTGTTAATTTACCTAATATTATTAGTGGTGTTGGTGGCGGTTATGATGATGTTAGTATTGCGTCTAGTGATATTGAAGCATACAACAAATTCGGTTTTGGTAGAAGAAACTCACTTACACGTAGGCAAAAATAAGGGGGTGTTATATTATGATATTGAATTTAATTTTAGGAATTTTACAAGGTATTGTTAATATTTTATTAGCCCCCTTATCTGTTTTAAATTTTGTTGTTGATATAGCTTCTAGTATTTCAGTTATTCAAAATTTTATTGCCGTTGTTGCTTATTTGTTTCCGTGGGGGAATTTAATACCTTTATTTGCATTTGTTTTTGGTATGTTTGTATTTAGAGCTATTGTTTCTTTGATAAAAACTATATGGGATTTATTACCTATATTATAAAAGGAGGGGATATTATGAACTTTTTGAATATTTTATTTAAAATTATTGTTTCTTTATTTTATTTTTATTTATTTTTTATAGAATTGAGTTATTGTTATTTTAAGTATATTAAAAAAGATAAAAGATTTGAAAATGTTGGATTGTTCAAGTATTTTGATAGTCCAATAAAAGTATTAAAGGGGATAATGTAATGTTTGTTATTAGTTTAGTATTGTTTATTGTTGTATGTGTTTCTTTTTGTTATTTATTTTATAAAATACTAGAAATAGATAAAGATATTGATACTTTATATAATAATTATAGTCAATTTATTGAAAATAGTTTTAAAACTAATCTGAGTGAGAGGAGAAGTATTTTAAAATGATGTGGTCAATAGTATTTAATATTTTAAAAATGATTGTTGCTATGTTAAAATATCCCTTTTATGGTTTATTAATAATTATAGCTATTTATACTTTTTTAGTTAGTATTAATGTTGTTATTGGATTAACTCAAGGGAAGAGATTTAAAAAAGGTAATCATGTTTGGGTGAAACAAGACGGAGTTCTGAAAAAACTTTTTATTTCATTTCCTAAAAGGTTTACAGATGATTTATTTGAAAAAGACCCTGAATTTTTTAAATATCAAGGTTTAATTATTTTCGAAGGTCGTCAAGGAAGTGGAAAAACAATGTCTATGGTTGAATTTATAAATAGAATGAGCAAAGAATATCCAT
Source organism: uncultured Bacilli bacterium (assembly GCA_934162195.1). Taxonomy (GTDB): domain Bacteria; phylum Bacillota_I; class Bacilli_A; order RF39; family UBA660; genus SIG204. The sequence goes on from CAKPHO010000015.1 coordinate 4,419, forward strand.
TAGCTAAAGTTACTACTAATTTTGGTTTAACTTTTCAAACAAAAGAACTTAAAGACTGGAGAATGCTTATAGATTATAAAAACGGTAAGCAAGGTGTAATTGTTGGAATGGACGAACTACAAAATTGGTTTAGCTCTAATGATAGTAAAAACTTCCCTGGAGAAATGCTTGGAATAATAACACAAAACCGTAAAAATAGAAGAATAATTTTAGGAACTTCACAAAATTTTTATTTATTAGCTAAAGCTATAAGGTCTCAAGCAACGGAAGTGCGTAGGTGTACTACGCTCTTCCGGTTGTATAACTATAGTTAGAAGAGTTGAACCAATTCTTGATAGTGAAGGAAATGTACAAGAATGGAAAAATAGAGGAATGTATTTCTTTGTTCATAATGATGAGCTTAGAAATTCTTATGATACATATAAAGTTATAGAAAACTTAAGAAAAAGTGGATTTAAAGAAGAAGTAAAAGAAGTAGTAAACAAAGAAACTGTAGTTTTAATAGATAATAAGAAGGGAAGAAGATAATATGAGTGATGAAAGAATAATTGAATTATATCAATATGGTTATTCTATAAATTATATTGTTGATAGATATTGGAAATTTGTTAATAGAAAACAAAAACCTGTAAAAGTAAATGGTATTTTATTGTTTCCAGCTAAACTCTATACAAAAGCTGAAGCTAATTTATACGTAAATAAAGTAATTTATAGTTATATTATAAATAAAGATAAGGTTGTTAGTGAATAGTGTTCGCTTAGTAGCCCTGTTCCCCTCAAAGGCTTGCTCTGGTATGCGGGGGGTACGATTAGCTGCATTTAGAAATTGTGCGTCAGCTACAATTTCTTAATGTTTGCTATCGTAGGAGGGGGATAGTCCCCCTAAAGACTAGGACGACATAGTCGTCCGCTAAAGGCGAACACGAACAAAAATAAATACCGCGTCTCCAACAGGCGGTATTTATTGTAATATATTACAAGTAAAAAAATAGAAAAAAGTTTATTTTTCGTTGAAAAATATATAGTTCAAGGCACACGAAAAACAGTTTGGCGAACGATTTAATTGTAAACTACTTCGGGTGTTTCGAAAAATATAAAAAGGAAGTGTAAAAATGTATATAAATGAAAGAAAAGTTGACAATATGACATATTCTGTTGATATGATACGTTTAAAAACTTCTTTGACTTATTCAACATTTACAGAGATAGAATTTAGATTAAAAACATGTTGGGCTAGTTATGTGAAAAAACAATGGACAACACCACAATTAAAACAATTTTTTTATAATTATGATATAGAAATAGAAGAAGGGAAAAATTTTTGGTTTGGATTTTGCCATAATACAGAAAGACGTTCTTTTTATGAAGGTGCAGAATATAATTTTACCATTGAATTTAATCCTAATAAAATTAAAGATAATAAAATATTGAAATATTTATTAAGTTTAAGTGGTAAATGGTATATAAAAAGTTATGACTTAGCTATAGATATAAAAATAAATATATTAGAAATTATTACAGATATAAGTGGAAAAAGAAGGAATTTAACTATTAGTAATGGATATGATGACAAGACAATATGTATAGGGAAAGGAGACGGACGACTAAAAATTTATAATAAGAAAAAAGAAAGTAATTTAAATATACAAGGAGAATTAACAAGGGTTGAAATAACCAGAGAACTTGACGATTTTTGTATAAGTGATGTTAAATTATTGAATTATGACAATAATTTTCCTACTTTATATTTAAATAAATATATCTATTCTTTTGAAAGTTATAAAGATAGAACTTTATTTGCGTTATTGTATGCGGTTCAAAACGGATTTCCTATACAAGATTTATCGAGAAGGTATAGAGAAAAAATAAAAGAGTTATTTGAAGGTGGATATAAAATCAAATTTAATAATTCTATAGCAACAGAAGTTTTGAGAAAAACTATATTTTATTATTTTATGGATAATCAAAAAGTGAGGTGGAAGTGATGCAGCAAGCTATAGGGAATGGTCTTAGTTAATGTTATTTATGTAAGAAAAACAATAAATATTCTTTAAGTTGGACTAGTTTTATGTATAAAACTGCTAAGGATAACTTTGAGCATATATATTGTTATGAATGTTGTAAGAAAATAGAAGAAGGTGTTATTAATGAGCAAAGTATCAAGTAAGATTAATAGAATTAAAAAGAAATTAGATAATATTAGCGGTTTAGATGATGATTTTATAATGTCAAATGTAAATAAGATAGAAATATTTATTGATATAATATTAAGTGATATAGAAAATTATTTAAAAGAAAATCCATTAAATGGAACAATATTTAAAAATAAAGGATAGGGAAAACCTTATCCTTATTATTTTCAAATATCAAACATTGCACAAAATCAAAGTTTTGTGCAATAAGAGATAGGAGCAAAATAATAGAACCCTTATCAAGGTCCTACTCACAAGTTCTTGTAACCACTAGCCTTAACAGCTTTACTAACTATTTATTAGCTATCGTTTGACTAACGTTATTACTTTATAATTTATTACTTGTAATAATGTTAGTCTAGTCTCAGATATTTATTTCTAAAATCAATTTTAAATCAGTTTTATAATTTATCCTTATAATTTTACATCTAAATAATTTTTCTATTTAAAATTTAATTTTATTACTTAATAATTTTTATTTCATATTATATTTTATATAAATTTTCCAAAAATCTTCAAAATGCCTATTTCTCTATATTTGCCGTATTTTACCAACAACAAACTATAAGCCTTAAAAATAAAAACGGCTTAAAATAGATTCTCGTGCGTCGTTTTTTTAGGTATTTTTTCAGTTTTTTATATATTTATATAAGTATAAAAAATTTGGTTATTTTTTATCTAAAATCTCTCAAGCCCAGAATTATCAATATTTTGCTAAAATACTAAACAATATATATATAACTAAAATTATAATTGGTTTAAAATTGATTTTCTTAAGTTTAAATTATAATAATGAAATTAATATTAATTCAAAACCAAACATTAAAATTTACAATTAACAAATGTTCGTTTTAAAAAATTATATAAATTTAAAATCTTTAATTTATAATTTTGAAAATTTTAAAATACAATATTTTTGTAATTTTATTTTTTATTTTAAAAATTTTTAATTATAAATCTGAAGCGAATTCTATTTTGTAAAAACTTTGCACAAAATTTTTATATATCTTTTTTTATTTTTTAATATATAAAATATTTACATTAAATATAAATTCACAACATTAAAAATATAGCTATCCCCCTACTCCATCATATATTTTTTAACAATTTTTTGTTATAATTAAATATATTTATCATTTATTTTTTAGTGATAAAACAGAGTTTTATGATTAGAACTCTGTTTCAATGTTTATTTTAAATTTTCAGCGTTTAATTCTTTGAGCTCTTCTAATATAAATTTTCCATCTTTCATTACTAGTATATCATCAAAATAAATTTCTCCACCACCAAATTCTTTTCTAAGAATTTTAACTATATCCCAATGAATTGCTGACCTATTTCCGTTATCACTTTCTTCTAGTGCCATTCCTGGAGTTAAATGAAAACTTCCATTTATTTTTTCATCAAACAATGTATCACACATTGTATTATTAACATATGGGTTTAGTCCAAATGCAAATTCTCCAATATATCTAGCTCCTTCATCTGTATCAAGAATTTCATTTAGTTCTTTAGAGTTTTCCTTAGCTGTTGCTTTTACTATTTTTCCATTTATAAAATCAAATTTTATATCTTCAAATATAATATCATTATATTTTGTTTTAGTATTATAAGTAAT